>JAGAKV010000005.1 GCA_017625505.1 Clostridia bacterium | reverse complement strand
TTTCATAACTTTTCTCCTTTTATGTACTTTTCAGTATGAGTATAGCACTGAGACAAATGCTATGTCAAATAAAAGTGCTTAACTAAAATTGTTTTTTGCGATTTGATACATGATAATTGCGCCTGAAACGGCCGCATTAAGGCTTTCTACTCCGCTCTGCATAGGGATTTTTACTTTATGAGAACAAATAGAAATTAGATTATCACTGACTCCTTGCCCTTCATTGCCCACAACAAGGCCAATCTGCGATTCGGTTTTAAAAGTAAAGATATTTTCCCCATCCATATCAGCTACGAGTAGGTTTAACTTCCACTCTTTTGCACATCTTTCAAACTCACCACTTGTCATGGAAATGACGTTTGTATTGAAAATGGTGCCAACAGTGCTTCTGATAAGTTTTGAATTGGTTGGTTTGACGCTGTCAATAAGATAGACATATTTAAAACCAGCCGCGCATGCAGTACGGATAAGCGTTCCAACATTACCGGGGTCCTGCAGCCTATCAAGTACCAAGAAGTTTGTTTTAGGTGATTCCACAATATGTGGTGTGTATTCTGCAATACAAACTACTCCTTGTGGTGTTTTGCTGTCGGCGAGCTGCTCGATAATATGTTTTTCAACCTTATAAATTGGGCAGTCAATATTCCCAAAATCACTATTGTTTTCGTCATCAACAAAGATATATTTAGGCTTTAATCCACCTGCAATTGCGTCTTTGATAATTTTAAAGTTATCCAAAAAAAGCAAAAAATCGTTTTCACGCTTTTGCTTTTTTAGATCTTTAATTAGATTGATGCTTGCCCTAAGCATTATTTTACTTGCCCAACGAGCGAAGCGAATGCTTCTGGTTCTCTTACAGCCATATCAGCAAGAACTTTTCTGTTAAGGTCAATTCCTTTGCTCTTAAGTCCAGCAATGAATTTAGAGTAAGAAATTCCGTTTTGTCTGCAAGCTGCATTGATTCTTGTAATCCAAAGAGCTCTGAAATCTCTCTTCTTTTGTTTACGTCCAACATAAGCATATTGTCCGCTCTTCATTACTTGTTCTCTAGCTGTTCTGTAAAGCTTAGATTTTGCTCCTCTATAACCCTTAGCACTTTTAAGGATTGAACGACGCTTTTTAACTGCATTAACTGCTCTCTTAATTCTCATAAGTTGTCCTCCTATTTAGCCAAAAGGGTCTTAATGTTTTGTGCATTCTTTCCAGAAATGTAAGATCCCTTTCTAAGTTTTCTTTTGTTTGCTTTTGATTTCTTTGTAAGGAAGTGTCCTTTACCAGGTCTTGCAAACTTAACCTGTCCGCTTCCAGTGATACGGAAACGCTTTTTGCAACCACTATGTGTTTTTTGTTTTGGCATAATCTTTTCTCCTTTATTTTGTTTTCTTTGGGCTTATAATTACAAAGATGTTTCTTCCCATGAGTTCTGGTTGTTTTTCAGTTGTACCAACCTCGCTAAGTCTTTCACAGAAGTCTTTTACGATTTCGATACCCTTTTTGACATAAGCTTGTTCTCTTCCCTTCATTTTAAGCGCAACTTTAACTTTGTTGCCCTCTTGAAGGAATTTTGACGCACTTGCAACGCGATAAGCAATATCATACTCTTCAATAGTCATAGAAAGCCTTACTTCTTTTGTTTCGATAATCTTTTGAGCTTTTTTGATTTCCTTATCCTTTTTAAGCGCATCATATTTAAACTTACCATAGTCTAAAATTTTGCATACTGGAGGTGTAGTGCCACCTGACATTAAAACAAGGTCAAGCCCTGCTTCTTCTGCTTTTGCAAGAGCTTCTGCTTTGGAAACGATTCCAAGTTGCTCTCCATTCTCACCGATTAAACGAACCTGCGCTGCAGAAATTTGTTCGTTTATTAAAAGTTCCTTAAAAATAATTATAATCCCCTTTTAAATAAAAATTTGGTGGAAGCATAAAACTCCACCAAAAAACCATTCAATATAAATATAAAGAAATTAAGTTTTTAAACCAAGTCTAACTTTACTGCTGACTGGTGAGAAGTGGAACTTCTGCTTTCATACGTGTTTAAATATAGCACATTAATTTGTTTTTGTCAACTATATTTTATAATTTTTTGCAACTTTTTTCTTTAAAGATGAATTTTTCGAGAAACCAACCCAACTTTAAAATGATTTTGTTTGATTTTTTCAAGGAATATTCCTTCATTAGTGCTTTAAAGAAAATGGTAAGCCCGGCAATAACTGCAGATACCGAAATTGAAATCAGCATTACAACGCTTGGTTGAGAATAGTTTTTGGTGATTGCAACGACAACGCATGCACCCCCTGCGCCATACAAGGTGCTGCAAATATCCCCGACAACATCTCCGCAAAAAGAGCATACTTTTTCACAGTTGAGACATAGTTGATGCCCCATGCTTGCCCCTTTAATTTTTTGTTGTTTCCATTGGCTGAATTTCTCTATTTCAGCCGATACAACAGCAACCCCTATCATGTCAAATAACACTGCAAAGAAAATAAAAATTATTATAACAAGTGTAGCAACGATAATGCCAAGCCTTGTAAGCATAGTTTGGCTTATATATCCAAGCAGCAACGATGTAAAAACTGAAATCGCCAGCATATTGAATGCCCATTTAAATTTTTTTGCGCCTTTATACGATGCAATTGTTGCTTTTGAATATCTTTTCATAAGGTATATATATGTCCTTACTTACCTTCAATATGCCTTAGGCTTCTTCTAATTTGCCTGCTACTTCCTTGATTTCTGTTAACTTTCCTTTTGCCTGATCGAGCAAATTATAACAAATTGAGATGAGCTCTTTCCCTTTTTCGAAAAGCTTTACCGCCTCATCTAAAGGCAGCTTTCCATTTTCAATTTTGTCAATTATTTCTTGCAGCTGTTTCGCTGCTTCTTCATAAGATATTTTGTTTTCCATTTATTCTCCTTTCAAAGAGGCAATAATTTCTCCGTCTTTAAATATCACTTTTATTTTTTCCTGCATGTTGAGCTCGTTTTTGGCAAAAATTGATTTTCCGCATTGCTCAACTTTAGCATAACCCTTATTTAATATGCTTAAGGGGTTGATTTTTGAAAGAGTATTCTCACATATTCCAAGCTCATAATACTGCTGATTTAAATATCTTTCATAGCTGCTAATGAGGCTTTGTCCCAAACTGTCAACTTGCGTTTTGGCATTCAACAACACCTTTTCGCTTAATCCGCTTAAGACTAGTCGGTTGTTTTCCAATTGACTATACCGGCCGGTCATATAAAAATCGATGCTCTTTAAAAAGCTATTACTTAAGGACGCTAGTTCAAATTTTTTGTCAGAAACGTTGTAAGTAAGAAGCTCTGCCGCTGCGGAAGGTGTTGGCGCTCTTAAATCGCTCACAAAGTCGATAATAGTAAAGTCTGTTTCATGCCCCACAGCTGAAATAATGGGCTTAGGACATGCAAACACAGCACGCGCAACTATTTCTGTGTTGTATGCCCATAAGTCCTCAAGAGAGCCTCCTCCACGTGCTACAACAACAACATCTATGTCATTATAGTTGCCCATCACCTCAATAGCATGAGCAATCTCATTTTCTGCAAAATTCCCTTGCACTTTTGTATTGAACAAAACAATATCCACGCTGGGATTTCTTCGCCATGCCACATTTTTGATATCCTGAATAACCGCGCCTTCTCGCGAAGTAATCACACCGATTCTTTTAATATTACTTGGAATCTGTTTTTTATGCAAAGGATCAAAAAGTCCTTCACTTTCCAACTTTTGCTTAAGCTTGATAAATTCTTCGTAAAGTTTCCCTTGACCAACTTTTTCAACGCGGGAAACGTTGAAGTTTAATTTTCCTCCCTTTACATAGAAGTTTGGACTGCCAACAGCGACTAACTTTGCCCCTTCAATAATTTCACTTGCAAGAGCAGGATAAAAACAAACACATGGCAGTGTGGCGTTTTCATCCTTAAGCGAAAAATATATCACGTTGCGTGATATACTTACACCAAAAACCTCCCCTACAACTGGTATGTTGTGGAGGAGTTCTTCCGCGTCAAAAATCTGTTTTATATAGCCATTTAACTTTGATACGGTAATTGCTTCAGTCATTTTTCCCCTTAATAATTGCCGCTAATACACCATTAATGAAACGGCTACTCTTCTCGGTTGAAAACTGTTTTGAAAGCTCTACCACCTCATTTACAACAACTTGATGAGGTGTTTGAAGATAATTGATTTCAGTCACCGCAAGATAAAGAAGCGCTAGGTCAATTTTATACACCCTGTCAAGTGAATAACCAATAAGTTTTGAAGAAACAAGTTGCTCAACTTCTTCTCGGTTGTTTTCAAAGCTAGTTACTAGTTGTTTTGAAAATTCTCTATCTTCCTCTTTCTTAATAACAGCAAAAAACTCTTCGTCAAAGCTATAGTTTTCTTTAACGAAAAGTCTTTCGAATATTAATTTAAAGGCAAGTTCTCGTGCTTGTGTTCTCATCTGTTTTCCTCGTCAACTGCAACGCCACATACATGGACATTGATTTTTCCTGGTTTGATTCCCACCATAGAGTTTAAAGAGTTTTTAATATTCTCTTGAACTCTGTATGCAATATCTGGAACGCTATAGCCAATGTAAACGCGAATATAAACATCGACATTAAGCGCACCGTTTAAATCAAATTTAATTACAACCCCTTCGCTTTTCTTTTTGTTCATTCGGCGAACGAGAGGCAGCTCAGCGTTTGTCAGAGACTCAACGCCATTGATTTCTTTTGCTGCAAGATTGATAATTGACAAGAGGATATCTCTATCAATTTCAACTTTTCCTTTTTTCTTTAATGTTGTTTTTGTCATAGTTTTCTCCTATTCTTTAGTATTATAGCACAAAACTTTTCCATAATGCAATTATTCTACTGGAATAATTTTGATATTTTCCAAACTTGTGTTAAGTTGTGACTGAATTACCGCTAAAATCTGCGCCACTTCGGTGGAAGAAAGCTCTTTGGCCTTTACAACTGCGTTCACATTGCCGTCAAGCATTGAAACAATGCAATCTTCAAATCCCTTTGCCTTAATAAGCCCTTCAATCACCAATTCCTGCTCCATTTGAGCAATAAGATCAAGCTTTAAGCTTTCAGCGTTTTTGATTGCGTCAGAAGTAGAAGTCTCATTTGATATAATTGCATCATAGTAAAGCATTTCTTGATCTCTGGTAGATTCTCGCGTTGATCTGTATGTTTGAAAATAGCTTGCCGTCTGAGTCGTTTGTGCTGGCGTGCCATTCGACACAGAATTGTTTATCATTACGTTTAAATATCCTGTTATACCAAGTAGTAACACCATAGCTGTAATTACAATGATCTTTGTTCTTTTCTTCATAATCTCTCCTTTTATTTCCCTTCCATAATCTTTATCTGACTTGTTTCAACATCAATCACTGTTTGGATGACGTTTATAATATTCATCCGTACAGCGACATCACCGCTTCCTTCTGCAACAACCACGATTCCGCAGATGACGGGATAGATTTCCTTTAGTACAATTGGCTTTCCATCAATAAGGACAATTGTCGAGCTTGTCACGCTTGTCCCGTTTGATGTCGTTCTAGTCTCTTCCTCAGTTTGGTAGATGTACTCAAAGCCTTTCTCTAAAGTTATAACGACTTCTGCTTGTCCAACGCCTTTAAGCGAAGTGATTACATTTTCAAGTTTATTCTCAAGATAGTCAACATATTCCGCAGAGCTAGCAAATTCAGTGCGATTATTGTCGATAGTTTCTTGTTTGTTAACATCCTGTTTTGGAAGAGAGAGAAAATAAGCGCCAGCGGCTATTAAAATCATACCCACAACAAGATAAATTTGAAAATTTTTTATTTCTTTAACGCGTTGCCGCAACAGTTTCAACCTATCTTTTAACTTATCCATCATACATTATCATCTCCTCATCTATATCAATATGTTTTTTTACAATAGTTGTAATATGGTTTTTAATCTTTACTATATCTCTATGCTCGGCATTTTCCAATATGACTAACTGCGTTAAATCGACTGAAACAGATTTTATTTGCATCTCGTTATTAAATATATCTGCGTTAATATATAAGGCCACATTTTCATATCCATTAGTTTTAATCTCCTTTTCAATCGCGCTTTGAAGGCTGTTTAGCTTGTCAAGATTAAGCTGATAAAGATATTCTTCATCAAGCTGGAATGACTGTTCATAGCTGAATATAGAGGAGATGTCAATGTTTTTGTTTAGAAGCTTTGGCAAAGGAGAGATAATAATAAATACAACGATAAATGAAAAAATCCCCTTAATATATCTGTTCATTTGTCCATCGGGTAACACAAGTTCAACAAGGACGGACAAACAGATGATGCCTGCTATTGAAAGTATCCATGAAGAAACACTTGCAAACATTCCACCCTCCTAAAATAAATTTGCGCTGCACATAACAAGGCCAAGCAAGATGAAATATGCAAAAGCAACCCCTATTAAGATGACAATCAAAAGAACCATACTTTTTGCCAGTGACGACACAAAATTCGCAACCTGCTTATTCCCTAAAGGCTCAATTATCCCCGCAATAAGCTTCAACGCAAGCATAAACAAAATCATTTCAATTAGGGGTGATATGATAGAGGCTGCCATCATTAAAAGCCCAGCTACACCTACTGCGTTTTTGATAAGATTGGATGAAGCAAGAATAAGCCCGATACCGTCACCAATATAGCCCCCAATAACAGGAACATAAGATTTAATTGCATATTTTGCGGTGCGAATTGAAATACCATCAATTGATCCAGCCGTAATCCCCTGCAAAGAAAGAAAGGCAGTAAAAATAGTAAACACAAATCCTGTAATCCACTTAAAAGAACTGTTAAAGAAGCTGGCAAACTTATCAAGCTTCACCGTGTTTGATAAATTTGACACGACGGAAAAGATAACCGAAAAAATGAAAATTGGCAGAAGAAGATAGGTAAACAGGTTTAATATGCCATTTGTGAGTAGGCCCATGACCGGTTGATAAACTGCCGCTGAGGTTGTACCGCCAACTGCGGTAAGAAGAGTCAGCAAAATAGGGAACAGCGCATTCATTTGTTTTTGAACGGATGAAAGCGTTCCCCGTGCAAGCGAGATCATGCGCACAACAATAGATAAGACTAAAATAACGATCACGCCGTAGGAGACAAAATGAATGATATTTGAAATTGATTTGCCGTTTGTGGTTGGCTTTAATCCTTGGATAATGTTTCCTAGCAGTGCGATTGCAATCACAGCAGAAATTAAAGGCAATAGATTCAGCAAACTATCAAAAAGAATGTTTATGATATTTTTAAAGAGCCCTTGCGTGTCATCAAACTCACCTGCTACCAATTGTATTATTTTCGAAAAAAAATCACCATGACCAAAGAAAGAGGCTTGTGCACCTGAAAAATCTTCAATAATCTTATCAAGTGCAGAAAAGTCAAGATTCTCAAGTTGCGATAAAACTTCTTCGTCTAGTTGTCCTTCATTTATGATTTCGGTTGCGCTTTCCGCATAAATGATATTTGTTTGGGTGGCGGTGTATCCAAAAATAAATATCAAGAAAGCGGCAGCAATTATTGTGAACGCTTTTCTCATGCAGGCAGCAGTTCCATGATAATGTCTAAAATGCTTAGCACTATTGGCAACGCAAGAGTGAGTATTACTATTTTACCGCCAAGCAATACTTTATCGCCCAGTGATGAATTTCCGCTTTCGTTGCAAATGCCAGCGGTAAACTCAATAAGATAACCAACTCCAATAATTTTGATCAGCAGCGAATAGATTCCTGAGCTGACACCCGTTATATTAATAAGATGTTTAAATGTTGCGAATATTACAGTCAAATAATTAACAATCATAAAAATGATTATTAATCCGCCCGCGATTGCAATAAAAATTGAAAAATCTGCGCGAATTGGTTTGATAATCATTGTGGCAATACATGTGATAAAACCAACAGCAACAATTTTTAAAATTATATCCATAAGCCTCTAAAAATTGAATATTGTTTGAAAAGTAGAAAAAAGTTCGCTAATTAAATTTAAAACCATAATAATCACAACGATAAAGCTTGCTATGGTGGCTATAGTGGCAATTTCGTCCTTTCCCATTTGCTTTAAAATTTGCCCCAAAATTGCAGTAAGAAGGCCGATTGCGGCTATTTTAATTATTATTTCTATGCCCATATATCACCTAAATCAACAAAATTACAATAAAAAGTCCTACTATAAGCCCAAGCTTAACTGAAAGCGAGCCATACTTTTTATTGTCTTGTTGCGCGGACTGTGTTAGCCCCTCAAAGCGAGTCAAATAGTTTTTTATTTCTTTAGATTGACTTTCCAAATCGCTTCTCCCTAGCGACTTAAAAAAGATAAATAGCAAATCTTTTTCCTCTTCCTTTAAAAACGAAATGCTTTTAAATAACAACTCTTTTGATAGTTCTGCTTCTTGGTCTAAGAATGAAATATAATTTCTATCAATGCCAAGCAATCTTGCTTTATGCGATTCATCCAGATTTAGAAAAATGTTTTTGATGCGTTCTTTTGAAAAGTTGATTTCAACATCAAATTTTTGACACAGCATCACAAACGCTTCAAAAAACTGCTGACGTTTCCTGTATTTTTTGGAAAACGCATACCCCACAAATAATGATGCGAAAAATAATACGACAATTAACAATATTTTCACGGCTAACTCCTTATCCTTGCAAAATTTTCATTGTACACTCCTTCTATTGTTCCTGGTCCATTCCTCATTGATAAGAGTACATATCGTTGAAACACCCGCTCAGAAATGATTTTTTCAAAATTTTGTTTACTACAAAAACTCTCAATACTATCACAATGTACGGAGGCAAGCAAGGATACACCACAATTTGCAGCATACATAACGGCCTCGACGTCATTTTGCGTTGCAAGTTCATCTGTTACAATAATGTTTGGAGCAAGCGAGCGAATTCCATTCTCAAACCCTACTGTCTTGCCAGCAAAAGATATTTTGTCTGCAAAATTTCCCAGTCCGCCCTTTTCGCCCAAATCAAGCTCTCCTCGTTCGTCAAGGACTAAAACATTATAAGCATAATTCCGCTCAGACAATTGCCAAATGAAATCTCGCAAAAATGTCGTTTTACCTGCCCCGGGCGGCGACAGAATAAGTGTATTATAGATTGTTTGTTGATTTAGCAGTTGCGTAAAAACAGGAAGAGAACAGTTTCGAACTTCATGAGGCAGCCGAATATTAATGCTGCTATAGTTGGTCATTGTTTTAATTACGCCTTTTTCTTCGACAATATCGCCCCCAATTCCCAGCCGTATGCCGCCTTGAGTTACAAGAAATCCTTTTTTAATCTGCTCGTTCACAGAGTAAATAGAGCACTCACTGGCTCTAAAAATGATGTCCTCAATCATGATTTTGGATGCGTATTTTGCTTCTTTTAAATTTGCTGTTACGCCCTGTTCTCCAAGAAATATCCTCTGTCCTCCAATTGATAGCACAATGGGTTTATCTGCTCGCAATCTTATTTCGTTTACATAATTTAAATTGACTTTATTGTGTAGTATATTAAAAATATCGCTCGGAAGGATTTTGTTTAACATTTCATACTCCTGTTGTAGCCTATGAATAAGACATAATCAACATGCAAAAGCGACAAAGATAGCCAAAATGTGCTTATGCAATAAAAAAGCACCGACGAATCGGTGCAAATTCTAGATTGAGCTTATTTAACTCTTTCCATATAGCTTCCATCACGAGTATCAATTCTGATTTTGTCTCCGATATTGATAAAGAGAGGAACTGGAAGAGTATATCCTGTTTCAACTTTTGCTGGTTTGTTTGTTGATTTTGATGTGTCACCTTGAATTCCTGGCTCACAATCAATTACTTCAAGTTCAACAAATGTTGGAGCATAAACTGAGAATGGATTTCCTTTATAGAAATACATTGTGCAGTTTTCATTTTCTTTAACATAGTTTAAGCAATCTTCAACGCTTTCTCTGTTCAGAGGAATTTGGTCATAAGTTTCAGCGTCCATGAAGTAGTAGATTTCGCCATCACTGTAAAGGTAAGTCATTTCTTTCTTTTCAATTACTGCAACTTGAAATTTGTCAGATGGGTTGAAAGTTGTTTCCTTAACTTGTCCAGTCATAACGTTTTTAAGCTTAGCTCTTACAAATGGTGAGCCTTTGCCTGGTTTAACGTGAAGGAATTCAAGAACAGAATAAACTGCTCCGTCCCATTCAAATGTAGTTCCTTTTCTAAAATCTCCTGCAAATACCATAGTAATCTCCTTTTATTAATTTATATATGTGCTAAAATATAATAGCATAAATAATCTTATTTGTCTAGCATTTTATGATAAATTTTTTTCATAATAAGTGCATCTTTTGGCATTGTTGACATTGACTCGCAAATCACACGCGGTGAAAGGTTATACTCAATTAAAATTTCTGCCAAACCATCAAATTCGGGGCCATAAACTAGGTCATCATAATTGAGATGTTTAATTTCCCCCTTTGCGCCATATTGAATCTTTGAAAAGTGAATATGACAGTTGTTTGTTTTTTCATAACCAATTTTTTCAATCGAGTAGTCAAGAATTCTCTTATAATCGTCTTTTGTCTTAAGAGAGCCACCCTCCAGCGAATTGATATGTCCAAAATCAAATGTAGGAAGCAGATGTTTGTTAAGTGTGCAAAGGTCCACGATTTCTTGATATGTGCCAATTTGTTGAGTTTTTCCCATAGTTTCCGGACAAAGAATAAGGTCATCAAGCAGCCCTTCTTGTTCCATCTTGTCAAATGTGTCGATGAATCGTGCCTTTGTAAGAGCCAACGCCTCGTCTCTACTCAACTTACCGCATGACGCCGCATGAAAAATCAGTCTATCAGCTCCAAACGCTCTTAAAAACTTAATTCCGGTATATATGTAACCTTGTGTTTTTGCATACATTTCCTCATCTGGATTTGCAAAGTTGATATAAAACGGTGCATGCAGAGAGAGTTTGATATCGTGTTTTTTAAACTCTTCCCCTGCCAATTGTGCTTTTTCAGTCGACATTTGATAGCCATGTCCAAAAGAATACTCGTAAGCATCCAATCCTTTTGCTTTAATCCATGCGGGTACTTCTAATATGCCACTATGCCCTTCCTCTACAAATTCTTCGCCGCAGCCAGACGGCCCAAATAACACCATACTTTCTCCTTTATATCAACCTTAACGCTAATTTTAATTTCCCTCCAGCAACCTCTCCTACGCCTAAAAAATCCTTTTCGCTAAAAACCTTGAACAATTTATTGTCTGTTTCCCCTTTGCACAATGCACCTATCGCATTGTTCGGAATCAAAACACCATTTAAAATCTTTGATGTTTGTTCTTCATCAAGGTAAAGTGTAGGATAAGAAAACAAGGTGTCCAGCTTTATAATATCAAATTCTCCCGATTCAATTTGTTGAAGCGTAAAAGCGTTTTCTAGATTAAAATCGCCACATTTAGTGCGTTGTATACTTAGCATAACGCCATATGTAGATAAGCTTTCGGCAATGTCTCTACATAAAGAACGAATATATGTACCGCTGGAACAATGAACTTCAAACTCAAAGGTGTTTTCCGCAAGTTGATCCAGCACTATTATTGAATAAATTTCAATTTCCTTTGGCTTTAAGTCAACTTCTTGTCCTGCACGTGCTAAGTCATAAGCCTTTTGCCCATTTATTTTTTTTGCTGAATATTTAGGAGGCATTTGTGCTTGTTTCCCAACAAATCTCAAGACGGCGTTTTCCACGTCTTCGCGTGAAACTTTCACATCGTTTTTATCGGTAACTTCCCCTTCTAAATCTAAAGTATCGGTAGTTTCGCCAAACTTGAAGACGGTTTTATATACTTTATCTTTATGTAAGTAGTAATCAAATAGTTTTGTGCCCTTTCCTAGTGTTATTGGCAGCAGTCCCTCGCCCAACACATCCAGCGTGCCTAGATGCCCCGCTTTTTCCGCTTTAACAAGATACTTAACCTTATTGACGAGTTTATTTGAAGATATATTGCGTTCTTTATTGACTAGTATAACTCCATTAATTGCCATAAGAACCTCATTTACTTTGACGAATAGCAGAAACTATCTCTTTCTTTATTTTATTGATAGCCTTACTTGCAATCTTTGCCCCTGCCGCACATGTATGCCCACCGCCGCCAAACTTTTCGGCAACAATACGCACATTATACCCCGAACGAGACCGCATTGATAATGATAAAACCCCCGGTTCCTTTTCGATCAAGCTAAATGCATAGTTTATTTTATCAATTGATAAAAGTTTGCTACTAAAATTAGAGCAGCTTGAATTATTCCCCTTTAATTCCTGTAAAGTTTTATAGTCCATCACGATGTATGCAACATCTTTTTCCGCCTTATAATTATTCCATAAATACTGTTTAAATGCTATTTCGTCCTTAGACATTGATTTGTAAATTACTTCATTGATTGTTGTCAAATCAATGCCAAACTTAGCAATTTCATAAGCAACTTTAAATGAATGCGCATTTGTGTTGGCGTTGATAAATGAGTTTGTATCGGCAGATAACCCCATATAAATACAAGACAAAATTTTTGCATTAAAGCGTACTTTCATAAGTTTAAGCAAGTCATAAACAAGCTCGCTGCACGAGCTGATGCTTGCATCAATATGATTGTATTTTCCTATCAGTTGCGCGGTAATATGATGATCAAGCACAATTGTATTATTGGTCAAATTAAAAATATTGTCACCACATCCAATACGTTGAAGCTCAGACACATCGCAGCACATAAAAGTGTCAAATTGCGTCGGACTGCACTCTCCGCTATTAATCAATTTAGTATCAATAAGACGTTGATTAACATAGGGAATTTCGTCTTTGATAAAGATTTCAGCTTCTTTTCCCATAGTTTTGAAAGCGTAATAAAGCCCAAATACACAGCCCAGAGCATCTGAATCAGGATTGTTATGTGTAAACAAAGCAATCCTCTTTGCCTTTTTTAATACCTTCGCAATATCTTTTAAACTATTCATTCTCTTCGTCCTCTTCTTTTGGAATATCAAGCGTTTTTAAAATTTCATTGATTCGTACCGTCGCCATTGTGCCTTTATCAATCACGAATTGCAGTTTTGGCATGTAAGGCATTCGCACCATTCCCGCCAATTCTCTTTTGATAAAACCTTCCGATTTTTCTAAAACCTTAATAACTTCTTCAAGTTCTTGTGTATCTTCGCTGTCAAGAGCCACCTTAACTTTGCAATAACGAAAATCTGGTGTAACATTCACCTCGCTAATATATAATAAAGGGCTAATGCGTGGGTCATTCATTTTGTTTTGAATAATGTCCGCGATACATCTTTGAATTTCGCTGTTGGCCCTTTCAAATCTTATTGACATAAATTTTTCTCCTTTTATTTTTGTTTAAGTCCATTTCACTGCTTTTTACATCATATTTGCTATGCTCACAAATATGGTTTTCATCATAACCGAAGACGCGAATTCTACTTTTTAATAAACACTCTTATGTTCATCAATACATATATTCTGCAAACAAAATAGCAAAATTAAAAATAATTGAAAGAACAAACATAGAATGTTTGAATAAGCGAATGCTTACTGTTTACAATGTAAACTTCTTTCAATTATTATAGCCTATTTCTTGAATTTTTCAAAATATATTTTGATGTTTTTTAGCGTTTAATTGCAACCTTTGAATAGAATTCAATAATATCCCCTTCTTTATAATCGATATTATCACGCAGCTTAATCCCACATTCATATCCCTTTGCAACTTCTGCTTTCTCATCTTTAACAATTTTAAGCGATTCAACTGTGGTTTTTCCAATCTCTTCATTGCCACGTTTAACAACGGCAATGGCATTTCTAGTTGCTTTTCCGTCTTTAATATAACTTCCTGCAACTTTACCAGCAGTTGACAGCTTAAATACCATGCGGATTTCTGCGTTTCCAATGTAAACTTCTTCATACTTAATGCTCAGCATGCCATTGATTGCAGCAGTAATGTCATCCACAATTTCATAAATAATCTTGTATTCTTTGATTTCAAGTTTCATGTTTTCAGCAAGAGCTTTTGCTTTTGCAACAGGTTTCTGGTTGAAGCAGATGATAACTGAGCCTGTTGTTTGAGCGAGAATAACATCACTTTCAGTAACGGCTCCCGCACCAGAATGAACAACATTAACTTTAGCCTCTTCATTTCTAATGCCAAGTAATGTTGATTTGATTGCTTCAACTGAGCCCATTGTATCTGTTTTGATAATAACGTTAAGGTTTTTAAGCGCGCCTTCTTGAACTCTGTTCATAAAGTTGTCCAAAGTTACGCCAGATGACTGAGCGGCACGCTCTTTCTTAATCTTGTCAATTCTCTCTTGAATAACTTGCTTAGAAAGTGTTTCCTCCACCGCATAAACCTCATCGCCAGACACTGGCACTTCATTAAAGCCCAAAATTTCAACTGGAGTTGATGGCCCAGCCGCTTTAATCGGCTTACCTTGATCATTAAACATTGCTCTAACTTTACCATAGGTGATACCAGACATGATTGAATCGCCCACGCGAAGTGTTCCGTTCTGAACAATTACAGATGCTACAGGGCCTCTATTCTTATCAAGTTCTGCCTCAATAACAACAGCTGTTGCCATTTTGTCAGGATTTGCCTTAAGTTCACACATTTCACTTACAAGAAGGATTGTTTGCTTAAGATCATCAAGTCCCATTCCGGTTTTTGCTGAAATTGGCACACATATTGCATCTCCGCCCCACTCTTCTGGAAGAATGTTGTTTTCAGCAAGTTGTTGTTTGATTCTTTCTGGTTTAGCCTCTGGTTTATCCATTTTATTAATTGCTACAATTACCGGAACATTCGCAGCTTTGATATGGTTAATTGCTTCAACTGTCTGAGGCATTACACCATCATCGGCCGCAACAACAAGAATGGCAATATCAGTTGCTTTGGCACCTCTTGCTCTCATTTGAGTAAATGCTGCGTGTCCAGGTGTATCAATAAATGTAATCTTTTCACCATTAAATTCAATTTGATAAGCACCGATGCTTTGTGTAATTCCACCAGCTTCCCCAAGCACAACATTTGTTTTTCTAAATGCATCAAGAAGAGATGTTTTACCATGGTCAACGTGTCCCATAACAGCAACGATTGGTGCACGTTTAACAAGAGCTGACGCATCATCTTCCATTTCAGCTGCATCCATAAGTTTTTCTTCATATGATTTATCCGCTTTAAGTTCAAGAGTTACGCCAAATTCACTGGCGATAAGCTCAGCCGTGTCAAAATCAATATTTGAATTGATTGTTGCCATAATACCAAGAAGCATAAGTTTCTTGACAATTTCTGTAACCGGCTTGCCAATCTTTTCGCTGAAATCCTTAACGGTAATCTCTTTTGAAGTGAGGACAGCATGAGTAATAGAAGTAACCTGTTTGTTTGTTTGCTCTTTCTTCTTCTTTACGCTTTTTCTTGATCCAAAGCTGATTTCTTCGAATCCATTTTCGCCTTCAATAAACACATTATTACGCTTGCCGCCTTCTTCTCTGCGCTTGCCTTGCCCTTTTTTCTCGTCATGAGCTACGCTATGTTTTTGAGCATATTTTGCCTTATTGGCGTAATTACGATCATTTTTAACATCAATCTCAGGCGCATCATTACTTGCAAATGATTTAAAGTTGTTTGCTTTAGCTGAAACAAAATTGTTGTTTCCAAACTTTCTTGGCCCCTGCTGATTGTTGTTTTGTCTATTAGGATTAAATGGAGGACGAGGCCCATCCTTTCTATCTCTATTGAAATTATTGTTGTTGAATCTATTATTGCCATTGCGATCGGCGTTTCTGTTCTCAAAGCGATTATTTTGCCCGCGGTAGTTGTTCTCTCCTCTTGCTTGATTTCCTTGAGGTCTGTCGTTAAACTTTCTAAAATTGTTTGAAGATTCAACAAAAGCAGTTGCAGGTTTCTTTTCTTCTACAACAACCTTAACCTCTTTTTCTTCTTGTTGCTTTGTTTGCTGTGCAGCTTCAACGGCTTTCTTTTGAGCAAACTCTACATCAATCGCTTTCAATCTTGCAGAAAGAGACCTTCCAAGCTCGTCAACTTGCGTTTTTGACGACTTCAACTCTTGCAAGAGTTTTGAAATTTCTCCTTCCTTTTGTAACACATGAATTTTCTTCAAATTTTCTAATGCTTGATTTGCCAATCTAGACTCCTTTATTCGTTTATCAACGATTCAATAATTTCACTTATATTTTTGTTTTTGATTCCAACAATTTTGCATGTTGGGATTGCACATAAATCTCCTAAAGATTCTATGCCAACCACATGAATTCCCCTTGCTTTGATTTTATCAACAATTTTAAGTGTACTTAAGCCTGCTGAATTATCAAACAAAACAAGGAATAGCTTCTTTTTATAGTCCTCAAGGGTTTCCCCTCCTATTATGAGATACCCTGCTTTTCTTGAAATATTTAAATAGCCTTTAATCTTTTCTCTGTCCAACGATTGCCTCCTGAAGTTGTAAATAAACTTCCTCTCCAACATTTGACTTAAAAGCTTTGTTTAATGATTTTTGTTTGATACATTTTTTCAAACATTCTTCATTTTTGCATATATATGCACCTCTACCATTTTTCTTTCCAGAAAAATCAATGGATATGTTGTTTTCTTTGTCTTTTACCACTCTAAGAAGATCGCGCTTATCTTGCATTTGCCTGCAAGCAGTACACATACGGAGTTTTTCCATATCATCCTCCAGCATTATTCTTCGTCATCATCAAGTGGAGTAATATCCTCAAGCTCTTCAATTCCTGTCAAACCTGAGAAAGCGTCATCATCGTTAAGATCTGTAAGTTCGTATTCTGGTTCTTTAACCTCTGCTACGCTAACAGAGCTTTCAGGTTTAACTTCAATTTTCCAGCCTGTAAGTCTTGCTGCGAGACGAACATTTTGTCCATTCTTTCCAATTGCAAGAGAAAGTTTATCGTCAGGGACAATAACTCTTGATGAATGCAAGCTCTCATTTGTTTCCACGCTGATTACTTTTGCTGGGCTAAGAGCTTTTGCGATGTATTCAAGTGGATCATCGCTGTATTCAATGAGGTCAATCTTCTCACCATTAAGTTCTGCAGTAATGGTATCAATTCTTTGTCCATGGAAGCCAACACAAGTTCCAATTGGATCTATGTTTGGTCTATCAGTATAAACAGCAACTTTTGTTCTGTTTCCAGCGTCACGAGAGATGTTTTTAATCATAACTTCTCCGCTGGCAATCTCAGGAATTTCAAGTTCGAAAAGTTTTCTTACAAAACCGATGTTGCTTCTTGTAACTTGAATTTGAGTGCCTTTGAAAGAATCTTTAATTTTCTTCACATAGACTTTAACTCTGTCGCCAACATTGAACTTCTCACCTGGTATTTGGTCTGAAGGAAGCATAACACCTTCTGTGTTTGAGTTTGACAGCTGAACATATACTGTTCCGTTGTCATTTCTCTTAACAATCGTTGTCATAAGCTCATCTTCTTTCTCAGAAAGTTCTGAAAGAGCCATTTGTCTCTCCATCTCTTTAAGTTTTTGCATAACAACTTGCTTTGCTGTCTGAGCAGCGATACGACCAAAATCCTTTGTAGATTCTTCAGTCATAACTTCTTCACCAAGTTTATATGATTTTTTAAGAAGCTTAGCCTCTGCAAGTGAGATTTCCTTATCTGGATCTTCAACTTCTGCCACGATTGTCTTGTATGAATAAATTTTAATAGTGGCTTTTTCAGGGTTCAACTTAACCATAGCTGACTTTGCCTCGCCATACATCTTTTTATAAGCCGAAGTAAGCGCTGTTTCTAATGTTTTTAAAAATGTTTCTTTGTCAATTTTTTTCTCTGCTTCCAAGTCATCAAGGGCTTGGAAAAAATCTTTATTAATCATGTTTATCTCCTTAAAATTTAATTACTGGCACGATGTGCGCAACTTGATTTCTATCAAAAGAAATTTCTTTCTCATTGTTTTTGACTATTTCTTTAATTACAAAGGATGTATCATTGTAAGAAATAAGTTCTCCTTCAAATTTCTTTCTACCGTCCACTTTTGCAAACAGCGTAACTTCTATCTGCTTATTTAAATTTCTTTTAAAGTCTTTATCTGTTTTGATAGGCCTATCAAGCCCTGGCGAACTCACACTCAAAATATATGGTTGATCATCTGTTGGATTCACCTCTTCAAGCGGCCCATCAATTGGTTTTGATACTTTTTCGCAATCTTCAATTTGAATGCCGTTATCGCTATCAATATAGAAAGTCAAGTTCATTCCATCAGATTTTTTTACATATTCTACTTCTACAACCTCATAGCCAAGCTCCTCAATAATTGGAACTATTTTTTCTTCGCAAATGGCTTTTACTTTTCCTGCCAATTTCAAATCCCCCTTTTTACGAATTAGGGAGCGTTGCAGTTTTCTGCACGCTCCCCAAATATCTAGTCTACCTTATTATAACACTGTTTTTCCCAAATTGCAAGTGTTATATTAAAAAAAGTTGTTATTTTTTTACTTTATTTAGCTCTAAAAGCACAAGAGCGGTCGCATGTGCGTCATTATACGCTCTATGCGCGTCAACAAGCGTAAGCCCAAGCGCTTTAACAACGGTCCCAAGTTTATAGTTGCCCAACCTTAATCCTGATTGACGAGCAAGCGGAAAAGCATCAATAATTTCATTGTCAAACGTAACGCCTATTTTTTCAGCCACTTTGTGAATAAACTTCATATCAAAGTTTATGATGTTGTATCCACTAATAACGCATCCCCTGCTCCACTCATAGAAATCATATACAACATCTTCTGGCTTTGGCGCATCTGCAACCATCTCATCAGTAATGTTGGTAATCCTAACCACCTCTTCAGGAATTGGGTGTGATGGCTTTGCAAAACTTTGAAAGCGCTCGGTAACTTCTCCATTCTCAATTTTTACCGCGCCAAGTTCGGTAATCTCGCAGTTTTCAGGATCAAGCCCTGTTGTTTCAATATCAAACACAACAAATGTGTTTCGCATAATATAATCATTATACTCTTTTTTCTCTTCGAAAAGATTGCCCTGAGTTTCACTTGGCATGCGATCAGGGAAAACTACTTTTGTATGCTTATACACTCCACTCTGAGCCACGATTTCTTCCACCACTTCTTCACAAGGACTTGCAAGTGACAACTTCTTTATATAATATGTAAGCTTCCCATTAAGCCCAACTTGTACATTTCCCACGCAAGCAACCATAAACAGATCATCAAGCGATTCCATATCCTTTTCGTGTGTTTTTCCGCAGAAATATACGCAGTCAATGCTCGCATCCTTATCACGCAAAGTAAAGGTATACAACATTTTTTCTTTGCCAGCATTTTTTCCTTTCTTTTGTATATATTTCTTTTGATTTTTATTAGAAATAAAACCTGCCAAAATCACAGCTGGCTTGGGTGATTTTATATCACATATGTATTCTGGCTTTGGCGCAATATCTCCGCCAATAAGTTTCTTTTCAATCTTAATGTCATATCTACGCACACGTTTCCCAGTGGATGTTGGAATAAGATCTTCGGCATCAATTTCATCGGGCAAAGTTTCATCGTTTTCAATTAAATTAGCTTTCACGTTTGCAATAAACAAGCTCTCAATATGTTTTTTTATCTGCATTTCGAGATCTGAATCTTCAAGAAGAGACACAATGTCCTGATTTAAAGATATATTAATTTCAACCTTTTGATCAACAAATGAAGAGCTTAAGTTTTCAGGTGAAATATATGGATAAATTCCTTTTTTATTGTTCTTAAAAAATTCTATCACCTCTTCTAATATAAGACACTCATCAAGAAAGCTCTTTTTAAATTTAACCTTAATTTCTGCATTTAAAGACAAAAACTCTTGATAGAACTTTATTATCTCTTCCTTATCGGCCGGTGAAATTTCATCAATTTGATAAGGATACAATAAAGTTATAGTGCACAGCAAAGAATCTTTGTCATACACAACATTCAAGAGTTTTAAATAGTTATATTTATTATTATATTTTTCGTTTAATTTTTCTAGCGTATCAATCATGACTTTATTTTACAACACAAAGTGTAAAATGTCAATCAAAATTACAAAAGCAAATAAAGCAAAAATACCAATCAAGTGAATCATATTTTCCACGTCGCGCTTTATCGGTTTTTTCCTGATCCACTCAATAAAGGTGAATATCACGTGGCTTCCGTCAAGGGCTGGAATAGGCAGCGCATTGAAGATTGCCAAGTTTGCTGAAATCAGCGGAATCAAAATGAGTAGGTTGAGAGGATTTGCTTGAGTCGTAGATGCAATGGTTGTAATGGTTGTAATTGGCCCACCTATTTCTGAAACATCAAGCTGGAATGTAATCAGTTGCCATAAGCTTTTAAGCACTGTCCATGCCATTCCGCATGAGAATGGCACCGCTCTTTCGACAGCTTCTCCAAAAGAATGAACATATGGACCATTTTGCATATAGCTATTCCAACTGTAAATAGTAACAGTTTCCCACTGCAAATTCCCATGCTCATCTTGCACCTGAAGATTTGTTTCCTCGTCAATGAGTGGTACTTGGCCGCCATTTTCAATTACATACACTTTATATGAATAAAATGCAAACTTAACATCAACATATTTTCCATCACGTTTTACTCGTGCTGTTGGGAAGTTTTGATAGTTTTCAAAAGCTTCCTGCATGCCGTTAATAAGATCCATACCCTTCAGATCTTTTACTTCATTGTAAAGATATTCGTGAAGTTGAGCAGATGCAACATTAAACTGCTCTTGATATGTTGTACCATATGCGAAATCAATTGTTTGGCCGTTTACCGAAATAATAACGTCGCCTTCTTGCAACCTTTCTTCCTCAGGGATTAAATGATAAAGATCGGTATACGAGCCGTCCACATAATTTGCAATTTGAGTTGTATCAAATTGAACATACTGCTTTGCTTGCGGAATATCATATCCAACGCTACAAAGAAGGATAATCGAGAATATAACGGCGGTTGCAAAGTTAAATGTTACACCGGCAAGAAAAACAAGTATTCGTTTCCATGGTGCTTGATTTGTAAATGCATCCGGATTGCTTTCTTCTCCTTCTCCATTTTCGCCTTCAAAAGCGCAGAACCCGCCTAGCGGAAAAATACGGAGAGAAACGACTTCCCCTCGTTTATTTTTTCTCGAAAACAAAGCTTTACCAAAACCTACAGAAAACTCTGTAATTTTAAAGCCTAACATTCTTCCCACAACATAGTGTCCAAACTCATGGATTAAAACCATGAACAACAACACGACAATTGCTAAAATGATATATAAAACCGTTGCCATTTTACCTCACAAATTAAATTAATACAAAAATAATACAAAAAGCAATAAACATAAATGGTGCAACCACGATGTGTGAATCAAATCTGTCAAGCATACCACCATGTCCGGGCATGATTTTGCCAGAATCCTTTACGCCCGCGCGACGCTTTAAGAAACTTTCAAACAAATCACCCGCTTGTCCCAAAAGAGAGCCTATAAATGATATTATTGCCACTTTCCAAAGAGAAATACCGGCAATAGCAAACGCTTCAGACATGCTTGGAATTGAGTTGCAGATTACAAACATTACAATCGAGATAAGTACGCAGAATGCAAGTCCTCCAATAGCACCCGATATTGTTTTGTTTGGACTAATCTTTGGTGCAAGTTTTTTGCCCCCAACAAGACCACCGACAAGATAAGCAAATGTGTCTGAAATAATTGGAATTAAGAAGGCAAAAATAAGTACAAATAAAGAGATTTTTCCACCCAAATCACTTAAAGCAGGAAAAGTAGATTTCAACTCTTCGATGTGATTAATATAAGTCAAAAACAACACAAGCAATGATGGATAAAGAAATGTTGCTGTCGTATTTGCTGCTTTTAAAAATGAGAACTTACCAAAACTTAGTTTCAATTTTCTTGTCTCAATTTCTTGTCGAGTCTTTTTAGGCGTTACAACTGAAACAATAAATGTTGCAACGGCAAGCAAAATCACGACTCCAAGTTCAATCAAAATTGTATAAACAAGACTTATACTGCTTTCAAAAACAAAACATAGCAGCAACGCAAGCATCATAAAACAAGGGGCAATCGTAGCAATAATTTTATTGTTAAATTTGCCCATTTTTGTCATTATTTTTGAAATTTCCCAGCCGCCCACGCAAGCGATAGCCAAAATTAAGGCATCAAAAAAGTAGTTGCTTACCGTAGCCTTTAACACAAAAGCCCCAACTAAAATCGCGATGAATACAACTGCTGAATACAACCTCTTCTTCACTTTATTCCTCCGTATCTTCTTTCTCTCTTCTGAAATTTCTTTATAGCTTTTTTGAAATGTTTTTCATTGAATGCAGGCCAGTAAATCTTCGGAAAGTACAACTCACTATATGCCATTTGATAAAGCATGAAATTTGACAAACGCTGCTCTCCACTTGTGCGAATCACAAAGTCTGGATCAGGAAACGATTTTGTATCAAGGCTCGCGGCAATATCCTCCGCTGTAACATGTTCTTTCCCTTGAGAAATCAGCTTATTACATGCTCTTACCAAATCATCTCGCCCTCCATAATTCAAAGCAAAAACAACTGTCAATCTATTAAATTGTTTAGTCTTTTGTTTAAGTTCCTCCAAAGACTGGATTAAATCCTGTGGAAATGGCTCTAAAACGCCTATTGACTCAACTTTTATCTGCTTTTCGACAAAGTAATTTGCATTCGATCGCAAATAGTCCCGAACAAGAGAGAAAATCCCATCAATTTCCTCCTTGCTTCTTTTCCAGTTCTCTGTCGAAAAAGCAAAAAATGTACAATATTTAATCCCAAATTTTATACATGAATCAATAGCCCTTTTGATTGCATCCACGCCAGCCTTATGTCCAAGATTTCTGGATAAGCCTCGACGTATTGCCCACCGGCCATTACCGTCCATTATTATTGCTATATGTTGTGGCATTCGAGATTCTAGAATTTTCATATACAATCCTTTTAATTTCTCAAAGATTACACTTCCATAATCTCTTTTTCTTTTGCCTCAAATTTTGCATCAATTTCAGCCGTGTAGCTGTTGATCATTTTTTGAATTTCATCTTCACAGCGCGCTTGTTCGTCTTCAGATATTTCTCCGTCTTTTTGAAGATCTTTAATCATGTCCATTGCATCACGTCTTGCGTTTCGAACCGCAACTTTTGTATCTTCAGCAATTTTCTTGATTTGCTTCACGATTTCTCTTCGACGCTCCTCAGTAAGCGGCGGGAAAATCAATCTAATTGTCTTGCCATCTTCGTTTGGATTTACGCCAAGATTTGCCTCTGTGATGGCTTTAACAACGTTTTTATGTTGACTTTGATCCCAAACACTAATTGCAAGAATACGTGCTTCAGGCACACTGATGCTTGCCATGTTTTTAATTGGCGTTGGCACTCCATAATAATCTATTGTCACCTTATCTAAAATATGAGGATTCGCCCTGCCTGCCCTAACAACAAGATATTCTTGCACTTGATGTTCAACTGCTTTCGCACAATCCTCTTTGCATGAATTTTTAACTTCTTCAATCATTTCGTTCATAATTATTCTCCTTGCGATTATTCTACTATAAATCATTTTTTTTTGCAAACGATTTGCGCCTAAAAATAAGAAAAGTAGCAAAAAGATCAACAAAAAAGAGTTATCCGAAGATAACTCAATTTTTTACTTATTTATTTCCCTTCATTTGTTTTTCAACTTCTTCAGCAAGGTTTTCGTTTCTCTTTTCGAGTCCTTCACCCATTTCGAATCTAGCAAATCTTCTGATTGAGATTTTTTCTCCGATTTTGAGTGTCTTTTCGTTGATATATGCTTGAATTGTCATATCTGGGTTTTTAACAAAAGTTTGTTCAAGAAGACATACGTCTTGGTAGAACTTCTTAACTCTTCCTTCAACCATTTTGTCAACGATTTGAGCTGGCTTTCCTTCGTTGAGAGCTTGGTTTCTGAGAATTTCCTTCTCTTTTTCAAGTTCTTCTGCAGGAACTTCTTCAATTCTTACATATTTTGGAGCAGCTGCTGCAATTTGAAGCGCAACATCATGTCCGATTTCTAAGAATTCTTCAGTTTTAGCAACGAAGTCAGTTTCACAGTTGATTTCTACGAGAACACCGATTTTTCCACCCATGTGAATATAAGATGTAACGATACCTTCTGATGCGATTCTAGATTGTTTCTTAGCTGCAGCAGCGATACCTTTTTCTCTAAGCCATACCATAGCCTTTTCAAAATCGCCATTGCATTCTGAAAGGGCTTTTTTGCAGTCCATCATTCCAGCATTTGTTTTTGCTCTAAGTTCAGCAACATCTTTAGCGGTAAAATTCATATTTATTCTCCTTCTGTTTCTGATTTTGTTTCAGTTTTTACTTCTTCTTTCTTGTCTTCAACCTTTTTCTTTGCAGCAGGTTTCTTTCTTGGCTTTTTAGCCTTTTCTTCGCCTGCTTCAGCGATTTCAAGGTTTGGTTTTGTTTCAGCAAGTGCTTTTTCAAGATCGATGTCTTCTTCTTCGCTTTCTGCCTTTTGCATTGAAACGCCTTCAGTTGCTTCGATTGCAGCATCAGCAAGAGCAGCGATGATAAGTTTTACAGATCTGATTGCATCATCATTTGCAGGAATAACATAATCAATTCCGTCTGGATTGCCGTTTGTATCAACAAGACCAACCATTGGAATTCCAAGAACTTTACATTCATTTACGCAAATGTGTTCGCAGTTAGGGTCAACAACTACAACAGCACCTGGAAGTTCTCTCATTTCTTTAATTCCGCCAAGGTTTTTCTCGAGTTTATCTCTTTCAGCTTTAAGAAGAGTAACCTCTTTCTTAGGTAAAAGATCAAATTCCCCAACCTTTTCCATTTGGTTTAATTTGTTGAGTCTTTCGATTCTTGACTTAATAGTTTTGAAGTTTGTAAGGCAACCTCCAAGCCAACGAGTGTTGATGAAATACATTCCACATCTCTCAGCTTCTTCCTTTACAGCGTCTTGCGCTTGCTTTTTAGTTCCCACGAAAAGAACTTTCTTTCCTGAAGCAACAACATCTCTTACAAATGTGTAAGCTTTGTCAACTTGTTCTGAAGTTTGTTCGAGATTGATGATGTGAATATCATTACGTGCAGTAAAGATGTATTTCTTCATTTTAGGGTTCCACTTTCTAGTTTGGTGACCGAAGTGAACGCCTGCTTCAAGAAGTTGTTTCATTGAAATAACTGACATTAAATTTTCCTCCTTTTGTTTTTGTCCTTCCCCATAGTTTTCACGCTCCAGACTGCGACCCCAGATTTTTCTTTTTAACCATAATATAATATCGTTTTGTACTTATGATTAGTTTTAGGCAACTGCAACTGAATATACTATAGGTGCATATTTGTCCAATGACGAGGCAAGTTTAGCATATCCGCAAAAATTTGTCAAGTATTTTTACTTAAATCATAAAAAAAAGAGCCAAAATTGGCTCTAATTTTTATCTTTGAAATTAATTTAAGACTTAAGCATCAGATATCCATACTGCCCTGTCACCTCATCAAGCCCAGCGTAAGCAAATGTTTTGTCTGTCACTTTACCGTTCGCTTCCCAGTTTGGAAGTTTAGGACAATTTGCAAACATATTTGTACTACTAGCAGCTGCACCAGTTTTCCATTTTTGACCTACATGAATTGCTGATAACTTAATGCACCCCGAAAACATGGCGCCCATATTTGTTACATTCGTCGTGTCGAATGATGAAAGATCTATTGACTCTGTAGCATTACAAATTATAAACATAGAGTTCATATTTTGTACATTTTCAGTATTAAAATGTGATAAATCTAAATTGATAATCTTCGTTGCATGAAACATACATGCCATAGTAGTAACATTTGATGTATCAAAATTTGAGATATCAAGCTGGCTTAAACTACCACAATATTGAAACATTCCATACATATTTGTCGCGCTTGAAGTTTTAAAAGAAGATAAGTCAAGACTTGTGAGTTTATTACAGTTATAAAACATCTCGCCAAATGTCGTAACCATTTCCACGTTAAATGAAGAAAAATCTAATGCTGTTAAACTTGAACACTTAGAAAACATTCGACTCATATTTGTCACTTTTGTCGTGTTAAAATTTGACAAATCAAGCGATGTTAGGTTGCTGCAGCCTGAAAACATTTCTTTCATGTTTGTGGCGCCCGAAGTATTTAAACTAGACAGATCAATCGAGGTAAGAGCGCTGCAATTTTTAAACATCAAATCAAAGCGATAAGCATGCGAAGTATCAATTCCCTGCAATTTTACACTCTCTAGACTGCTGCAAGCATTAAAAAGTTCTGTAATCGATGTTAAGTTGGATGGCCTAAAACTTGACAAGTCAACACTTTTAAGCGCTTTGCAGCCCGAAAACATTCCACTTATATATGTAAAATTTGTTGCATCAAATTTTGAAACATCAACCTCAGTCAGTGAAGTACAATTTTGAAACATGTATGTTGGATTTTTCACCACTGATGTGTCGATATTATTGAATTTAATTATCTTAACTTCGCTAAAATCTTTAAAAAAACTCCCCGAATTCTCCGGCATGGTGATTGTCTCGGTTGACAAGATAAACATTGCACCGATGTGCGATGATGTCTCGCGATTGTAATAAGTGTAATAGTGGGCAAAAATGCTTTCATCTTGCGCTTGGCTTACGTCGATTGTTGAAAGCACGTTTGTACTTACAAGCACTCCATTGCCTTCAGTAAAATTGTATGTGTCTCGATCAGCGTCCTCATAGCTGTCAAAATAAATTTCAGATATGACAGGATTGCCGATTGACGTTGCCTCTTCGTTAAGCGCCAAGTATGCATTTTGAAAGTTTGTTTTGCCAATCATTGGGTTTTTTGTATGATAAAAAATGTTTGTATACGTTTCTATTTGCGGCATTGAGACAGCAAAAACGCCCATCGACATCGCGATGCACACGAGAAACGAATACAATACTACATAAATTGTTGTTTTTACCTTTTTCATTACATTTATTATACTCGATTTTATTTAATTTTCCAAACAATTTTGCTTATAAAAAAATAATCCTAAAAAGGATTATTTTATCTTCTTTGTTGTTTTATATGTCGCAGTCCAAAGCGCTGGAGTAATAAAATGTGTAGTATAGAATGTTGTAATCAACATAACCAGTGCTGAAAGAGCCGCATATCTAATTCCGCTTACTGGAACAATTGTCAAGAGGATGACTATTATAGCGCAAACAGCTGCTATAATTCCCTTTTTAAATGCAAGTTCCTTTGTTGTAGTGTCCGCCATTCTTGACTTTGTAATTTTATCATAAAGCCCGTTTGCAATGTTATGTTTTGCCCTACTAAGGAAGCAGAAACAGTTTACAAGTGATACAAATCCGCAAGAAGCAATCACTGCAGCAACTCCTGTTCCAACTGGGATTCTGCATATCAGAATGAGGCCCGCTGTAACCATAATATCAATCACGCCTTGCACTACAGCGATAAGCCACATTGGTGAACGACCTCTAAATGCAAGATAGATTGAAGCAAGCGCAATAGCAAATATTACAGCCCCAACAAGGGCAATTGTCCATCCAAGAGAGATTGTTCCCTTAAATGATGAAACATCTGTCATTGCATCTTCGTTTGAAGAATCTCCATAAATTGCAGAAAGAACTCTGTCTTTAATAGCTTGATTTTGTCCTTCAACATTTTCGCTTGAGTTTTTGAAAACAACCTTAATTGCATCGCCGCCGGCTACAACGCCTTCAATATCAATTTGTGTTTTATGGAATGATTCAACCACGCAGTTTTCTTCATTTAAAACATCCGCGATTTTTCCGCAGAGAAGATTATAATCTTTGTCAATATCATATGTTGTTGACTGGCTATACTCTCCTCCATTGTTTACATAAACAGAAAATGTACTTCCGCCAGTAAATTCAGTACTTGCATTAAATCCAACTGTGCAAAGAAGGATGATTCCAACAAGGAGTACTACTACTGGTGCGATTGCATAATATAAAAAGTTTTTAGTAATTTGGAAATTTGAGTTTTTAATTTTATTCTCTAATGAAAGTTTCTTATTCATTTTCACCCTCCATAATCTGAGAGTTTACTTGGTCTTCAGGAATAATTTCCACTTCGTCTTTAATCTCTTTCACTCCCTTTTCGCGATATAAGTGAAGAGGTTTCGCTTTGCTTGAGTTGATAGGAAGATAAAGGTATACAAACCATCTTAATACACCTAAATTAATGACAAGCGAAAGCATAAGTCCTACAAACATGACAACTCCAAATATTGTAACCCCTGCTGGTGCAAATATCCAGATGCAAATTGCAGCAAGAATGCCGGCAACATGGCTATCAATGATAGGCCAAAGTGCTTTTTTGAATGCACTCTTACAAGAAATATGGATTTTCTTTCCTACAGCATACTCTTCTCTGATTTTCTCAAAAATATAACAGCTTGAAACAAGCGCAATCAGATATGCAACTACGCATGCAACAACGCCTGTCAAATTGAGAGTTACAAATGGGATTGCCTGCAATAAGAATGCAAACAGTACAAGGTAAAATACCATTGCTAAGCTGCCAAGAAGGCCCAAATGCCCGTATCTAAAGCATACAAGAACAATTGATGCAACAATAATCACACCCAACGCAATTGCAATATAAATGTTTGCATTTACTCCAAGGGTTGGAGAAATTGCATGTACTCCTTCTTTTTCTAGGCTTACATTAAGGCTGCCTGCAATAATATTGTGGCAAGCTTCCAAGGTTGTCACATCGTTTGAATAGCTGCTTGAAGTTATAAGCATGCCGTCACTAATTTCGCCTACTTCCAATGATGCAATGAGGTTTGCTGAGCTTGGCTGACCAACATAGATGTAAACAGTCTCTTTTTCTTCCTTTTCAGCTGTTTTCTTCATTCTTTCTATGTTTTTAATGCCCTCTTCAGTGAAATTAACTCTAATTCCATAAGAAGAAGCTTCGTAGTCATAGTCTGCTCTAACGCTTTTTACGTCTTTTGCCACAACAAACTTCTCTGGGCTAACAGAATCTGAAGCTTCAGTTAATGTCATTGAAAATTCTTTCGCATCTTGAAGATAGTCATAAATTTCATCTGCAACTCTTGCTTCATGAGACATAACAAGTTGAATTTTGTCTTCGCCAAGGATGTTTACATAAAGCTCGCTATAGCTTAGCTGCGAGTAGAGTCCATAAATTTTGTCTGCAGCAGCCTTCGTAGACGCTTCTAAAGTGGCAGTTTCTCCGTTTTTCAGTTGACAGCTGTAAACAGCTTCTACTCCGCCGCCAAGCTCTATGCCCTTGTTGATTGCAGGCACAAAGCCGTTGAAAGTATCCATGGAATATGGGATAGAAAATGGGCATACGCAAAGCAGTACGCCAAGCATTGCAATGATTGTAATTATAAAAAATTTAATTTTTGAGTGTTTTTTTAGCATTGAAAGTTCCCTTTAAGTCTATTATAATTGTTTAAATTTGACAATATTTCAATCAAATTGTAATCGTACTTCTCTATTATAAAGAATCAAGGGCCTTTTGTCAATCAAAATTTTGTTTTAATTGCTACTTTTTTTCAAGTTGACACAAATTATGCCGCAAACACCACCAATTATGGCACCAAAAACAATATCGGTAATAAATGTCAGATCAAAAACAAAGCCGCCCGCCAAGATTGAAAAAACAAAAAATGCTGCAATGGTGTACACAACCCCTATCAAAAGTCCACTGATCAGCCCAAGTTCTTTAATTTTCTTCATTCCAACAAACACTCCAAGAAACACGCTTACACCTTTTATAACTTGATTTACTGGCGTTATCGCGCTGTCTGGGATATTTGTAAATTTCAAAAGAAAGGCAAACACGAGTACAAGCAACAGAGAACTGCATAAAGCAACAATGCTACCTTTTGCAATGCTGCTTACAATTGAAGATCTATTTCCGCCACCTGATTTAACACTTTCTTTCATTTTCATCTTTGACTCCTTTTAATAAAATTATACCTATTAAAAGATATGAGCCTATCCATAAAAAAAGAACATAATAATAAAAAAGAAGAGATTGACTTCTCTCCTTTAATTTGGCTATTTTTCTTCGGTTTCAGCAGTTCCTACCACTTCAGTTTGCTGCTGTGTCGTTTCTTCAGGCACTTGCTCTGTTTCTGCTGGAGCATCTGCAATTGGCGTTGCTTCAACCTTCTCATCTGGAAGAACTGAGTAAATTGCCAGTGCGTCTAAAGAAAGGTATCCCTTATTTTTTCCCATTCCCGTTTCAATGGTTACAATCTTCTTGTCTCCCTCTTGGTGAAGATCAATGATTGTGCCATATACTCCACTTGCTGTAAGAACTTTATCTCCTCGCTTAAATGAGTTTGTCATTTCCTGATATTTTTGTTTGTCTTTCTTGTTTTTAAAGTATGCCATAATTGGATAAACAATTACAAGCAATCCAATAAGAACAATAAGCACAATGTTCATTGGTTCCATTTTTCCTCCTTGAGTGCTATTCTATCACACTTATATTTAATTTCAAAATAAAAACTATTAAATTTTCTTTGTTTTTACTTCATTTTCAAGACGTTCGATAAAATCTGACAAATTAAGTCCGCTCTTATTTTCAAATCCCCGTCCACGGATTGAGATTGTATTTGTTTTCTCTTCCTCATCTCCCACAATGATCAGATATGGAAGTTTCATACTCATTGCCTCTCTAATCTTATATCCAATCTTTTCATTACGAAGATCTTCTTCCGCTCTAAACCCAAGATCGCTAAGTTGTTCTTTAATTGAATGAGCGTAGTCATTTGTTCGTTCAGTAAGCGAAAGTACTCTGATTTGTTCTGGGGCAAGCCATAATGGGAAAGCTCCTGCATATTTTTCAATGAGATACGCAAGCGTTCTTTCATAGCATCCTATGCTTGTTCTATGAATAATATATGGGTTTTTCTTGCTTCCGTCCTTATCAGTGTATTCCATGCCAAACTTCTCAGCAAGCATTTGGTCTATTTGAATTGTAATCAGTGTATCCTCTTTTCCAAATACATTCTTAATTTGAATGTCAAGCTTTGGTCCATAGAACGCTGCCTCTCCAATTCCAATATAATATGGAACATTAAGGTCATTTAAAATCTTTTCCATTGCTCCTTGAGCTTCATCCCATTGTTCCTTTGTTCCTATATACTTCTCTTTGTCATTTTCATCCCATTGAGAGAAACGGAACGAAGCATCCTCATATAGCCCAAGAGTCTTAAGCATATATGTTGCAAGTTCAAGACAATTTTTAAATTCATCAGCAAGTTGCTCTGGTGTACACATGAGGTGTCCTTCACTGATTGTAAATTGCCTTACTCTGATAAGCCCGTGCATTTCGCCGCTTGCCTCATTTCTAAAAAGCGTTGATGTCTCATCATAGCGAAGAGGAAGATCTTTGTACGAGCGCGCTTTGTTGAGATATGCTTGATATTGGAATGGGCAAGTCATAGGACGAAGCGCAAACACTTCTTTATCCTTGCTTTCATCACCAAGCACAAACATTCCGTCTTTATAGTGATCCCAGTGCCCTGAAATCTTGTATAGATCACTCTTTGCCATAAGAGGAGTTTTTGTCAACTGCCACCCTCTTTTTGCCTCTTCATCTTCAACAAATCTTTGAAGAATTTGAATAATCTTTGTTCCTCTTGGAAGAAGAATTGGCAGACCTTGCCCGATATAATCAACAGTTGTAAAAATTTCAAGCTCGCGCCCAAGTTTATTATGGTCTCTTTTTCTTGCCTCTTCAATCATAGCAACATAGTCTGAAAGATCTTTCTTTGTCTTGAAAGCATAGCAGTAAACTCGTTGCAACATCTTGTTTTTCTCGCTGCCTCTCCAGTACGCTCCGTTTACGCTGTGGATTTTATATCCCATATTTTGAAGTTTTGTACAAGACTCAACATGAGGGCCTCTACAAAGGTCAAAGAAGTCATCCCCAGTGTAGTATATAGAAACTTCTTCACCCTCTGGAAGCTCGTTGATTATTTCAGTTTTAAATTCGTTTCCAGCAAAAAGCTTAAGCGCTTCTTCTTTGGAAACAACCTTCCTTGTAAACGCTTCTCCCTTGTTGAGAATTTCCTTCATCTTCTTTTCAATGTCAGCGTATTCTTCTGGTGTAATTGAGTGATCAAGATCTATATCATAATAAAATCCGTCTTCAATTGCAGGGCCAATTGTCAGCTTTGTCTGAGGATATAAGCTTACTATTGCCTTTGCAAGCACATGAGCCATTGAGTGTCTTGCTTTTTCAAGTTCGTTGTCAATTTTTTCTTTAATTTCCATAATTTTTCTCCTTTTAACACATAAAAAAATCGTCCTTAAACTTAAGGACGATCTATTAAACCGCGGTTCCACCTTAATTGCCTGCAAAAAAGCAAGCCTCTTATTTGCACTCTTCTTCGCAATAGTGGTTTCAGCAAACATTCTAGTCTGGGTTTTTCACCAACCAACCCTTCTCTGTGCACATCAAATGCCCCTACTTGTCTATCGCTCCAAGTTATGGCTTGATAATATCATGTTTTACCCAACTTGTCAAGCGTTTTAATTAATTTTAAATTTTTTTATGTTAGAATGTTCTTGATTTATAATTATTCTCTCTTCAAAAATCCTTTGCATTAAATTAATTGCGCTGCTTGTTTCCTTAAAATATAGGTTTATTTTTTGTGGGGAAAGGTCAATAACTGATGATACCACCCTCTCTTCGCTAATAAGTCTATTCAAGTAGAAAGAGTTTTCACAACTCAAAATTCTGTATCCATCATCTTCCTTAACAACGCTAATCTCATTTTCACATATGTCCAGATTGTCCACCAAAAATTTTAACAAATCGATAAAACTTTCCTTTGACACCAAATAATCTCTATTTTCATTCGACAACACAACAAGTTCTTCCCATTTTTCCTGCAATGGCTTCAACCTAAAAGCATAAAAAGAATCTATATAAAGAGAATCCGTAAAGCAAAGAGCCCTTTTGACAATATACTTGTCTGTTTCTCTATCAAAATTTAAAAGCGCCTTCTTAAAAGCATGCAGTCCAACTTGATCCTGAAGTGGCAATGCAAGATACCTGTTCAAAAAATCTGACTTATATTTTGTACAAATTATCTCTGTTACAATGCCGCTTAAAACTCCCTTCATACGCTCTTCAAAGTCGCCCTCAACCGCCATTAAAACACTTATAATCCCGTTATTTTCACTTGAAGTAACAAAACCTCCCATACTTTTTGTTGGAAGAATTAGGCAGTTATGAACATGTTTTGCTATTTCAAAATTTTCTGATTTAAAGTTGAGTGAAAACTCCCACATAAATACTCCTTTCAAAGAATATTCTATGCAGACTAAAAAAAAATACACTAATTAATCAAAATTTAAATCAAATAATTTGACAAATTATAGTAAAATGATAGATAATATATCCATAAGAGGTAATGATCTTTAAGACAACTAAGTGTTATTGCTTCCACGCCCATGATTGTATTTCTTAAAATCTAATTATATTGTTGACAATCATCATAATTGTCAACTAAAGTAAAAGGAAGAATAAGAATGAAAAAAGCTTTAAAAAGTTTATTGATAATAATATTTGGTCTATGCCCAATACTTCTAGCAGCATGTGGAAGCACCAATTACTACACCATCACAGTCAACTCAAGCGATACCGCGCTAGGCTCTGTATCAAAGGACAAGGCAGACTCATCTCTCGAAGACACAAAGGTTACCCTGTTTGCCAGAGAAAACAATCCTGAAACTAATCCTCTGCTTGGCTGGGTAAAAGACAACGAATATCTTGTAAAAATTGCAAATCATACCACTGAAGCAAGGGATAATAAATTGGAGCTTACTTCAAGCGCAGCTGCTGAAGGTCACTACACGGCGGTCTTCAAAGAAGATCTCGACTCAATGATGTACGCATATATCTCGCAAACACATTTTGACATTTTTGACACACCAACATCTGATCCTCAAGCACAAGACACTGAAAGTTTTTCATACAAACTTTCATATGCAATTTTAAGTTCTGGAAGCAACAACTACATTCCATTTGAAGACAAAATTGGACAAGACATCAACACAAACATTTTATACTTTGGCGGCCCTGGCCAAAACTTTTATTTTAAGTTTAAAATCGAATTAAGTTTTAATATCGGTGAAGAAGAAAACATCCAAACATTTGTTTTAACAGAGACCGCGCAAGATTGGATTTCAAAAGAAGTATTCCCACCTAAATTAAATTTTGAATTTAAATTTGAAGATGGTGAGACAGAAAAAAATGGCGTATTTACCATCATACTATCCAAATTTTCTGAAGAAATGTTTGAAATTGTTACTCCAAAACAGGAAGAAAACAAATAAAAAATCACAGGTTATGCCTGTGATTTTTTGGTTAAAACTATTTACAGTTTTTTACGCTAGAGCTTGTCTTGCTGTTTGACTTTGCGCTTGTTTTCGCATTTGTCTTAGCATTAGTCTTTGAAGAGCACTTCTTAGCTTCATTTGACGCTTCAACGTTTGATCTTTTCGTTGAATTCATAGTCTTGGACTTTCCAGCGTTTCTTCCGATTTTGGAATTTCTACCAAGCATAGTTTTACCTCCCTATATTCAAGGCTTACCGCCTTGTAATAATATGGTGCTCTTTTTTGCCCTTATTATACATTTTTCAACAAAAAACCCACTTTTAATGTGGGCTTTTAAATTTATTTTGTTGTTTTCTTTTTAGTACCAGCAGTTTTTCCTGTTGATTTTGGAGCGGCTGTCTTCTTTGCTGCTTTTTCTTCTTTTTGAGCTTCTTCAAGAAGATCGTAGTATTTGTCAAAAACAGCGATTGCAACTTCTTCATCCTCTTCAACTTTGATGATTGAATTACCATCTTCATCTGTGTCTACATAAAACACGATAGCTTCATCTTCGCCAATTCCTTCAATCTTATCAAGTGGCTTCAAAACTGCATATAATCTTTTTTCCTTTCTAACTTCGTAAGGAATTACTGCAACTTGCTCGAAAGTAAGTTGTTTGCCTTTTTCGTCCATAAGTACGATTGGCTCTTTATTGTCTTGATCAAGTAATACATCAAGAATATCAATTGGTTTTAAGTCTTGCTTAACTTCTTTTTCCATAATTATCCCCTTTTATGACTTTCAATGTGTGTTTGCAAAATAATTTGAGCCGAGATTTTATCGATAAGTTCCTTTCGCTTTTCCCTTCGGACCCCGCTTGAAATAAGAATTTCTTCCGCTTCTGCCGAGGTTAAGCGCTCATCAACAAAAAAAACATTTACTCCTGATTTTTCGGCAATTTGCTGTCCAATCTCCCTGTGTAAAATAGCTCTTTCTCCCTCACTTCCGTCCATATTGATTGGAAGTCCCATTGCAACTTCCCCAACATTATATTGCTTAATCAGCCCTACAATATGATCAATTGCATCTTCTCTTCCCCTATTTTGATAGACTTCAAAAGGGCTGGATATGATACAAAGAGCGTCCGTCATTGCAATACCGACTCTTTTATCTCCATAATCAATACCCATTTTCCTTTGCATTACACTACATCTCCGTAATGATTATAGACTATTTTTTCATTTTAAGTCAATTGTT
>JAGAKV010000032.1 GCA_017625505.1 Clostridia bacterium | reverse complement strand
ATCTCATATGCTGCACATTGCTTGTATTGAATGAAGATAAATCTAAACTAGTAAGACTACTGCAGCCGTGGAACATATCGTGCATATTTGTCACATTGCTTGTATTGAATGAAGATAAATCTAAACTAGTAAGACTACTGCAGCCGTGGAACATATCGTGCATATTTGTCACATTGCTTGTATTGAAACTCGACAAATCTAAACTTGTTAAATTGTTGCAAGTCTGAAACATATATTGCATATTTGTTACATTGCTTGTATCAAATGACGTTAAATCTAATCTCGCAAGACTACTGCAGTTGTTGAACATGTATGCCATGGTTACTGCTTTTGACGTATTGACGTTTTTAAAAACAATGCTAGTTGCTTTCATGCCAACAAACAAATCCGCCGAGTAGGGTGGAAAGTAAATAGTATCGTGTGAGAGAACATAAGCTATTGTCCCAACAATATACAGCTTGATTGATGCATTCTGTTCTTGACTAATGTCATTTCCAGCAATCCCTGCAATTACATTAGTACCGTCAACCACATATTCTTCTTCCGTATCTGAAGTATATGCATCGAAGTATAATTCAGTAATCATCTCCTTATTTTCTTGCAACAAATTAGAAGTTAAAGTGCCGCCCTCAGCCTCTTCACCACCAGATGTGGCTTTATATGTCAAATAGCCTGTCGTCGTATTTGCCATTCCTGCATCAATGCAGCTTTCATCATAAGCAACAGCGCCGACGAGACTTGTACAGCCAGCAAACATTTCGCCGCCAGAACAGTCTCCTCTTATAACCCAGTCGTCACCAACATAAATTGTTGTAAGTGACATGCAACCTGCAAACATCCAATCTATACTTGTTACAAACCTTGTGTTAAAACTTGACAAATCTACTTCAAGTAGTCCTTCGCAGTACATAAACATAGCACCTATGGTTGTCACATTAGATGTGTCAAAAGACGATAGGTCTAAACTTGTGATTCCAGTACAGCCAGCAAACATTTCCCCCATAGCTGTCACGTTTGATGTGTTGATATTTTGAAAAACAATATTTGTTGCCGATATATCACCAAACAACGCAGTCGAATCCTCTGGGAAGGCAATAGGATGAAACGGCAGGACATAACCAACTGTGTCAACTATATAAAGCATGATTGAGCCGTTTTGTTCTTCAGAAATGTCGATTCCGCTTACGCCTGCAATCAGGTTTGCACCTGTTTCTGCTTCGGCAACAACGGCAGCGGCAGAAGCCGCACCAATTGCATATTCATAAGCTGTTTCTGATGTGTATGCGTCAAAATATATTTCAGTCAAATCATACTTATCTTCTGCCCACAATTCACTACTCAGCGTTCCCGCCGTCGTTACAACCTTATCATTTATATGAGTAAGATATCCCGCAGTCGTCGCCATTGTATGATCAGTTTTTGTCGAATCAAACTCAACCGCGCCAGAAAGGCTTGTACAGCCGGTGAACATACCTGCGCCGTTTGCTGTTGTTGTCACTTTTGCAGTACTCCAGTTGTCGCCTACATAAACTTTGGTAAGCATATCGCAGCCACTAAACATATTCTTCATATTTGTAACATTTGCAGTATTGAAACTTGACAAATCCAGTTCGGTAAGCGCTGAGCACGTTGAGAACATGTATGCCATGTTGGTAACTTTTGCTGTGTTAAATGATGAGAGATCAACCGTTGTGAGTGATGAGCAACCGTTAAACATTGCGTACATAGTTGTAACACTTGATGTATTAAATCTAGACAAATCCAAACTTGTAAGCGATGTGCAGCGGTTTAACATAAGACTCATATTATTCACGCTAATTGTTGTCATCGAGGTAGGCCATATAATTGAGGTAAGATTGACACAGTCTTGAAACATTGCTTCCATGTTTGTTAAATTTTCAGTGAACTTCCACGTTGAGATGTCGAGTGTAGTGACCTTGCATTTATCAAAAATTCCTCTCATGTTTGTAACATTTGTCGTATCAAACATAGAAACATCAATCGTGGTCAGGGCAGAACATTGCGCAAACATTCCCTCCATATTGGTTAGGCTTGCTACAGTTTCACCTTCTTCATTTGTATATGTTGTAATAATTCCATCAAGATTTAAGTTTGTCAGATTAATGCATCCTTGAAGCAAATAACTCATATCGGTAACTTTGGATAAATCAAGTCCACTAAGATCAACAGACTCAAGAGCAGTACAGTTTGCAAACATATTTGATATAGTTGTTACACTTGAAAAATCAAGTCCCGCAAGAGAAACACTTTTAAGTGCACTGCTCCACCCAAACGCGGCCGTCATATTTGTCACCCTTGATGTGTTCCATTGTGAAATATCAATGCTTTCAATGGCAAGCATTGCTCCAAACATTCCTTGCATGTTCGTAAGTTTTGAAGTATTGAAATTTGAAACATCAAGAGACTCAAGTTTTTCACAATACGTAAACATTGATCCCATGTTTCTGACATTGCTTGTGTCAAACATTGATACATCAAGAGCTGTGAGCCCGCTGCAATATGTAAACATTTTCAGCATTGTCTCTACTTTTTGCGTATTAATATTGTTAAACTTAAGATTTTCGAGAGTTGTCAATTGATAGAACATTTCTGAGCAATCTGCTGGGAAGTAGATTGGATTGTGGGAGAGAATGTAGCCAACCGTGCCAACCTTGTAAAGTCTGATTGACTTGTTTTGCTCGGTACTAAGGTCAACAACCGAATCAGGAGTTGCAATCTTGTTTACGCCATCAACAACATATGTTTCAGCTGTTTTTATTGTAAAGGAGTCGAAGTATACTTCGGTAAGGTCTGATGCGTTTGCTGTCCAGAGCGCTTTATCAAGTGTGCCCACTGGAAGAATTTTATATAAGAGATAGCCGAGTCCGTCTCCACCTGCATACGCGCGGGTTTTGTCAATATATGTTGAAGTAAAGTTTGGAAGTAATGAGCACCCGTAGAACATTTGAGATGAATTTGCAGCCGTAACTGAGCTTACATCCCAATTTTCGCTGATATAAACAGTTTCAAGAGCGGCATCCAATGCAAACATTGTCTGAGTATTTTGTACGCTTTGAGTGTTGAAACTTGAAAGATCGAGAGTTTTAAGGGAAGTCATCTCTCTAAACATTGCCATCATCACAGAAATATTTTGTGTGTTTGTAAAACATGATAAATCTAAACTTGTTAATGCCGCGCAACCCATGAACATCCCGCTTGCGTCCATAAGGCTTAAGCAGTTGACTTCTCTTGGCCACGTAATTGCCGCAAGTTTACTACATCCCCTAAACATACAATACATATTTTCAACATTTGATGTGTCGAAATTGCTCAAGTCTAGTGATGTAATATTAGTACAGTTATCAAACATACGATACATGTTTGTCACATTGCTCGTATCAAAATTTCTCAAGTTCAAAGTTGAAAGAGATGAACAATCAGCAAACATATTGATCATGCTTTGACAGCTTTGTGTGTCAAGAGAAGACACGTCAAGAGAGGAAAGAGAACTGCAACCATAAAACATTTCCGACATATCCAGAGCATTTTCCGTTCTAATGCCATTCATATTCACAGTTTGCAATGCACTACAACCTCTAAATAGCTGTATTAAACTAGTTGCGCGTCTTAAATCAAGCCCTGACATATTTACCGATTCAAGCCCTGTACAGTTGTAGAAGATTGTTCCCATATTAGTCACGTTTGATGTCTCGAAATTAGTCAAATCTACACTTTTAAGCACTGGGCTTTCTCTAAACATATGACTCATATCTGTAAGGCTTGGCGTATTAAGATCTCCTAGTACTAATTCTTCTAGCACCGTACAAGTACCAAACATTCCATTCATGCTTGTAACGTTTGTGGTGTCAAACATTGAAACATCAAGGCTTGTTAACTTTGTACAATAGGAGAACATGCCTTGCATTGTGGTTGCTGGAGATGTGTCAATATTGGAAAACTCGATCTTTGTAATATTTGGTATTGAGAATTGCTCATTCTCTGCGTATCCATTAAACAATGTTGTTGAATTTACAGGAAAAGCAATTTCTTCATGTGAAAGAACATATGCTTTTGTCCCTACAACATATAATTTTACAGAAGCGCCGCCTTCTTCACCAACTTCTTTCTCAAAACTTGCTGAAGCAAGGTCAACACCTGTATATGTATCAGCATTCTCTGATGTATATTTGTCAAAATACAATTCTGTGATTGGAGTTAAAGCTTCTCTAGAGGCAATCCATTCATCTAAAGAAAGTTGGCCTTTAGTCAGCGCTCTATCTGAATATTTAAGTGAAAGGTTGAAATCTCCTTCGCACTCTGCTGTTTTGTAAAGGTCAACGATGTCAATCACAACTTTAACTGCTGTCGCTCTGCCCGCTGCAACATTGTTGATGTGAGCGGTTGTCCATCCCTCATCATGTAGAGAGGAAGCAGAGTCTCCCGTATTAACATCACCAGTGTAATAGTATGTAGTAATTTTTACGTTTTCCGCAGTTGTCAGCGATTGAGTGAGGTTGTATTCGATATATCCAGCCTCGTTCAGATTTTCAATGGTGTAATAGAAATTGACCTGCTTTGAAGTGTTGGTCAGATTAAAGGAGCCAATATCAATTGTTTTCGTCTTTTCATCTTCATCTGGAGTAAACACAACAAACCCCTGAGTGTTTGTAACCTTGTTGCCATTCTCGTCGTTATGCGCAACACCCACTCCATCTTCAGTCCCATCGCCATTAGAGTCATAGCCTGGCGCATAATATTCCGTTCTTACCGCGGCCGCAACATTCTCTCCTACAGCATAACTTATGGTAAACTTGGATTTCATTGTTTGCACTGTTGCAGCATAAACCCCCACAAGTGCACCCACAATTGCTAAAAGAACTGCAACAAGAGCGACTACTGTGACGATAAACTTTTTATTATAACCTCTTATTCTTTCCTTCATTTCCCCTTTCCTTTTAAGCGTTTGTATTTTCTCCTAAAGGTAGTTTTCTCATTTTTTTTGTTATTATCATAGGCAAGCAAGAGTACCCCTAGTTTAGTTTTCAATTTATTGTACCACGATTTAGGGGGAAAAAGTCAAGCAAATAGAAAAAATTTATATATAAATATAAAATATTCAAAAGTAAAATCAATAAATGGATTTTCACGCAATTAAAATTGTGTTGTTAAATTAAAAATCTAAACCTTTCTTAGTTTGAATAGCCATCAGTTGCTAGCAAAATATTCGAATGGTTGCTTTTTTAAATCGCAAAGCTGTTAAACATACACATCCACAACATGTTTTATTAAAAAATTGCCGGCACAAATGTTTCGTGCTGGCTTTTTATTCATTTTTTTGTGTTTTTATAAATCAGGAAAATCAAAATATAGTGCAATTTTGATGATTGTTTATAAATTTTGAAACTTTATTGCATAACAATTTGCAAGTAAAATTATCAAAAAATTTCCTCTTTACTGCCAGCAGCCAAAACTTTTTTTATTTTTAAATTTTTTTACAAAATCGGCAAACTAAGATATGTGAATATGGAAGATTATTTTAATATAACAAACGGCGAAATTTGACAAAATTTGTTAAAAAAAATTTGTTAAAATCGTTTGACTTTTCTTTTTTAAAGTTTTATCATGTCAGTAACGAAACACAAGATGTTGCGTTTTAAAGCAAATAAAAACACAAAATATTGAATTTTTATACATTTGCTTTCAAGGAGGAAAAAAATGATTAAAACTATTAGAAAAAGAGATGGAAGGGTTGTTGACTATGACATCACAAAAATCGAAAACGCCATCGCAAAAGCAATGCTTTCACTTGGTTATGGAGAAATTAAAGATGTCAAGAAAATGGCAAAAATCACCGAGCTTTACTTGATTGAAAAATTTTCTGACAAAATTCCAAGCGTTGAAGACATTCAAGACATTGTTGAAAATGTTCTTATGAAAAACGGCTATGAAGATGTCGCAAAATCTTATATTCTTTATCGCCGCGAACATGAGAAAATTCGCAACATCGGCTCAACACTTATGGACTATAAAGAAACTGTTGACAAATATCTTAAACTTGCCGACTGGAGAGTTAAAGAAAACTCAACTGTCACATACTCTGTGGGTGGGCTTATTCTGTCAAACTCAGGCGCAATCAGTGCAAACTATTGGCTTAATGATGTTTATGATAAAGAAATTGGACAAGCACACAAAAATGCAGATATTCACATCCACGACCTAAGCATGCTTACTGGTTACTGCGCAGGCTGGAGCCTTAAACAGCTCATCAAAGAGGGGCTTGGCGGTGTGCCTGGCAAGATTACTTCATCACCCGCTAGTCACTTAAGCACCCTTTGCAATCAGATGGTAAACTTCCTTGGAATTATGCAAAATGAATGGGCTGGCGCGCAAGCATTCTCATCATTCGACACATACCTTGCTCCTTTTGTAAAGGTCGACAATCTTTCATATAAAGAAGTTAAGCAATGCATTCAATCATTTGTATATGGCGTAAACACTCCATCTCGTTGGGGAACTCAGGCTCCATTTACAAACATCACCCTTGACTGGACTGTCCCTGCTGACCTTGCCGAATTAAACGCAATCGTCGGCGGAAAAGAAATGGATTTTAAATATAAAGACTGCGTAAAAGAAATGGAAATGGTCAACAAAGCCTTCATCGAAATTATGATTGAAGGTGACGCAAACGGACGCGGCTTCCAGTATCCAATTCCAACATACTCAATCACAAGAGACTTTGACTGGTCTCCAACAGAAAATAATAAAATGCTGTTTGAGATGACAACAAAATATGGAACTCCATATTTCTCAAATTACATCAACTCCGACATGGAACCAAGTGACGTACGCAGTATGTGCTGCAGACTTCGCCTTGACCTTCGCGAACTTCGCAAAAAATCTGGTGGATACTTTGGTGCCGGTGAAAGCACAGGCAGTATTGGTGTTGTAACAATCAATATGCCAAGAATTGCTTACAAGGCAAGAAATGAAGAAGAATTTTTCGAGCAATTGACTCATATGATGGACATTGCAGCAAGAAGTTTGAAAATCAAAAGAGACACAATCACAAAACTTCTTGAAGCTGGGCTATATCCATATACAAAACGATATTTAGGATCTTTTGGCAACCACTTCTCAACAATCGGCCTTGTTGGTATGAATGAAGCCTGCCTCAATGCTTGCTGGCTTCGCAAAGACCTTACTGACGTTGAAGCGCAAGAATTTACAAAGAAAACGCTCAACTTCATGAGAGAAAAACTTTCTGACTATCAGGAAAAATATGGAGATTTATACAACCTTGAAGCAACCCCTGCTGAATCGACATCATACCGTCTTGCAAAACACGACCGTAAACGCTGGCCAGACATCATCACTGCTTCTAGCGATGACAACAACCCGTATTATACAAACTCAAGCCACCTGCCAGTTGGATTTACCGAAGATATTTTCAAAGCACTCGACGTTCAAGACGAACTTCAAACTCTCTACACTTCAGGAACAGTATTCCACGCTTTCCTTGGACAAAAACTTGAAAACTGGCAAGTCACTATGAACCTTGTAAGAAAAATTGCTGAAAACTATAAACTTCCATACTATACAATCAGTCCAACATACTCTGTATGTACAACCCACGGATATATCAGCGGCGAGCAGCACACTTGCCCAGAATGCGGCAAAACAACTGAAGTTTACAGCCGAATCACTGGTTACTATCGCCCTGTTGCAAACTGGAACGACGGAAAGAGTCAAGAATTTAAAGAAAGAAAGGTTTATGACATCAGCAAATCTATGTTAAACAAAGGCGAAAAACAATGTTGCTGCTGCGAGGAGCACACTGAGCCTAAAGCAAACTCTTTTATCAGAAACAACTTAAGAGCAGTGCTTTTCACGACAAAAACGTGTCCAAACTGTAAGGTTGCAAAAATGCTTCTTGAAAAGTCCAACATCCCTGTTGACTATCTCGACGCACAAGAAAACGCCGAGCTTGCAAGAAACCTTGGAATTAAACAAGCGCCAACAATGATCGTTGAATTTGAAGGACAAGAACTTAAGCTTGACAATGTATCACTTATCAAAAAATTTATCGAGGAAACTAAATAATCATGTTTGATATAATCATTATCGGGGGAGGGGTGGCAGGTATGACTGCCGCCCTTTATTCTCTGCGCAACAACAAAAAAGTTTTACTACTTGAAAAAGAAACTATTGGCGGGCAGATTGCAAAATCGCCAAAAGTAGAAAACTACCCTACTCATAAAGAAATTTCTGGCAGCCAACTTGCTGACGAACTTTTTGAACAAATTTCCGCTCTCGGCGTTGAGTTTGAACTTGAAATGGTAGAAAGCATATCGAAAGAAGATGGCGTTTTTACTGTTAAAACAGATTACAACAACTACCAAGCAAAAAGCGTCATCATTGCCACAGGAGCAAAGCCAAGGCTGCTTGGTCTTGAAAAGGAAGAAAAATTTATCGGCAAAGGAATTTATTACTGTGCCATTTGCGACGGGCCTTTCTTTGCAGGAAAAGAAGTTGCTCTCATCGGCGATGCCAATTCTGCCCTGCAATACGCCCTTATGCTTTCTTCCTACTGCTCTAAAGTGCATATGTTTACCCTCTTTGATCGCTTTTTCGGCGAAAAGACACTACAAGAAAAAGTCCTTGCAACACCCAATATCATCATAACGCACAGCGCACAGGCGGTTAAACTGAGCGGTGGGGACAGCCTTGAAAGCATAACGTTTAAAACGCCTGATGGAAAATTTATCGAACATAAAACTGAAGGAGTTTTTGTCGCGATCGGGCAGGTGCCAGACAATGTTATCTTTGAAAAACTGACCGCGCTTGATAAGGCCGGTTATGTAAACTCAAACGAAACCTGCAAAACAGACACAACAGGGCTTTTCGTAGCGGGTGACTGCCGCACAAAAGAGGTTCGACAGGTGACAACCGCTATGTCTGACGGGGCAATTGCAGCCACCGCCGCGTGCAAATATTTAAACACTCTATAATACCGACGCTTACATAAATTTCATTATTAGAAGAAAATTATTGTTAAAATCAGCAAAAATGATTTAAAAATTAGAAAAAAAGGGCACAAAATGGAAATTTTAGGACTTGAAAAAGTTTCTTTTGTAGATTATGAAGGAAAAATATGTGCAACCATCTTCACTGGCGGTTGCAATTTTCGCTGCCCTTTTTGTCATAACGCAGCACTTGTAAATAAAGAGACTGTGCCCTACACTGAAGAATATGTCTTAGCATATCTTGCTGAGCGTAAGTCTCTTCTTGATGCCGTCACAATCAGCGGGGGAGAGCCCTGTTTGCAGCCTGATTTGCCTATGTTTGCAAAAAGAATCAAGCAACTTGGATACCCCATTAAACTTGATACAAACGGAACCTTTCCGCAAGTTTTAGAGAACTTAATCAAAGAAAAACTGATTGATTATGTGGCAATGGACATTAAAAACGCCTCTACCCACTATCAAGCAATAAGCGGCGTTGTTAGTCCTCAAATTGACAACATCAAAAAATCTCTTGCGTTGCTCAAGGAAAATGGTGTCCCCTACGAGCTTCGCACCACCCTTGTTGAAGGATTTCACACAACCGAGTCAATCTGTCAAATGGCAAACGAGCTTGCCGGAGAAAACACGCTATATCTTCAAAAATTTGTAGATAGCGGCGGATGCCTTGGGGCAAATCTTAACGCAGTTTCAAAAGCTGAAGCACAAAAATTTCAAGCGACGCTTAAACAACACATTCAAAATGTATATTTACGAGGGTATTAAGACAGCCTTGCCTGCTGTCTTTTATTTATCCAGTTTTAGAGGTAAAGTGTGTCGAACGGCGCACTTATAACGCAGTTTAGTAATCTCTGCCCACCAATTATTAAAAGATATTTTTCTCATCTCACAAAATATTTTATCAATTGCTTGACTCTTTCTTAAAAAATAAACTATACTAAGGCTATAAAAAGGAGAACTATATGGAAAAAGTCACAACTCAAAGAAAAAAACTTACAATCACCATTATTGCACTTTGCGTTGCCCTGCTTACAATTGTTGGCGCACTTATCGGCGTTTTTGCAGCAGAAACACAATCTGTAAAATCTGAGTTTGAAGTGGAATATACAGTCGGAACCAACATTGCGGCAAAAATTACAGGCACTTATCAAGTAGGCAACGGCACAGTAAAAAGCATGACAACTGATGGTCAAGCAGCCGCAGAAAATAAATCTAACACAGATCTTATCTTCAACGTAAACACAGACAATGCAACTCCAGGGGCTCTTAGCGTGCCAGAGGACATTGTACTTGACTCGACAAACAATTATGTAACACTTGTATTCACTTTTGAAAACCTCTCTGACACAACAGCGTTTGAAGTCACCAGCGATTGGTACATTGATGCAAGCTATACAAAGCTTTTTAAAAACATAACAACAGAAACAACTTACAGCAATAGTACTTACACCGGCTCTACTACACCGACTACTGGGACAATTGACCCATCCACAGACGGCATCGATTTCAGCAAATATCTAGGGGAGCCAGTCAATGCGGGAAACACTCTTGTTGTCACCATCAAACTTTCAATTGCCAATATTAATCAAAGCGCATATATTCGCACAACAAGCGAAGATGAAACTGAATCAAGACCGCTTGATTTCATGTTAACACAAATAGATCCATTTACTTCTAAATAAAACTAGCAAACGCTAGTTTTATTTTTTTCCCACAGTGCTATTTCTTTGAATTTGAATTTTCTGCAAATATTTTAGACTTGATTGTCACCTTTTCAAACATAATTAGCCTATATGTACTAAAAAACATCTTTTTCTTTTTAAATCTATTGACATAAAAAAAATTTATTGTTACAATACAATTAAGGAGAAACAACTATGGAAATGATTATTACTGTTGGAAAAGCACAATATGAAGCAAGTGCTAGAATATTTAAAAATAGTAGAGGAGAAATAACTACAAATTATTTTCAAGATGACACACTTGCAAGAAGTGAAGAAGAAATTAAAGCGTCTTTTCAAAAAATGACTGGCAAAGAGGTTTTTGGCGTAAACTATGAAAAACCAATGAAAATCATTGCTGCTATCGCAACCAAAATTAAAGCTGGCGAGATTGATCCGAAACGATTGTATGCAAAAATAAAAAATCAAGAAGTCGACCTTACCAACACCAACGAACAATCTGTTGATTTTGCCGGAAACTACACTATTGCAGTCGAACTCCCTTCACAAATTGAAGGCAAATCTATTGTTGATTCAGCAAAAAAAGCAAGCGCAGAATATAAAATTGACGAGGCTGGCGAAATGACAATTACTGACGCATCAACTTACAACCCTTATGCAGCGCTCTATCGTGCTGGAGACGTCTCAACCGATGTTGACAAGGTAAAAGAAAATGATGTTTTCAATGCTGACTATCGTGACGTACTTCCTCTCTTGTCACTTATTGCTGCGGGAATCACTACAAACAAAATTTCACCTGAGAAATTGAAAACATTCATCAAGGCAAACGCAAACGAACTTGCTTATGAAGAAGACGAAGCAAGCCTTTAAAAGCAACAACAAAAAACACCTTAAAAATTAAGGTGTTTTTTATTAAGTTCCTCGAGCAATCCGCTCAAGCTGCTTGCACTTTTGTTCATCCATTTCCGCAGTACCTTCCAATGCGTAGCGCATTCCAAGTTTTGTATATTTCATTGCGCCGATCGTCTTATATGGCAATAGCTCAATTTTTTCCACGTTTGAAAGAGTTTTGGCAAAGTCACGAAGTTTTTTCGCATGATTTTCATCATCGTTTAGTCCCGGAACGATCACCTGCCTAAGCCAAAGCGGTTTTTCAGCCTTTTGACACGCCTCAACAAACTGATAAAAATATTTCATCTCTCTGCCGGTCAGCTGTTTGTACTCTTCTTCATCAACAGCTTTGACGTCAAGAATGACAAGATCGGTATACGACAAAATCTCATCATACTCGCCAAAACCCACGCCCGCAGTGTCAAGCGCTGTGTGGATATTTTTTTTCTTACATAGCTTTAAGCATTCAAGCAAAAATTCAGACTGCAAAAGCGGCTCACCCCCCGAAAATGTAACACCGCCTTCCTCACCAAAATACGGTTTAAATCGCTCTATTTTTTTGACGAGTTCTTCTGGTAAGACTTGACAGCCACCCTTAAGCGCCCACGTTTCAGGATTGTGGCAATATTTGCAGCGCAGTTTGCATCCCTGCAAAAACACAACGTACCGAATCCCCGGCCCGTCGACAAGCCCCATGCTTTCTTCACTTGAAATATTGCCTTTAATCATGTTTAATCTCTTTCAAAATTTCTATAATTTCCGCTTCTCCCTCAAAGAGAATTTCTTTTATTTCCTCATCTTTGAGATTGCTTTGGCTCCAATATTCTTCAGCTTTTTTAAGATAATGTGCAAAACTTTCGCCTTCTCGACTCATATAAACTCGTCCCGCTTTAAAAATTTTTCCATTAAGTTTCACCGCAACTGCTTGAAAGTGCTTGCCAAGTTTTTCCCTATTGCTTGCCATCGATTCAATATTTTGCAGCGCTATTTCTTTATTCAATGATAAATACATACAATGCAGTCGAGAAGGAAGTTCTTTAAAACGCTGCAAACGCACCTGTTCGAGAGCAAGCTCTTTCACGCAAACATCATAAGCTTCTAATTTATGCGCAATTTCATAAACATCTTCTTGATGCTTAAATTTTCTAAACTTGCGTTTAGCAGCGCGATACATCTCATCGCTAGCTCGGTTGCCATTAAGTGTAAACTTTGTATTATAAACTCTATTGTACTGCCCATTTGTGGTAGTATTATTAAAATTTATTTTATCGCCAACCTTATAATTTCTATCAGTTGCAACCTGATAAAGAATCAAATCCTTAACTTCCATTTAAATTTCTCTTAAAACATTAAAAATTGCTTAAATCTTTGGATATTTACACTTTTCCATGAAAAGTCCTTGCAATAACTTCCTCTTGATGAGCTCGAGAAAGTTTATTGAAGTTTACCGCATATCCAGAAACTCTGATTGTAAGGGTTGGATATTTGTCAGGATTATTCATTGCGTCGATAAGTTTTTCACGGTCAAGCACGTTGACATTGATATGTTGCGCTCCTTGCACAAAATATCCATCAAGCACGCCGACAAGGTTGTCAACTCTTGACTTTTCATCTTTTCCAAGTGCATTTGGAATGATTGAGAATGTATTTGAAACGCCATCCTCGCAGCAACCGCAATATGGAATTTTAGCCACCGAGTTTAATGAAGCAAGTGCGCCCGAGCAGTCCCGTCCATGCATTGGGTTTGCCCCTGGAGCAAAAGGCTGTCCACCCTTTCTTCCGTCTGGGGTTGTGCCTGTCTTTTTTCCATACATAACATTGGATGTGATTGTAAGGGCTGAAAGGGTATGTCTTGCATCTCTATAAAGTTTATGCTTCTTAAGAACTTTGATAAATTCTTTGACAATTTCAACAGCAATCTTGTCGGCGCGATCATCATCATTGCCATATTTAGGGAATTCTCCCTCAACTTCAAAATCTATAGCCAATCCATCTTCATTTCGAATTGGTTTTACTTTTGCATATTTGATTGCAGAAAGTGAATCAGTCGCAACAGAAAGCCCCGCCATTCCAAAGGCCATAAGTCTTTCAAGATGAGTGTCATGAAGTGCCATTTGACCTGCTTCATAGGCATATTTATCATGCATAAAGTGAATGATGTTCATTGCTTCAACATAGGTTTCAGCAAGCTCTGAAAGTGTTTTAAAATAAGACTTCTTCACCTTTTGATAATCAAGAATTTCGTCATCCATCTTATCAATATTTTCAACAACAAAAGCTCCGCTCTTTTCGTCATAGCCGCCATTAATGCTGTACAAAAGCGCTTTTGCCATGTTGCATCTTGCGCCAAAGAACTGCATTTGTTTGCCCACTTTCATTGCCGACACGCAGCAGGCAATTGCATAATCATTGCCATACATTGGACGCATGATATCGTCATTTTCATACTGAATTGAATCGGTAAGAATTGAAATTTTTGCGCAGAACTTCTTAAAGTTTTTAGGCAATTTGTTTGACCATAAAACAGTAAGGTTTGGTTCTGGCGACGGATCAAGATTGATAAGTGAGTGAAGGAAACGGAAAGAGTTTTTTGTAACATAACTGTGTTTGTCATCTTTCATTCCGCCAATAGATTCAGTAACCCAAGTTGGATCGCCTGCAAAAATTTCATCATAGTCAGGGGTGCGAAGGTGCCTTACAAGACGAAGCTTGATTGTAAATTGATCAACAAGCTCTTGCGCCTGTTCTTCGCTGATAAGCCCCTTTGCCAAATCCCTTTCAAGATAGATATCAAGGAAGGTTGACACACGACCTAAGCTCATTGCCGCGCCATTATTTTCTTTAACAGAAGCAAGATAGCCAAAATATGTCCACTGGAAAGCCTCTTTTGCATTTTGTGCAGGAAGAGATATGTCAAAACCATATCTAGCAGCCATTGCCTTAATCTCGGCAAGCGCTCTGATTTGAGTGCTGACCTCTTCGCGAAGCCTGATTGTCTCTTCGCTGCGCACATCAGTCATGCATCTTTCATTAAGGTCTTTCTTCTTTTCTGCAATAAGTCTATCAATTCCATAGAGGGCTACCCTTCTATAGTCGCCAATAATTCTTCCGCGACCGTACGCATCAGGAAGACCGGTAATAAGCCCTGCCTTTCTTGCTGCGCGGATTGCTGGAGTGTAAGCATCAAACACACCGTCATTGTGTGTTTTGCGAATCATTTGCTTAAAGATTGGATACTCAGCCCCGCCCATTTTTTTCCCGCAAGCAGCAAGGGCATTTTCAACCATACGCACTCCCCCATATGGATTTACAATTCGCTTAAGAGGTTTATCTGTTTGAAGTCCAACAACGACTTCATTCTTTTTGTCAATATATCCCGCCGGAAAACTGTTGATTCCTGAGATATGCTCAAGGTCAATGTCGAGAATGCGGACTTGACGTTCTTTGGCAAGCAGCTTTTCGCATTTCTTCCAAACGGCAGCTGTCTTTTTACTTTTAGGCGCTAAAAAGCTGTCATCGCCTTTGTATTCTTTATAGTTTTTTTCAATAAAGTCAGCAACGTTGATCTCTTGCTTCCACATCTCGCCTTTAAAGCCAATATAAGCCTTATTTTCGTTTTCCATTTCTTCCTCCTTTTGTATATTTTTAGTATATCAATTTTTTATTAAAAACCAAATGTTTTTAATGATATTATTTAAAGAGTTTTGCACTGAGCAAAACATCTCGGTTTTACCCGAGATGCTTTTTGCCTAGTGAATGTATTTTCCGCGTTTTGATCTTCTAATTGCAATTATCCCCATAACAAGTCCTAAACATCCAACCATACATGATGCAATAATAATCCATGTTGTCATCGTTCTGTCTGAAGTGATGATCTCTGCTTCATCGGAAATCTTCCAGAACAAGCCGCCGTATGATGCGTTTGGTGACTGATATTGTTCATAATGTACAATGTTTTCAAATCTGTAGCCGCCAAGGTCAAACACGCCTTCAAAAGCCGCGTCTTCATTTCCTATCGCCTGCCAATATTTGCCAGCGAAATCAATGCTTGCCACTACTTTATAGTGAGCCTTGTTTGCCGCAATACCATTGATGAGACGATTGTTGTTGATAAGATATGCCACAAATGCCATATCTTCAGCGTCTCTGATAAGGAATGGACTTTCTTTTGTCCCTTCCCCTGCAAGCGCGCTTGAGCGGTATTCTTCCATAGTCCAAACTTGACGCTCAAACTCAACGCGAACAGTGATGTTTTTTGAGAAATAACGATCGATAATGTCAACCGTCAGCTCAAGCCTTCCTCCAACCATTCTTGGAAGTAAGTCCACTCTCTCGTCGCCAGAAATGAGAAGAATTCGTTTTATTTTATAGAACTCCCAAACATCAGTTTTGATTGCTGTTGTATTGCCATAGAAAGTTGTAAACAGGCTGCTTGAAATAATTTCTCTTTCTGCACCGCTTGCTGAAACAAATTTCACAATTCCTACTCTTGAAATCTCTTCAGAAATTTCAGAATTTGCAGTGTCCAGAAGAATTTTTTCAACCTTAATCATAATCTTTTCTTTGTCTACATTAAATGACAAGTCAAGTTTATATGTGCTGCCGTCGAGCGCCGCAACATTATCAATTGAAAGCAGACAGCTTAATACATAGTCGCCATCTTCGTTTATCTCGCGCTCAAACTCCCCACCAATCGGTTCAAATGTGTAGCCCTTATTCTTTCTGATTATAATCTCAACTCTGTCTCCAATTCTTGAATTGAATGATTTTGCTGTTGCAGTTACAGAAGATGAATTTGTGCTGATTGCAATGATTTCGTGATATTCAAGAAGCATGTCATTATCAACATTTACAACAACAGTTTTTCCTTCAAACACTGCTTGAAGTTTAAGCTCTGTTCGAATTTCAGATCTAAAACTGTAAACATATTCTTGGCCATTAAATTCATAATCGCTATAAATTTGTCCAGTTATAACATTTTGCCAGTAAACAAAGTTGTATCCTTCGGCTGGCACTGCATACACCTTAATTTTCTTCGTGTAATCAAATGCTCCACTTGCTCCAAGTTTTTTGCCGTCTTGTTCAATCCAAGATTCGCCTCCACTTGTGCCAGTTGAATTCTTGCTTGCGATTGTAATTTCAAACTTAGGATTATAGATAAACGTAATTGTATATTTTCCTTCATCAACAGGCGCTAGTTTATTGATTCCCTGTTCGGTATACACAACAGTTTCGCCGCCTTCGTGTTCTACTTGAAGGCATGAGAATTGATAGCCTTCAAAAACTGGTGCTAGCACTTGAAGCTCTGATCCCCAATACACTTCTGCACGCAAATCATTGTTTTGACTTATCCAAAGTTGTACCATTTCTTCTTCAGGAACGCCATCATATTCATCATTAACAACTACTGAGGCAATATTGTTTCCTTTGCCTAAGTTGATTCCGTATGGGAAGTTGATGAAGATTTCTGCTTTTTTAAGCTTCCAACCAACATATAGGTCAAACACCCCTTCTCCGTTTTCATCAAGAGAGAAGTTTGGTTGAGGGACGAATTGTTCCCCGTTAAACACATATCCGCTTTCTTGCCAAATATTGCTTGGCGAGCCCTTTTCATCAACATACTGCACTCGCTGAGAATTTTCTTTTGTCCAATAACCATTAAATTGATATTGTTGCTCGTAAGGCTCTGGTTGAAGTGCCTCTACTCCAACACCTGAAAGGATAATGCTTTGTCCAAATGTAACTTTTGTTGTTGCTAAAAGTGTTTCTTCAGTGCCCACCTTATTGATTAAGTTTACAGTATATGTTTTTGGCACAACCGCAACATAAACTGATGTATAGTTTGCAATATCATCGAGTTCAATCGACATAGACTGATTAAATCCAGTTGTTTCCCAGTCAAGAGTGTCAATCTGAACATAGTACTTAGTATACACCCCTGTAATCTCGTTTTTCACAATATACATTCCCATATTTGTTTGTGGATCTGCATAGAATTGATAACCAAGGCGAGTTCTTGTACTAAATGTAAACTTTCGGCCTTCAATAACACTTCCTTGTACAAAATGTTGATTATTTGATAGTGCTGCAACCTCGTCACTTGTGTTTATGATCACGCGTCCTGCGTTGATTTCATGAAGAGAATATACATCTTCGCCTTCATCCTTAACAATATCAACCGTTGCCATAGCAACTTCAACTCGCTGCGTTTTTGCAATAAAGTTTGCGTAAACATACAGTTCTCCCGTAATGCCATAAACACTATAAACGCTTCCATTGTTTCCAGAGCTTAAGTTGCTGTTTGCCGCGCCTTGATCAAACTCAATCATAATTTCAAATCCATCTTCGCGTTCTACTATAAACCTAAGAACTTCGCCGGTATTGATTTGAGTGATATAATTTATTCCAATAAATTCTGCATCTTCGCCAACACCTTCTGGTCTGATATAGGCAGATTCATCCATTTTGTTGCCATTTTCATCAATACGATAAATCTTTCCGCCAACCGCTGAAGGTGTGCGTATAACGCCTGCAATATTTACACCGGCTTGTACATGAACTGTGTTGCAAGTGGCAGTAAATTCTGCGATGATTTTATAAATATTGTCATACGCTGTAAATGACAACTGTGATCCCTCAACAATCCACTGCAGTTGAATAGCTTCATCATCCATCTCTTCTTCATCGTCATTTAAGAATGTAATAGATGCAAAAGTATATCCTTCGTTTGCAATGATTGTAAGAGTGGCCTCTTTGTCCATAAACAGTGAAACTGCCCCTCGCACGTCAGGTGTAACATCCTCTGCAGCACCTTCCGCTTGATAGAATACAAGCTCACCATGTTCACTTTCCACTGAAATCTCAACCATGTTTAATACCAAAACAGGATAGATATTAATTGGGGTCTCGCTTTCAAGAAGATCAATTAAATCTTTTGTGATCACAATCCTATTAGAGCCAGCTTCGGTGACAATATTGTCAGCCTTGTCAACCCAACCAAAAACTGAGTATTTTCGATCAATAGTTATGCAATCGTCAAGGTTTAGCTCTTCGCCAAACTTCACTACTTTTGTTTCGCATCCGCTATTAATTTCAGCATTTTCTTTGTCAGCGTCCAAGACTGCAAGGGCAAATGTATATTCTCTTGCCTCTTTAGTAAATGCCAAACTGAATGCATCCACAAAGCCTGACACGGTAGCTTTAAAGGTATAAAGTTTTTTGGCATCATCAAAACTGCTTTCAAATATTGTTACATTGCAATCTTCTACTGTAAGATTTGCATTTTGATATCCATATACCACATACCCTTCAATAATCAGGGTTTTGGCTGTTTCAATTGAGTAATAGCTTCCCCCATTGATGTTTGTTTTTTCTGCTTCACCATCAACTTGGAAGGTTACGTCTGTAAGAACTTCAAAAATATTTCCAAGAGTCACAACGTTTGCATTGGCTTTTGTGTTTATCGTGATTTCTCCCGATTGTGTAAAGCCGCTCCACGTAAGGTTTCCATTTAGAATATCACTCTTATCAAGATAGTTTGCTACAACGTTTTCAGTAACATCAATTATTGAATAACCTGCCTGAGCAGTAAGAGTAATTTTAACAATTGTATCCGTTTTTGCTTGAATTTCAAAAACAGTTCCGTTTTGAGTGACTGTCGCTTCTTCATCATCAATTGTTGCAGTTAAGCTGTCAATAAAAGGTGCATTAATTTTTAATGTGTTTGTTTTTTCATCCTTGCTTACTGTAATCGATTCATCGGCTATCAAGTCCCAAGCCTCAAATGACGTTTCGCTTATGCTGATCTCTCCACTATACTCTCCGTCATCGGTGACTATATACCCATATCCTGCAGGGGCTGCAACATTGACTGTAAGTTTTGGCCCTTCAAATACAATACTGAAATCATGGCTTTGACCGTCTTCAATTGTGATTGTATCATTATTGTCTGTTACGCTAAGAGTTACTCCCTCTGCTTTAACAGTCAATATATAAGGATTATTTGTCCATTTTGCTTTAAGTGTGACTTCATATTTTCCACTTGCAGCATTAAGTGTTCCGATTGTTTGCAAGCGAGTGCCGTTTGTATAATTTACCTGAGCATCGCCTTCTCCACCAACCCAACAAGCAAAGGTTTTTCCGTCCTGTGTCGCCTCTGGAAGATTTGTCAGCTCATCGTTAAACTTCACTTCCATGGTAGTCTCCGTCATCTCTCCACCGTTTGCATCGAAGAAGATGATATAAGGAGCGGCAGTCCAAGTTCCGCTTAATGTCACACTCTTGTCACTATCCAGAGTTGTGAAAAGTTCATCTACTACTTCTTTGATTGTTGAAAGTGTTTTCGTTTGCCCGCCGCTTTGATATGTCCACTTGTCAAAAAGATAAGTTCCTTCGGTGGTCACAGGCCTTTCGATTGCAATATCAGCAAGGCTTGTATAGCCGCTTGTGCTTGTTGAGTTTTCTGTCAACACACCGTAAGGGTCAGCTGGATCAAAGATTACCGTAATTTGCACTTCTGTGTTTGTTGCTGTAATTGTAACATTCTCTGTTATTTGAGAAAGAGTAATTGTGACAGCATTTGTACCTTCGCCAGTAATTGCGCTGACAATAGTTCCGTTTATTGTAATGTTTGTAAATAGATATCCGCGCTCAGCTGTGGCTGTAACCTCTTGTTGCTGTCCAAGATAATATTTCATTGTCGTGCTTTCAATTCCACTCAATGCGCCTTCAAAAGTAATTGTATACTCATGAAGTTTCCATACAGGATAAATTTCAATTTTCTTATCAGCGTCATTTGCCCCAATATCCTGTAATACGCTTATGATATTATCCTCATTGAGGTCTTTATATTGATCATCCTTGAAATATTTCCACCCAACAAAGTCATAACCATATCGTGTTGGCTTTTGAATTTCGTTCATCGCCGCAGCACCTGTTGCAGGAATTGATGAATATGAGAATTGTGCATTCGCGCCCAATGCAAGTGTTTTGCCATCACTGACAAATTCTCCGCCATTTCCTTCAATAAAGTCCTCGCCACTCTTGTGTGTTTTTGCAAGCTCAATCATCTGCTCCACAATTTTGCCAGAACCTGACATAATTGTAGTGATATTATAATTTTCTACATCGTTTCCGTCAAAACTACTAAAAGTAATTGTCTTGCCTTCGCCAAGCGATGAATCACTGTAGCTTCCTCCTGCAACCTGCACATCATCGCCAGCAAGAAGATCTGCTGATTTATAATATGTACCCGGTGCATCAGAGGTGCCGACAGCGCCTAAACAAGTAAGTGCCGTAGTTCCATCATAAGATTTAGTAATATCTTGCGTTGCTTCAATTGCCATTGTTTTCTTCGTTATAGAAATTTCAAACTCAGCTGTTGCATTTTCTTTGCCAAACTCAGGACAAGAGTAAGTGTAAACAACCTTATATTTTGCCACCTTAAGGTAGCCTGCGCCTGAAATATTCTCTGCTGATATTTCCTCTCCCCCGCTTGTCTTAATCACGCAAGAATTGATTGTAACATATGTTTGTATGTCCTCATTTCCGACTTTAAATGTTGCCGGTACAAGCGTTTTAAACTCACTATCTTTTGTAAGATTTCCATAAGTAAACGAGCTTGCTGTTGTTGTCACTGCAAGTTCATCAGACGATGGTTTGATTGAACCTTGTTTTTGTGCTTCACCAACTATAGAATAGTTGTCCTTTGTATCACCTCTTAGAGAGATTGAAATATTTTTTCCTTCTCCAACACGCTCATCTTCAAAACTTCCCACAACATAAATTGTCTCGCCTTCCACAACGCCAGAAATAGTTGCATTGTGCCCAGTTGTTGATGAATCAAAATTTTCACTAAAATCAAATACCTTTTCAATTTCACTTACTTCAATGTTTTGTTTTGTAATCGTATAGTTTATTTCATTGTCTGTGTCAATAATTTCTACATTTTTCCAGCCTGCGTTTTCCAGTTCTTCTCCAACAGCAGCAGTTATTGTATATTCTCCTACATTTGCGTCTGGCGATTGAATAGTAAACTCAAGTCCTTCAGCATAGTCTTTACGCTCTCCTGCAACAACATCTGTACTTGTAGTAATTCCAATCCATGCTTCTGCGCTTGCCAAGACATCTGAACCTGATTTAATCTGAAAATAGTACTTTTCTTCTTCTTCGTTGTACGATAGTTGTGCACTGTCTGCCTTTTTCCCGTTGTACACATATGTAAGCGTTTCTTTAAGTTCAAAATAAATATTTTCAAGCGCCATAATTTCAAGAGACGCAGTTGCTCCACTTACATCATAATTTTGATTTGTTGTTGATGGCCCATAAAGATCATACGAACCAACATCTGTGCCCTCTTCTCTGCCAGAGAACGTCAGATCAATTTTTTCGTTTGTCGCATCTACCTTATACTTCGCCTGAAGATCTGCAGCCGTAATAGTCTCGCCATAACTCTTTTTAACCAAAACTCCAAGATCACCGCTAACAACAAATTTATTTATAACAACATCAAACTTATAAGAGCCGTTGTCATTTGCATTTTTAATCTCGAAGATGTCTTTTACTTCTTCTTTCACAGAGCAGACTACAGTATACGTGCCCGCATTTTTCATTTCGTTTGCGTAAGAGATGGTTGCCCAGTCAGCTGCAAACTCTAATAAACTTTTTTCGTATGTATCGCCCTCAGTTATCTTAAAATAGTCAATTGTCTCAGCTGCCACCGCAGAAAGTGTAATTTCTCCGCGACGGTCTTGTGTATTGTATGTAAACGTTGTGTTTGACGCTTGAAACTTAAACGCCACTCGACTAACATTCAACTGGAATTCCAGGGGTACTTCTTTTGTCTGATCTACTCCAGTAACAGT
>JAGAKV010000031.1 GCA_017625505.1 Clostridia bacterium | reverse complement strand
TTCAGTGCCATCGCCATCTGTGTCAAGGTTTGGCACGTACTTTTCTGTCCTTACCCTTGCTGCAAGGTTTTTGCCTAGTGTATAGCTTACGCTAAAACTTGAGCTTAAGCCTTGCATGCTCGCTGCAAAAACGCCAACAAGTGCGCCCACCGCTGCAAGCAAGACAAAAGACAACACAAGTGCCGTTATTTTTAGTTTTAAATTTGCGCGTTTTTCTTTTTCCATACCCTTCTCCTTAAGTTTGCACACTTCTCCATTATATCTATCTTTATTCTATCCCCACCCCGGAAAAAATGTCAAGTAAATTTAAATGTTTTAAAAAAATTGTCAAAGATTTCAACGCAAGCATTTTGTTGGTATGCAAATATGAGAATAAGACTACAAAAAAACACCCTGTTGTCTGGTGTTTTTTCGCATGACTGCTAAAACATTTCTTTAGCAGTCCATTTTAATCATATTCATTTTCGCGTTCGACCCAACGTTGGTAATCATCGCGTATTTTATGATAAATAAGTTCTGGAACGTTTGTCGTGCCGTAGCGTTGAACCAGTTTTTTAATCAACATTGCAGCATCTTGCAAATGCTTCTCTTTACTCTCCTTATCAATCTCACTTATATGTGTATGAGGTAAGAGCAGTCTATAATCACTATCCTCTTCGATGATTTCTTCTACGCCAACAAGATATACACTTGGAAGATAAGACGAGACTCTGCCTTCCAACACATTACCTTCAGCATCTCGCAGCGGCCATCGATCTTTTATGCAGTCAAAAAGCCCCGAACAGTAGTGATGTCTTTTTGGGTAAAGTCCTGCTTTGTCTACAAGTTTTTGCGTTTCATCCAATCTGCTGCAAAGAGAATATTCAAAAGTAGTGTTGCCAACTTTAATATATTTTGGAATCGCTATAATTGCAACTGCTCTCATCGCACTATTATTGCAGCATGGGTAAGTATAATCACAAATAGTCTCAGGGTTTACCTTGCCAATATTACCAAATCCGCGGCTTGTGCCTAAAATAGAGCCATACAAATCTAAGTCAAGACCTTGAGTCAAAATTTTGTTAGCAATACGCTCGGTTGCTTCAATTCTTCTTGAATCACCGGCAAAGTATTTGTCATTTGACATTTCATGCAAAAATAGATCATACTCACCCGTAGCACTTATTCTATCAATTTCCGCTTGCAATGCAGCCAGCATATCTTCTCTTTTTGTAAATCTTTTTTTCTCTAATTTTTTTTCCACAATAACTCCTATCATTTTTATTAAATTCACTACATACTAGCATACTTTATGTGTTGTTGTCAATGATATAAAATATAACAGTTTGCTTTTCTTAAATATCCTGACGCCAGCAGTGCTATATTTCGATAACCGCACCAAACCCTTTTACTGCTCGTCTCTCCGCGTTCTCCCCCTGCAAATAAAAGAGGCACGAGGCTGTTTTGTTTCTTTTTAGAATATATTTCTTTCCTGCAAGGGTATAGCTTATTCCTTCTTTATATCGACATTGTCCACAATTTCCCCCAATATGCTCCTTGATTGGACAGTGTTTGAAGTAGATTAATTTTTCATTAACGCATGCATGCATAAATAGTCCGCGCTTATCGTTGACATCTAATTCAAAAAATTTCTCTTTATTTAAAATTATCTTGCTGTATCCAAGGCTTTTATATAGATTAATAGAATGAGAATTTACGACATTCATTTCACTTCCAATAATCGTCTTGTCAGGTGTAGTTAGCCCAAGAGCATAGTAGTTGTTTGCCACAACGCCTATATTATCAGATGCGGAAATTATATCCTTTAAAAAATCAATTTCTTTCTTTTCTGCATAGACTGGCGTGTCAAGAAAAATCATCTTACTCGTTCCTTGCGCTAAAGACACAATTTCATCCTTCCGATATTCATTCGGCGACAAGACAAAAACACCAGGCAAGTCAAGATTTTCTTTTAGTTTTGACAAATCATTAAAAACATAGATTTTTTCATTATTGTCAAATACTTTTTCATCATCAAGACCAATTTGCTGATGAATAAAATCCTCACACAAATGCTTTTCATTCTCCTGTATAATAGCATTTTCAAGCTTGTCAAGCGCCTTTCGTCTTAATTCGTTTAGCTGCGCCTTTCTCAAGAAAACTCCGTCCGAAACAAAATCAAGAGCGTCCAGCGAAAAATTTTCACCCATTTTTGAAAGCTGCTTAAAACACTCCTCTTTATCTAACACTTGTGATTTTGCGCACTGGCAAGCATCCTCTCCAATCACACTGATTTGCACACCTCCAACTGATAAGGAAAGCATAGGCTTTTCGCCCTGCTTTGCAAAAAAGCAACCTTTGACAGAAAGTTTTCTCTCATCTGCCAGCACTTCATCTTCAAGCTTTTTATCTACAAGACGCCTTACAATTGCCCCTTTTTCGACAACATTTGTTGTGGTTATGTAATATTTCTGCTCGCCCAAAGATTTAACATCATAAACACTGATTGTCCCTTGAGTGGCCTCTGAAGAGCATTGAAGCAAATCTCCACGGATAATCTCATGAGATGAGCGTACCACAACTTCATTAAACTTGTTGCCCCTTTTAAACTTTTCTACCTTTCCAACCTCAACACCCAAATGGCTGTTAAGTTGCGGATAAATCATCTTCTCATTTTTCAAATACCCGCAAGAATAATCTCCGCGATTAAATAACGACTTTAGTTTTATAATATCACTATCATTATATTGATAAGCCTCATCTATAACCCTACGATATGTTTTAACAGTGCCTGCAACGTATGCCGAGCGTCTTGCCCTCCCTTCAATTTTAAAGCTTGTCACTCCTGCTTTCGCAAGCTCTTCCAGCACTGGCACCATGCACAAGTCCTTTGTGCTTAACAGGTATCCATGTTTTTTGATATTACCACTTTGCAGCAAATAAGGCAAACGGCAAAGCTGCTTGCATTTGCCTCGATTGCCACTTGCGCCTTCAACCAAACTGCTGAAGTAACAGTTTCCTGAATAGCCAACACATAGAGCACCTTGCACAAAATATTCAATTTCGATATCAACATTTTCTTTAATGCGCTTGATTTCGACGAGACTTGTTTCTCTCGCAAGAACAATCCTTGAAAAACCCATTTTCTTAAGAAACAACGCCCCTTCAAGAGATGAGATTCCCATTTGTGTGCTGGCATGAAGTTCAATATTTGGAAATGCATTTTTTAAAAAAGTGGCCAGTCCAATGTCTTGCACAATAAAGGCGTCAACCTTGCACTCTCTTGCAAAGCGAACAATTTCAATAGTATGCTCAAATTCGTTATTCGTAATAAGAATATTAAGCGCCATATACATTTTAACGCCAAATAAATGGGCAAACCGAACTGCTTCGCGAAGATTCTCTTTGTTGAAATTTTCAACATTTGCCCTAGCATTAAAACTTTCATATCCAAAATACACGGCATCAGCACCTGCACGTATTGCCGCTTTTAAACACTCAATGTCACCAGCTGGTGCCAACAATTCTATTTTCATCGAAAAAATCTCCTACTTTTATTATATCACAATTTTTTACAATATGGAATAGATATAAAAAAGATTTATAATTTTTTAAAATTTCTTGACATAAATAAAAAATATAAGTATCATAAAAGTATCAAAGAAAAAGGAGAAATTATTATGAAAAAATCAATTAAAGGACTCGCAATTGGTCTTGCAGTAATTCCATGTGCGCTCGCTATGACAGCCTGCGGAGGAGACGATCGTCTTGTAAACACAAGCGGCAGATATGCAACCGAATCTTCTTATGAAGAAGTAGCAACATACCTTGAAGACAAAGAACTTTCTACAGAACTTGCTTCTTTTCAAATACGAATGAAAGCTGATTTCTCGATAAATACCGAAGCATACAAATTTTCTATGCTAACAACTGGAGACATGTACATGAAGGTTTCTGGCGAAGGCGAAACTGCCACCATTGATATGTACAGCAAAGCAACCATGTCAATCAATCAAAACGGCGAAAAGGAAGAACTCAGCGAAATCGCATACATCAACGATAATATAGAATATACCAAAGTACAAGATTCTTGGGAACAATTACCAATCGATCCAGCTGATTACATTTCACAATATAGCCTCGATTTTGAAACACTCTTTGCAAGCCTTGGCACTGAAGATCTAGATTCAATTGAAGTAAAAGTAGACAAGTACGAAAACTCTGGAACCTTCAAAGTAAAAATGACAATGGATGCAAGCCTCCTTGGCGACCTCACTAACTTCATTGCTGGCGAAGCAGCAGGATATGATATGTCTTGGGACGATCTTATATTATACTACATTTTTGAAAACAATCAATTTGTTGGTGCGGCAATAGAGATTGGCGCGGGAATAACTGAGGGTGCAAACTCTATCTCTCTTAAAGCCACTATGGAACTTGCTCCATACGCTGGAGAAATCGAATTCCCTGAAGAAATCGCTTAATTAATAAAATCAAAATACAGCCATATGGCTGTATTTTTTATGTGCTTAATTTTTCCAACAAGACTAAACGCCGCAATAGTGTGCACATACTGCTAATCAAAAGTTCTTTCATTCGTTCCATTTTGTGCAAACTGTTTTTTCGCACCTAGCGCAAATTGTTTTCAAGCTGTCAATACAAAAAATACAACCGTGTTGGTTGTATTTTTTCTAAAACAATGATGAAAGAAGTCGCATAACAGCTTGCAAAATTTTTGAGTTCCACTTTTGTTTTTGAAAGTAATATAAATTTACCTCTTGCGAATTGTCAATGTCTCTTTCAAACATTTTATCGTAAACTGAGTTTAGCTTTTTTGAATAAATAAGCACTGTATCTTCAAAGTTTAATGCGAATGAGCGATTATCAATATTGCAAGTACCAATTGACAATTTGTTGTCATCAATAATCAGCGCCTTGCTATGCAAAAAGCCATTATACAAATACACCTTAACGCCCATTTCAGTCATCTGCTTGAGATATGAGAGTGTTGCCATATAAACAGTATGCTTATCTGGAATCTTGGGCACCATAATTCTCACGTCTACTCCGCTTTTTACCGCAACGCGCAGTGCAGAAAAGAAGACATCATCAGGAATAAAGTACGGAGTTTGAATAAACACGCGTTTTTTTGCTGTTGTAATAAGCTTGATAAACATCTCTTTAATTACCGGAGTACGATCATCAGGCCCTGACGAGAGAATCTGAACAGAAGAATCCCCCTTAATTTCTGGACTTGGAAAGAACCCATTTTCAAGATAAATTTTTGGAGGAGTATTGTCCTTTGTACAATATCTCCAGTCATCTAAAAAGATGTTTTGAAGCCCATAAACCCCCGAGCCTTCAATGCGTAAGTGCGTATCACGCCATGGCGAGAGGCGTTTATCATACCCCATATGATCATCACGGATATTCATTCCACCCGTATAACCTATTTTACCGTCAATTACAACAATTTTGCGGTGGTTTCTGTAGTTTAGTTTTAAATTTGCAAGACGAAGGTGCATAAATGGAGGGAAGAATTCTCCAACATGCCCGCCTGCTTTTTCAAGCTTTCTAAAAAATCTTCGCGGAGCTTTTCTTGAGCCTATTGAATCATAAATCAGGTTGACAAGCACCCCTTCGCTCGCCTTTTGGCACAGAAGATTCATCATCTCAACGCCTGTTTTATCATCCGCAAAAATATAGTACTCCATATTAATGCTGCTTTTTGCATTTGCGATGTCTTTTTTTAGTGCTTCAAACTGCTTTTTCCCGTCATTAAAAATTCTTATATCATTTCCCTGAAGAGGATATGATCCAAACGAATAAGCGTAATTTAAAACTCCTAAATCATTCTTATAAATATCTTTTGTTTTTGCTTCTTCTAATGTTTCAATTCCCTTGATGTTTCTTAAAATATCACGCTCGGAAATTGCTTTTTTCTTGATCATGCGACGCGTTCTTACACTGAGCCCGCTGCCAAAGACAATATATAATATAAAGCCCGCAACTGGCAAAAATGTAAGTGTTGTCATCCACGCAATAATGTTTTCAGGCTTGCGTTTTTCAAGAAATACCATACCAATCAGAAGCAGAAAGTTTAAGGCCGCAATTATCGCAATAGCCCATATAATCCAAACCATAAACTTTCCCTCCTTTTTAGTATTTTTATTTAATTGCTGCTACTTGTCACTGCCGCTGTTGGTCCCAGTCTAAGCTGGCCAACCTCAAGCCAAATCGTATTTTCATCCGATATAGTGGAAATATTTCTATCTTCCCCACTGACAGCCATAAGCACTCTCACCTTGATATACTCGTTTGCTGCAAGAGTTTTTGTTAATACAAGCGTTGATGTTGGATTGTTATTTGCATCCTTTTTGAATGATGCAATACCAATTACAGCGCCTGCCTCTTCAACAATCTCAAATCTAAGATTAGTTGGCTCTGACACTGAGCTTCCATTAAACGTGAAGGCTCCACCTGCCCAGTTTGCAAACGGAATTTCAATTGTCTCTCCATTTGGTTGTATAATCGTATTGCCTACAAAACCAGTATATCCCTGACTAAAGCCCGAATAAACACCACGTACTGAGTATGTTCTGCTTACTTGATAGTTAAACGCAGTTTTATCAATGGTGCAAGATGCAATATAGTACTTAGTAACAGAGGCATTGCCACCTGCAAGTAAACTTGCTTTTTCAAGATAAATGCAATCTTTTGTGATTGCTGCAATTGTGAAGCTATCAACAACTTCACTGTCGGCTGAAGCATCACCTGTCATATAATAGAACGCATTAATATCATCCTCTGCTGAAATTTCTACCGTATATCCATCCACAACGTTTACACCGAAATATTGTGAAAGCGAAATATACTGCGTCGTACTTTCTGTTGAATTGTTTCTTGGTAAGCTTACTGAAACATCTTCTTTGATTGTAGCACCTTCGCTATCCTTCAAAGTCATCGTAAATGATGGCGTACCGCTTGGCGAAGCGAGAATCTCAAGTGTGTCATTGTAGAAGGTAGGCGCAATACCGTCACCATTGCTTGTTACAACAAATTGATTTGCAACATTAAATAATGTTCCATCAACAACATTGTTTGTCCCTTCCACGCCTGTAATCTGCACTTCACGATAAACCGTTGCAGTTACTGGGCAAGTGTAAATTTCTGCTGCAGTAGTGTCGTCCTTCTTATATACAAACGTAATCAAAAGTCTTACTTGGGCTGATGCAGAGCTTCCAAAAATGTCTCCTGGAAGTCTTGGCATTTGCCAACAATAATCTGTATTTTGTCCTCTGCCAGTGTAGTCACCCCAATTTATTTCATCGCTGGTCATAAATGTAGAGGTTTGCTCCGGTGGGCTGACTGCCGCTACCCCAATTTCCTTTCCGCTTGCATCTGTAATTTCAATGCTTTCGATTGATACATCAATGAATGCAGGTTTTTGCAGATAATCTTTACTTGATTGAGCTACTGTTATCTTTTGCGCTGGATCGCCAATTGTAACCTCTCCATTTTCAGCATCAACAATTGTCACATTGTCATCAGCTTTAAACAGCCAAGCATCAATACCAGAGATGTTGATAAGTTCAAAGGTTGAATTCTTAGTTGGCGTTACAGTCTCTGCAGAAATGAGATATTCACCAGTTGTTTGTTGCGTGAGGCTTAGAAGTTGATACTGCAAGCCGATATCAAAGTAGCCTTCTTCTACAATTGCAATCTGATTATTTGCTGTAGGAATGTTGCCCGTTGACGCAAGCGTAAAGTAGAGTCTATATACAAATCCAAACGAATCAGTACCCTCAATATAGTAATATTGATCTCCAAATACCGCTTCTTGTGCATTTTCGAAAGTAATATCAGCAGTTTCTCCATCAGGCTTGTTGAATAAATGGTATTTTTCATCCTCGCTCAATTCAGCCTTAGAAGACAGTTCACCAAGCTTAGAGGCAATGTTGGTTGAAATATTGTACTTACCATCATTAATCGGCATTTTGATTGTGAAGTTTGCTGCTGCAAGTTCTGCTCCGCCACCATAAGTATGTCTAATTGACAGATATGGATTAGCAGACGCATCTTGAGCAACAAGAGTAAATTTTTCATACGTGCCGTCTGACGCTGTGCTTATTATATATGGACTATCAATGTTTGTCAATACCCCGTTTTCAGTTTCTCCTTGATTTGAAGCATCACCAAAACTTACTGTATA
>JAGAKV010000030.1 GCA_017625505.1 Clostridia bacterium | reverse complement strand
TAAGAAAGGTGACGTTGTTAAAGCCGTTATCGTTCGTTCTTCAAAAGGCCTTCGCAGAACTGATGGTTCTCATATCAGATTTGATGATAATGCAGCAGTTATTATCGACAATCAAAAACAACCTAAGGGACCCCGTGTCTTTGGACCTATCGCCAGAGAACTTCGTGATAAAGGATATATGAAAATTATATCTCTTGCACCGGACGTTATATAAAAGGAGCGCATAATGAAGATGACAATTAAAACAGGCGATAATGTTCTTGTAATCGCTGGAAAAGATAAAGGAAAGACAGGAAAAGTTACAGCAGTTTATGCTGCTGCAAACAAAGTTCTTGTTGAAGATATAAACGTTGTTACAAAACACCAAAAACCAAGATCTCAACAAGATAAGGGTGGAATCGTTAAGAAATCTGCTCCAATCGAAGCTTCAAACGTTCAAGTTGTTTGCCCAGTTTGCGGAAAGGCAACAAGAGTTGCTCACAGCGAAGTTGAAGGCAAAAAAGTTAGAACTTGCAAGAAGTGCAATGCATCTCTTGATAAAGAATTTGTAAAAGCTACAAAGAAAGAAGCTAAGAAAACAATCAAAGCATCAGAACTTAAAGGTGCTAAATTAAAGGCTGCTGCAGCTGAAGAAAAAGCTGAAGAAGCTCCAAAGAAAACAACAAAAAAGTCGACAGCAAAAAAGGTAAGCGAATAGGAGTTAAATAATGGCAAAAGAAATTAACAGAATTGCAGCGAAATACAAAGAAGAAGTTGTACCTGCACTCATTAACGAATATGGCTACAAAAACGTAAACGAAGTTCCAAAACTTGTTAAGATTGTTCTCAACATGGGACTTGGTGAAGTTAAAGGAAACTCAAAAAGTTTCAACATTGCTGTTGATGAACTTCAAGCAATTGCAGGCCAAAAACCAGTTGTAACAACAGCTAAAAAGTCAATCTCAAACTTCGGTTTAAGAGAGGGACAAAAAATTGGTGCTAAAGTTACTCTTAGAGGAGACAGAATGTATGAGTTTTTTGATAGACTTACAGCAATCGCTCTTCCAAAGGTAAGAGACTTTAGAGGAATTTCTGATAAGTCATTTGATGGCAAAGGAAATTATTCTATGGGAATTAAAGAACAACTTATTTTCCCTGAAATTGTATATGAAAAAGTCGAAAAAATCAGAGGTTTTGATATTACTTTTGTAACTACTGCAAAGACCAATGAAGAAGCAAAATCATTACTCAAGGCACTTGGATTGCCTTTTGCTAGATAGGAGTTAATTTATGGCAAAGAAAGCATTAGTTGAAAAACAACAAAGAACACAAAAGTATAAAACTCGCGAATATACAAGATGCTCACTTTGTGGAAGACCACACGCTGTTCTCAGAAAGTATGGAATCTGCAGAGTTTGCTTCCGTGAACTTGCTAACAAGGGTGAAATTCCTGGCGTTAGAAAGTCAAGCTGGTAAGGAGGAATACAATGAGATTAACAGATCCAATCGCAGATATGCTCACAAGAATTAGAAATGCAATCAATGCAAAACACGATGATGTGATCGTTCCTGCATCAAACGAAAAACTTGCAATCGCAAAAATCCTTCTTGAAGAAGGCTACATTCGCGGTTATGAAGAGAAAGAAGAAGGCTCTCACAGAAACATTCTTGTAACCCTTAAATATGATGAAGCTGGCGACAGTGTAATCCAAGGACTTAAAAGAATTTCAAAACCAGGTCTTCGTATCTACGCTCAAAAAGATAAACTTCCAAAAGTTATTAGCGGTCTTGGAATTGCAATCATCTCTACAAACAAGGGAATTGTAACTGACAAAGAAGCTAGAAAACTTGGAGTAGGCGGGGAAGTTCTCGCTTATGTATGGTAGGAGGTAGTCATGTCAAGAATTGGTAAAAACCCTATTGTTATGCCTGCTGGCGTAACTGCTAAATTTGAAAATGGACTTCTTACTGTTACAGGACCAAAAGGCACTTTAACTCAAGAAGTAAACAGCGTAATCGGTGTAAACATCGATGGACAAACTCTTTCTTTCGTAATTGCAAAAGAAACAGCTGATTCAAACGCTAAACATGGTCTTTATAGAGCCCTTGCAAACAACATGGTTGTTGGAGTTAGCGAAGGATTTAAAAAGACATTACTTATCTCTGGTGTAGGTTATAAAGCTGCAGTTCAGGGAAACAAACTTGTAATGAACCTTGGACTTTCTCACCCAGTTGAGGTAGAAATCCCACAAGGCCTTACAGTAACTTGCCCAAACCTTACTGAAGTTGTTATTACTGGTATCAACAAGCAAGAAGTTGGACAATTCGCATCAAAAATCAAATTTATTAGACCTGTTGAACCATATCACGGATATGGAATCAGATACTCTGATCAATTTGTAGTAAGAAAAGTCGGAAAAGCTGCCGGAAAAGGTAAGAAATAGGAGAAACTTAAATGATTAAGAAAACTGATAAAAATCAAGAAAGATTAGTTCGTCATAAAAGAGTTAGAAGAAAAGTTTCTGGAACTAGCGCAAGACCACGTCTTTGTGTTTACAGATCACTTTCTGCAATCTACGCTCAAATCATTGATGACGAAAACGGTGTAACTCTTGTTTCTGCTTCAACTCTTGACAAAGACGTTAAAGCACTCCTTGCAGGCAAGAGCAAATCAGAACAAGCAAAAATTGTTGGAGAAACAGTTGCTAAACGCGCTATTGAGAAAAACATCACTGAAGTTGTTTTCGATAGAGGCGGATACATCTATATTGGACGTGTTCAGGCTTTGGCTGATGGTGCTAGAGAAGCTGGACTCAAATTTTAGGAGGAAATCATGGCTGAAAACGAACAAATCAATGTAACTGTAGAAAATACTGAAGAAACTGTTGCTCCAAAAGGCAAAAGAAACTTTAAAGGCAAAAATGACCGCAAAGAAAGAGCTCCAAGAAAAGAAGCTAGCGATCTTGACAAGAAAGTAGTTTGCGTTAGACGTGTAACTAAAGTTGTTAAGGGTGGTAGAACTCTTAGATTCTCTGCTCTCGTGGTTGTTGGAGACAAAAAAGGCAAAGTTGGACTTGGAATTGGTAAGAGCAAAGATGTAAGCTCTGCAATTGAAAAGGCAACAACAATCGCAAGAAGAAACATGAGACTTATCCCAATCGTTGATGGATCTATTCCTCACGAAACAGTTGGTAAGTTCTCTGCAACAAACATCCTTCTTCTTCCAGCTCCAGAAGGTACAGGAGTTATTGCTGGTGGTAGCGCTCGTGCCGTTATTGAACTTGCTGGAATTAGAAACATTGTTACTAAGAAACATGGCTCTTCAAATAAAATCAACGTTGTAAAAGCTACTATGGAAGGACTTCTTTCTCTTAAAACAAAAGAAGAAATCGCTAGACGTCGTGGCAAAAACGTTGAGGAAATCTAAGGGGGACGAAATGGCAAATAAAGAAAATATGCTTAAAGTTACTTGGGTAAAAAGCTGTATCGGATACAACAAAAACCAAGCTAAAATGATTGAGGCTCTTGGATTTAAGAAACTTAATCAAACAAGAGTTCTCCCAGACAACGATTCTATCAGAGGAACACTTCACCATGTGGCTCACCTCGTTAAGGTAGAAGAGGTTAAATAGGAGGAAACATGAAACTTGAAAATTTAAAACCTGCTGAAGGCGCCACTACTAAGAAAGTTAGAGTTGGTCGTGGAACTGGAAGCGGAATTGGAAAAACATCAGGTAGAGGACATAAAGGTCAAAACGCTCGTAGTGGCGGTGGAGTAAGAGCTGGATTTGAAGGCGGAAATATTCCAATGATCAGAAAACTTCCTATGCGTGGATTCAACAACAAAAACTTTGCTGTTAAATATGCATGTGTAAATGTTGGCGATCTTGAAGCATTTGAAGCAAACGCTGTAATTGATCAAGAACTTCTTTATCAAACAAGATTTATCGGAAAACGTTCTGAATATGGACTTAAAGTTTTAGGAGATGGAGAACTTACAAAACCTTTAACTATTAAGGCTGCTAAAGTTACTAAGCAAGCTAGAGAAAAAATTGAAAAAGTTGGTGGCAAAGTAGAGGAGATTTAATCGATGTTTAGAACGATAATTGACGCATTTAAAGTTAAGGATTTAAGAAAGAAGATTCTTCTTACTCTTCTTTTCCTTTTCATCTATAGACTTGGCTGCTGGATCCCTTGCGTTGGATTTAACGCTTCTGTTATGTTTGACAGCGAGGCCAGCGGACTTGGTTTCTTTGAACTTATGAATATGGTAAGTGGTGGAGCGCTCTCTCAAGGGTCAATTCTTGCACTTGGAGTTTCTCCATACATCACTTCATCAATCGTTATTCAACTTCTCTCTGTTGCAATTCCTTCTCTTGAGAAGCTTACAAAAAGCGGAGAGGACGGAAGACGAAAAATCAACCTCTATACTCGTATTGCGGCACTCGTTCTTGCAGTCGCACAGGCAATTGGTATTGTTGTAGGTTTTGCAGGACAAGGAATTCTTGACCCTAACCTTACAAATGCAATGCCTGAGTGGCTTGTTGGAATCGGAATTGTTATAATTCTGACAGCTGGTGCTATGTTTACGGTATGGCTTGGCGAGAGAATCACTGACCTTGGCATTGGCAACGGAACAAGTATGCTTATCTTTGTTGGTATCCTTTCAACTGCAGGAACAAACATCTCTGCGATGATTGGTGCAATTGGCGAAGATATTTCATACCTTTGGTATCTTATCATTTTCATTGTTGCCCTTGTACTTATCTTTGCTTTCATCGTTTGGATGGATGCGGGTGAGCGAAAGGTAAACATTCAATATGCAAAACAAATCAGAGGAAGAAAAATGTATGGCGGCCAAAGCAACCATATTCCAATCAAAGTTAACGCAACCGGCGTTATGCCTATCATCTTTGCATCTGCATTAATTACATTCCCACAACTTATTATTTCAATTTTCTGGCCAGAAGTTACTTGGTATAGTGACTGGCTTGGAACAAACTCTTGGCTTTACATTGTTTTAACTGCTGTGTTTATTCTCTTATTTGCATTCTTCTATTCAAAAATCACTTTTGATCCAGATGATGTTGCAAAAAGAATTCAACAACAAGGTGGTTTTATTCAAGGTATTAGACCTGGAAAGCAAACAGCTGACCATTTAAAGAAAATTTCTGGTAGAATTACATTATTTGGTGCAATTTTACTTGCTATCATTGCACTTATTCCATCACTTGCCTTCAAAGCAATTGGTGATGTTGCAGGAGCATCGCTCCTCATCAATGCGTTCAGTGTAACAGGACTGATGATTGCTGTTTCTGTTGCTCTCGAACTTGAAAAACAATTATCAGCTCAGATGTTTATGAGAAATCATAAAGGCTTCTTGAGTTAAGATAATAGACTATTAACGCGGGGCGAAAACTCGCTCCGCTGGAAAATAGTTGACTGACAGAGAGATATAACATAACTTCAAATTGAAATTTATTAAGATAAGGAGTTAAAATGAAAATCATTCTTCTAGGAGCTCCCGGCAGTGGAAAGGGAACCCTTGCAAAACAAATCTCAAACGATTTTAATATTCCACAAATCTCAACCGGCGATCTATTTAGGGCAGCTATTCGTGCGAATACCCCATTAGGACAAAAAGTTAAAGAGATTATTGCTGGCGGCGGGCTTGTTAGCGATGACATAACAGTGACCATGCTGAAAGAAAGAATCGAGCAAGAGGATTGTCAAAACGGGTTTATCTTGGACGGATTTCCAAGAACAATTCCACAAGCAGAGGCTCTTGAAAAATTGACTCAGATTGACGCAATTATTTTGATTGATCTTGATTTTGATGTGATTGTGAAAAGGCTTTCTGGCAGAAGAACTTGTCCAGACTGTAGAGAAATTTATAATACAAATTCTCATGCAAGCGACACCTGCGATAAATGCGGGGCAAAATTGATTCAGAGGGATGACGATAAGCCTGAATCAATTAAGAATCGTCTGGAAGTTTATGAAAAGACAACATCACCACTCATAAACTTCTACAGTGATAGGCTGTTTAAAGTGTCTGGTGAGGGAACTCCAGAGGACACATATAGGCCTGTAAAGACTTATCTCAAAAGTTTGGAGGGATAATGAACAACTTATCTCCTGCCGAACTCGTGCTTGTCAAAAAGGCGTGCGAAATCACTCGAGACGCTTTAAATTACTGTGAAACACTTATTAAACCGGGTATTTCAACAAAAGAACTTGACAAATGCGTAGAAAAGTATATAATAGATAGTGGTGCTACTCCTGCTTGTAAAGGTTATGAGGGATATCCAGCAACTCTTTGCACTTCGGTGAATGAAATGGTTGTGCACGGAATCCCAAATGAAAATGTCATATTGCAAGAAGGAGATATAGTCAGCGTTGACCTTGTGGTAAATTATAAAGGTTATCACGGAGACGCTACGAGAACATTTCCAGTCGGCAAAATTTCACAAGAGAAACAAAAACTTATCGACGTAACTCGCGAATGTTTCTTTGAAGGAATTAAGAACCTTAAAGTAGGTTGCCGCCTTGGAGAGTTATCCCATGCAATTCAAATTCATGCTGAGAAAAATGGTTTCTCTGTTGTAAGAGAACTTGTTGGACATGGCATTGGAAAGAGTATGCACGAGCCACCAAATGTGCCAAACTATGGCAGCGCGACAAGCGGTCCGATTGTGACTGAAAATGCCGTGCTTGCAATTGAGCCTATGATTAACATGGGCAAAAAAGAAGTTTGGCTGCTAGAGGATGGCTGGGGAGTGGTTACTCGCGATGGAAAACCTTCAGCACACTACGAAAACACCGTTCATATTACAAAGGACGGAATTGAAATTTGGACTTTGTAGGTGACGTATGAAAGTAGGATGTGTAGTTGAGGCTAAAGCGGGTAAAGAAAAGGGACAGATATTTGTCGTAATCAATCTTGATGATAAATACGCTTATTTATCAGACGGGAAAAGGCTTAAAGCATCTAAGCCAAAGAAAAAGAGTTTGAAACACATCAAATTGTTAGGCTCAAACTTCTTAAGCGAAGCAGAATTGCTTGATCAAAACGAGCGAATTAATGCTAAAATTAGAAAATTTTTATCAAATGTAAGGAGAGAATATGTCTAAGGAAGATGTAATTGAATTTGAAGGCGTTGTAGAAGAAGTACTTCCAAACACTACTTTTAGAGTTCGTTTATCTAACGGACATGAAATCATCACCTATCTTTCAGGAAAATTGAGAAAAAATTACATCAAAATTCTTGAAGGGGATAAAGTAAAAGTTGAAATGAGCCCTTACGACCTTACAAAGGGCAGAATCACTTGGAGAGACAAGGGCTAAAAAGGAGACAAAATGAAAGTTAGAGCATCTGTTAAGCCAATTTGTAATAAGTGTAGAGTAATCAAGAGAGATGGTAAAGTTATGGTCATCTGCTCTAAAGATGCAAAACACAAACAAGTTCAAGGCTAAAATTAAAATTTGGAGGATAATTAAATGGCAAGAATTGCTGGTGTAGATTTACCCAGAGAAAAAAGATTGGAACTCGGACTTACTTATATCTATGGAATAGGTAGAGTGACTTCCAATAAAATTTGTGAAGCAACAGGAATCAGTGCTGATACAAGAGTAAAAGATCTTACTGATGACCAAGTTGCAAAACTTCGTAACTATATTGAACATGAACTCATCGTTGAAGGTGAACTTCGTAAAAAAGTCGACATGGACATTAAAAAACTTATCGAGATTGGATGCTACAGAGGCGTTCGTCACCGTAAGGGACTTCCTGTCCGCGGACAAAGCACAAAGAACAACGCTAGAACAAGAAAAGGTCCTAAGAAAGTTGTTGCTGGAAGCTCTAAGAAAGGTAAGTAAGGAGATTAGATATGGCTAAAAGTACAACTAAAAAAACAACAAAGAAAAGAGTAAGCAGAAACATCTCTGCTGGACAAGTTCATATTAAAACTTCTTTCAACAACACTATTGTAACATTTACTGATTGTGATGGAAACGCACTTTCTTGGTGCTCATCTGGAAAACTTGGACTTAAAGGTTCTAAGAAAAGTACACCATTCGCTGCACAATCTTGTGTTGAAGATGCTGCAAAAGTCGCAAAAGAACACGGCATTAAAACAGTTGAAGTTTTTGTTAAAGGACCAGGAAGCGGAAGAGAACTCGCTATCCGTTCACTTCAAAACTGCGAACTTAATGTTACTATGATTAAGGATGTATCTCCAATCGCTCATAACGGTTGCAGACCTCCTAAAACAAGAAGAGTATAAAAGGAGAACAAAGTAATGGCAAGAACTATACAACCTGATTGCCGTCAATGCAGAAGAGAAGGATGCAAGCTTTTCCTTAAAGGTGAAAGATGTACTTCTAAAAAATGTGCAATGGAAAGACGCCCAGTTATCCCTGGACAACACGGCAACTCAAAGAGAAGAGTAGCTTTCTCAGAATATGGCACTCAACTCCGTGAAAAACAAAAAGTTAAGAGAATGTATGGTGTTCTCGAAAAACAATTTAGAGGATACTATGAAGACGCTTGCAGAATGAAAGGCGTTACAGGCGAAAATATGCTTTCAATTCTCGAAAGACGTCTTGACAACGTAGTTTACAGAATGGGAATTGCTTCTTCTAGAAAGCAAGCTCGTCAAGTTGTAAACCACGGACTTATCACAGTAAACGGAAGAAGAGTAAACATTGCTTCTTACATCGTTAAAGCTGGTGATATCGTTGCAATCAAAGAAAACAAACAAAACAACGAATTCTTCAAAAGCCTTAGAGGCAGCAAAGTTGTTATGCCTAAGTGGGTAGAATTTGATACAAACAATTTCTCAGGAAAAGTAGTTGCTCTTCCTGTTAGAGAAGATATCGACGCTGATATCAAAGAACAACTTATTGTCGAGTTGTATTCTAGATAATAAGGGAGGAAAACTAATATGGAAATGGAAAGACCAAAAATTACTTGTGAAGAAACAAATAATGGATCTTTTTCAAGATTTGTTGTTGAACCACTCGAGAAAGGATATGGAATTACTCTTGGAAATGCAATGAGAAGAACTCTTCTCTCTGCGCTTCCAGGATCTGCACCAATTGCAGTGAGAATTGCTGGTGTATCTCATGAATTTTCAACTATCAGAGGAGTTAGCGAAGATGTTGTTGATATCATCCTCAACCTCAAAACTCTTTATGTTCGTTGCAAAGATCAAAGCAGAGATTTCGTAACTTACCTTCACCTTAGAAAAACTACTGCTGGTGAAGTTACTGCAGCTGATTTCGAAGAAAACAGCGATGTAGAAATTCTCAATCCAGATCTTCATATCTGCACAATGGATGAAGGCGCGATTCTCGACATGGATATCATGATCGGAAACGGCAGAGGATACGTTCCAAACACAGAAAACAAAGAAAAATTTGATAACATTGACTTTATCGCAATGGATTCACTTTTCTCTCCTGTTAAGAAAGTAAACTTCAACGTTGAAAGCACTCGTGTTGGACAAAGCGTAAACTTTGATAAACTTACTCTTGAAGTTGAAACAAACGGAACAACTTCAGGCAGAGACATCGTTTCTCTCGCAGGTAAACTTATTATGGAACATACAAATCTGTTCGTAGAACTTTGCGCACAAATCGCAAATTCAAATATTCTCGTTTCTCGAGAGGAAGATGAACAAGTAAAAATTATGGAACTTCCAATCGAAGGAATGGATCTTTCTGTTCGTTCATACAACTGCTTGAAGAGAGCAGGTATCAACAATGTTGAAGACCTTACAAAGAAAACTAGAAGCGATATGCTTAAAGTTAAAAACCTTGGTATCAAATCTATTGATGAGGTTATCGCAAAACTTGAAAGTTATGGACTTTCACTTCGTAAAGACGAAGACTAAAGATTATAAAGGAGAAATAAAATGGCTAATGCAAAACTCGGAAGACCTAGCAAAGAAAAAAACTCTATGCTCCGCGGCTTAGTTTCAGACCTTCTTTGGTTTGGAAAAGTTGAAACAACTGTTGCTAGAGGTAAGTCTGTAAAGAGAATGGCTGAGAAACTTATTACACTTGCTATCAACTCTTATGAAGATATCGTTAAAGTTGAAAAAGAAATCAAAGACGATAAGGGCGTAAAAGTTAAGACTGTTGTTACAAACGACGGTCCTAAGAAATTGCAAGCAAGAAGAGCACTTATGGCATATCTTATGGATAGACAAGAACAAAAACAACCAAAAGAAAGCCCAGAAGCATTTGCAGCAAGAACAAAGGATATCAAACACCCACTTCTTGAAAAGATTTTCAATGTTTATGCTCCAAAATATGCTACTAGAGCGAAAGAACTTGGACAAGGCGGTGGCTACACTAGACTTGTTAAGATTGGAACACGTAGAGGCGACGTTGCTGAAATGTGTATCGTAACACTTATCTAATTAAGATAAATTAAAAATCGCAGAACTATCTGCGATTTTTTTTATTAACACAATGCTTTTATAAATTTTTAAAGATGATAAATATGGAGAGTTTTTTTTAGCTTAATGTATAAAATAAAAATGTTTTTGGTCTGATACAATTTAATTTCAATAAATGTAAATTTAATATTCCTCTCTTGACAAACAATTGCTATGGTGTTATAATACATATAACAATATAAAGGAGGGAAAAATGAAAAGGGTAAAAACGCTTGTTGGTTCAATTCTTGCAACTGTTTCTCATGGAATTACAACTCTTGTGCTGCTTGTATATATGCTGTCTCTTGATACTTTGATTTTACAATGGGAAATGGCTTCGGGATATGCTTTTGTTGGAGAGGGGACATTGTATGCAATTCTTATATTTGCTTTGTTGGTTGCTTTAACATCGCTGATTCTCAACAGCATCGCAATCCGCACATGGAAGCAAGATATTTCAACATTCAAAAAGTCAAAAGGCCTTCTTGTTGCAGCAACAGTTTTTAATTTTATTATCTTTTCTGGCTTATCAATTGCTGCGGCTATTTTATACATAGTTGACCTCGCACAAGAAAAGAAAAGGGGAGAGGTAACACCTGTCGAAGAAACAAAAACAACAACAGCTGTACCCGAACTTGCCGATTCAGCTGTACAACTAGTGAAAGAAGATAAACTTGCTGCTGCTGAAGCTTTCTCACAAAAGCTTACAAAACTTGATATGCTTAAGAAAAAAGGCATTTTGACTGAAGAAGAATATAGTGAAATCAAAAAAACATATGTAAAAGACTATCTTGGTCAATAATTAAAACATAGCAAACGCTATGTTTTTTTATAATTAGTTTGACTTAGTTTTCGTTATATTATATAATACTTACATAAAGGAGAGATTATGGTTCGAAATAAAACTTTGATTGCATCTATTTTTTCAATGTGTGCATATTTTGTTTTCTTTGTTATGTCACTAGCATGGGTTGTTCTGACCTTAGAGACAGGAGAGGCTAGCACAGAAGGGATTTTTGTTATTGTCGGGTTTATTGTTGACGTGCTTGGAATTGTCTTTAGCGCTGTTTCAATTAATGCGTGGAACAAAACCGCAGAGAAATACAAAAAGAAAAAAGGTGTGATTATCACGACCGGTGTATTAAATTTGGTGATGCTGCTATGGATTGCAATTGTGTACAATGTTGTGAGTTTCTCAGGAAATCTAATGTTGTATGTGCTTGCGATTATGCTGCTGCTTATGTCGGCAACTATTCTTTTCTTTGTTGATATCTCTCAAGAAAAGCAAAGAGCGGCACAAAAGAAAGAAGAAACAGCAAAAACTATTCAAAAAGCCGATGAAAAAACAGTTGCGATAGAAAAGAAACTTACCCCAGCAGAAACTCTTACCAAAAAACTTGCCAGACTTGAAACATTAAAAAAGAATGGAACAATTTCTGAAGAAGAGTATAGTGAAAAGAAAAAAGCTTATGTTAAAGAATACTTAGGATAAAAAATCAGCAATTTTGCTGATTTTTTATTTGTTTTCGCTTGACTTATTATATTCAAATATCATATACTCAAAATAAGGAGGGGGATGTATGAAAAGACCTATGACACTTATAGGAGCAATTCTTGGCACAGTTGTTAGCGCTGTTATTTCAGTTCTAATGGCTATTGGCTTGGTTGCTATTCTAGATCTTGCAGCTGGCGCTGAAGGTGTTGCTACAGTAATGGTTGTTGGAATTCTTGAACTTGCAGTATTCGTTGTTGCACTTGTAATGAATATTGTTGCAATTACAGCATGGGCAAAAGACGCTGCTGGTTTTAAGAAGAAAAAAGCAATTCTTATTACTGCAGTAATTTTCAACTTCATTGCCGCAATCATTGGATTTATTGCTGCAACTGTCGGTTATATCGTTATGGCTCTTGTTCTTATCGCAGCAGCAGTATTGTTTATCGTTGATGTTGCTCTTGAAGGAAAAAGAGTTGCAGCGGCAGCACAACCAACACAAGAACCAACGCAAGAGTAAAAAAAAGAGCGTACGCTCTTTTTTTTGTTGCAATTTGTGTATAAGTATGTTAAACTTACACACAAAGAGAGGTGTTTATGAAGGCAGTAGTGCAGAGAGTTTTGAATGCGGAGTTAAGAGTTGATGGGGAACTTATTTCAAACATAGATAAAGGGTATGTAGTTTTTCTTGGTGTAAAAGTTGGTGATGAAGAAAGGGATGCTGCTAAGATTGCAAACAAACTATCTAAACTTCGTGTTTTTGAAGATGATAATGGTAAAATGAACTTATCTATTAATCAGGTTGGTGGCGAAATTTTGCTTGTAAGCCAATTTACTTTGTATGGAGATTGTAAGGGCTGCAACAGGCCAAGCTTTATCTTAGCAGAGAGACCTGAACGGGCAAATACGCTTTATCTAAGGGTTAAAGAATTGCTTGAAATGGAAGGTATCACTGTGAAATGTGGCGTCTTTGGTGCGGATATGAAGATAAGTGTGCTTAATGATGGGCCTGTTACCATTCTTTTAGATTCGCAGGAAATTTAAAATATTGTAAAAAAGATTAAAGAAGGGCAATTGTTGCCCTTTTTCTTTTTTTACCTTGACAAGAATGCCCCAACTTGGTTATAATTACAATAGTAAAAGATAAGTCAGATGCATAAAATCTGATATAGCTTATAAGCTCTTTTTAATTATAAAACATTTGCCCTCACGAAAGTCGATGGGAAAAACTTGGAAAATAGATTGAGGTGAAACATGATTTTATTTGGTGATTATCATACACATACAACTTATTCAGGCAGTGGACACGGAAAAGGAAGCGTACTTGAGAATGCTACAGCAGCGGCTGAAAAAGGGCTTAAACAAATTGCTATAACTGATCACGGTTTTAATCATATGTTTTATTCTGTAAAACGAAAGGACATGCCGCAAGTAAAAGAGGATATTATTACAGCAAAAGCGGCCACTGGCGTAGACATTCTTTTGGGAGTTGAGTCAAACTTAATCTCAAGAAATGGTGATATCGACATTGTAGAAAGCGATTTTGAGTTTTTAGATATTTTGCTGATGGGACATCATAGAATGGTGAAAATGAACTCGCTTAAGGACTTTAACAAGCTTTCTATGGCAAATGCGTTTGGAAGCCCATATAAGCCAAGTAAAGAGCGCTTAAGCCGCAATACAACAGCTTTTCTAAGGGCGATCGATAAATATCCTATTGATATCATAACGCACTTAAATTACGGCTTTCCAACTGATACACTTGCAGTGGCAAGGCTTGCCAAGGAAAAGGGAATCTTTGTTGAATTAAATGGCAAAAGAATCAATTTTACTGATAGAGAACTTCTTACAATGGCCGAAGAAGGCGTGAAGTTTATTGTGGATTCTGATGCGCACAGTCCAAAACGTGTTGGAGAGTGCAACAACGCAATAAATACCATTTTTAGATTAAACCTGCCATTAGAACAAATAGTTAATGTAGATAAACTACCAAATTTTACGACTAAGAGAGGATAATGTGAGTTTCGCAAAAGATAGTAAAATGCAGATTATAGAAGAAGAAATTGAGGATGCCAATAGCGCGCAAGCCTTTATTTCTGGCCTTTTGCATGCTGCAGGAACAATTACAAAAAACAGTGATGGGCTTCGCATTGACGTCGTAACCGACTTCAAAGAAGTTTTTTCATATCTTAATAAGCTTGTGGAAAAACTTTATGGACAAGAACTTTCTTTGGAAATTTCAGATGACTATATAATCAACAAAACAACCTATTATAGAATCAAATTTCCTATTTCAATTTCAATGAGCGTGCTTAAAGATTGCGGATTGCTTTCGCAAGATGAAGTGTTTAATTTGGATGGACAAATAGATTCAAATATTGTCGCTGATGATGAGTCGAAAAAGTTTTTCATAAAAGGGGCATACGTAGGTTGTGCAACTTCAAGCATAAAATTGAGTGAACTTGGCTCTCAACTTCCAACAACGGGATATCATGTTGAGTTTGCAAGCCACCATAACCTCTTCTTAGAGGGACTAGAAGGGCTTCTAGAACACTTTAACATAACAAGCCGAATAGCAAAGCGAAAAAAGATTTTTGTGCTTTATTTGAAGGATAGCGAGGCAATCAAAGACCTCCTTGCGCTTGTTGGTGCAAATGGATCGGTTATGGATCTTGCCGATGAAATGGCTAAACGAGGCTTGAGAAATACTGTAAATCGTCAAGTAAACTGCATTACGGCAAATATCAATAAAACTGTTGAGGCAAGTTTAAAACAAATTGGCGCGATTAATTATATTAATAAGAAAATAGGGCTTGAAAGTCTGCCTGAAGATTTACAGGAAGTTGCTGTGCTGCGCCTTGCTAATCCGCAAGAAAGCATGGAAGAGCTTTTAAAGCTTTCAACAATCAAACTCACCAAAAGTGGGCTAAATCACAGATTTAGACGCATACTTAAAATCGCTGACTTTTTAAAGGAGAAATAGGAGACAAATGAACGAATTTATTCACTTGCATGTACATACCGAATACAGCTTGCTTGACGGACTTGCACGCATTAAAAAACTTGTAAGCATGGTCAAAGAGCGTGGCTGGCGTGCTATTGCAATAACTGACCACGGCAACATGTTTGGTGCTATTAAATTTTTTGAAGAGTGCATCACCAACGGCATCAAACCGATCATTGGTGAAGAGTTTTACATCTGTCATGATATGTCGTCTAAGACGAATAAGGATGACAGAGGGCATATTGTTCTGCTTGCAAAAAATAATGAGGGCTATCAAAACCTTTTAAAGTTGTCCTCATATGCATATCTTGACGGAATGTACTATAAAGCAAGAATTGACTATGATCTTCTTGAAAAACACAGTGAAGGACTTATTTGTCTTTCTGCATGTGTTGCAGGACATATTCCACAGTACATATTGAAAG
>JAGAKV010000029.1 GCA_017625505.1 Clostridia bacterium | reverse complement strand
TGTATTCTTGATAAAATCCTGCGGCTCAACCGAAGATCAAAGTATGCAAAACAAACTTGCTAGGCTTTTGTTTTGTTGGCTACACTTTTACTTTATTGTTTCATTTTGTCTCCTATTGACAATGGCTTTTTTGTATGATATAATCAAAAACGAAATGAACGCGCCAAAGATAAAAAGTCAAAAACAATCATATTTAAAGAGTAAAAAATACAAGATTTATAAACTTATTTTAGTAAATAAAAATGTGAATAAGGTTTATAAAACTTTTTTGCAAAGACTCAGTTCGACTGATAAGGAAATTGGCGGGCGTGAAAAAGAAGTGGAAGATAAGTTTTTTCTGTCAAATCAAAAATGCAATACAGCAACCATTAAGGGGATTTGTAACTCATTCGTTTTAGATGATAAAACTTTTTATTTAAAAGTTTTAAGAAAGGAAAAGAGAAGACAAGAGCGCTTTGCAGATAAAAATCTAAGTGAGGAAGAAGAGCTTCTTTGCTTTTTAAACCAAGTTCAACGCTATCTAGAAGAGTATTTTGGCGTGACAGGTAATATGCAAAAAAGAATGGATATCAATTTTTCCTCAGGAGATGCTCATTCCATCAAAAAATATAAAAGGAAAAATGCTGCGATGTGCTTTGAGAGGGCAGCGATGGCGCATAATATTTTTAAATTATTCAATTACAAATGCTATTTTGTTTGCAATGCTAATCATGCATATAATTTGCTTCAAACGAGAACACACCTAGTTCTGTTTGATTCTTATAATCCAATTTTGGTTAGAAAAAACAAGAGAACCCTTAAATGTGCTTCAATAATTTTTATTCCAAAATATGAGGCGGCAAGCTTTTTGTATGGAGATAAAACGCTAAAAAACACTGGGGAATGGGTTAATATTTTGTTTGACAACCCACAGGCGATTGAAATATTGCCATTTGAATATCCGGGGTTAAATCTTCAGCGAGGAAAAGAAATTGTGTTAGATTAAGCTTATTATGCTAGAATTAGGACTATTATGTTATAATTACATAACATTTACGTAATAGTCTTTTTTGTTTAGTTTTTTTTTGTAGTTATAAAATGAAATGTTCAGCATATGTTATAGCATGAAAAAGGTTCGTTTTGGCGTTTTAAAAATTAGAAAACATATCGTTAATGCTGCAATTGCAATTATGCTTGGTGTTGTAGCAGGCTTTGCTTTTGTTGCAAGTGGGGCGGTGGCTTCAACTTCGACTATAAATGGAGTTTATTATAATGGCGACAAAACCAGCAAAAATGTCAGCCTGATGATTAATGTATATTGGGGGACAGAATACCTCGACGATATGCTTTCAACGTTAAAAGAGCATGACGTGCAAACTACGTTTTTTGTTGGCGGTGTTTGGGCGGTGAAAAATGAAGATTATCTCATAAAAATAAGAGATGAGGGGCATGAGATTGCAAATCACGGCTATCACCATAAGGATCATGACAAAATCAGTGAAAAAGAAAATATCAACCAAATTAAAAATACGCACACGATTGTGAAACAACTTACTGGGGTGGAAATGAATCTTTTTGCCCCACCAAGTGGAGCGTACAACAGCACGACAGTGGAAGCGGCCAATTCTCTTGGCTATCGAACAATTATGTGGACGCGTGATACCATCGATTGGCGGGATCATGACAGCGAGCTTATCTATTCACGTGCTATAAAAAATGCTTGCGGCGGTGACTTGATTTTGATGCATCCAACGCAGGAAACAGCCAAAGCCTTACCAAAAATTATTCAGTATTTTCAGCAAAATGGTTTTAATTTGACAACGGTAAGTGAAAATATAGGTAAAAATGCCGTTTAAAAGACAAAAAACATGAAAAAATATGCAAATATTCTCAAAAAAAGTTGCACTTTAGTTTGGGAATATTTTTTATTTGTGCTATAGTAAATATATATTATATAGCACGTGAGGCGGGAAAAGGAGAACGAAAGACAAGATAAGCGCACTTCGTATAGAACGAACATAATAGCACGATAAAACAATAGAAGGTGCCTCACTGGCAAATTTAATAAAAATATTAGAAGGATAAAATATGGCAACATTTCAAGTTTCTAATAAAAACAAAAACAAATCTAATAAAAATGTGAAAGTCATTACTGGTTGGATTTTGCTTGCTGTTTCCACATTTATCTTTTTGTTTTCAATAACCGATATTCTTGTATTTCTAAAAACATTCTTTTTAGGGGTGTTTGGCATTTTTGTTTATCCTTTAAGCCTCGTTGGCATGATTGTTTCGCTAGCGCTTTTAAACAACAAAAAGTATGTTATGCCGAAAAGTTATGCTATTTTTCTGATGCTTTCACTTTATTTTCTACTGGCAATCATTCAGCTTGTCATTATAGGCGGCTGTGGTGACCTGTCATACGCGGACTATGTTGGACAAAACTATTCACTTCAAATAACGGCGGGGGGCCTGTTTATCGGTTTTCTGCCTTCAACGCTTATGTATTTCATGGGAAGTGCTGCGACATACATCGTTCTTTCGCTGGCACTGATTACAAGTGTTACCTTCTTTATTCAGGCGTTTATATCGGTGAGAAAGACAAAAGAAGCGGAAAAACCAATCAAACTTCAGATTAAAGAGAAAGATAATTTTGAATCAATTGAAGATCGTCGTGATGCAATGGTGTTCCAAAAAGTACAAGCACAGGAAAACGAAAACAATGTTATGCTTGATGGATACATGGAGCAGGAAGAGACAAAACAGCGAAATGCTCGAGAACTTTTAGGACTTGTTGGCGGTAATAAGCAGCAGGTTGTGGAAGAACATTACAGCCCTCATGATATGATTTTCCCAAGTCAGCAAAAGAAAGAGGAAAAGCTTCCAGAAGGGATGAGCGTAAGAGAATACCTCTTGTCTCCACCAAAAGTTGATCTGAAAAAATTTAAAGAGCAGCAAGCGCGATTAAAACCGCATTCAAATTATATACTCAATGCCAACAAAAAAGCACAAGCATTAGCCGCTGATGACATTGTCGCAAACGCCAGTGAGATTGTAAGCAACATCAATGAATTGAAAGAAATGGATATGATTCAGCAGATGGATGCTTATCAGGAGGAGTATACTGGTCCAGTTCAAAGCAAGCTTCCTGATGTAAAACCTGAGGAAATTACAAACGAAGCAGAAGACATTATCAGAGCGGTGGTTGAGCAAGAGAAACTTGAAAGAGCAGAGCAAGAGCAAATCTACTTTGGTCCAAACGATCAAATTAGCGAGCTTGAAGATGATTATTCTTCAATTACTTCAGACAGCATTGAAGATCTTAACGAGTTTATTGACTTTGATGATATTGATGGTAATGGGCAGAAAACTCAAAACCTGCCAAATTCAAGAGATAATTTTGCGAGGGACTTGTCCGATCGTCGTAATAATTTCAATAGAGATAATAATTTTGCTCGTGACAATATGCGCGCAAGAGAGGAGTTGCCAAGAAGAGACAATTTTGGGCAACGAGACAATATGCCAAATAGGGAACTTCCAAATCGCGACACCTTTGCAAGACGTGAGGCAATTCCAGAAGGTCGTGATAGACAATTTGCAAAACCTGTTTACAACGATGAAATGGCAAGGCGTCGCGGAATGGTGGAGGTTGAAGGCGAGAAGAAGGATCAGATATTTAAACCTTATAAGTATAATCGTCCTTCACTAGATTTAATCACAACAACTTCAGATGATCCAGCAACATTCAATGGAGAAATGACTCAAAAGACAGTTGCGCTTGAAAATGCACTTGAAAACTTTGGCATTCCAGCAAAAGTGCAAAATGTGGTTATTGGACCAACAGTTACAAGATATGAAATTGAAATGCCAGATGGTATCTCGGTTAAACGAATTTTATCCCTTGACGCAGACATTGCCTATGCGCTTTGTGCGGAGGGACAGATTAGAATTGAAGCGCCAGTTCCAGGGAGATCGGTTGTTGGAATTGAAGTGCCAAACAAACGCATTGCAAAGGTAAGTATCAAAGACGTATTAAGCTCAAAAGAATTTAATTTAAGCCCATCGCCTCTTACATTTGCACTTGGCAAGGACATTACCGGCAATGTTAAGATTTGCAACCTTCAAAAGATGCCGCACCTTTTGGTTGCTGGAACAACAGGCTCGGGAAAAAGTATTTGTCTCAACTCAATCATCGTTTCCCTTCTTTACAAGTCTTCACCAGATGATGTTAAGTTTATTATGATCGATCCAAAACAGGTGGAACTGTCAATGTATGAAGGCCTGCCTCATATGGTGATTCCAAAGGTGATTACTGACCCTACAAAAGCAGTTAATGCACTTGGCTGGGCAGTGGATGAAATGGAAAGAAGATTTAGACTTATCTCTGAAGCGAGAGTTAGGGATATTCAGGAATACAACAAAACTGAAAAGGTGCAGCAATGCAAGGCAAAGAAAATGCCATTTATTGTAATCATCTTTGACGAGTTTGCAGACTTTATGCAAGTTGCAAAAAATGAAATAGAAGATAGGATTAAACGTCTTGCCGGAAAAGCAAGAGCTGCAGGAATTCACCTTATTCTTGCTACGCAGCGTCCATCAACTGATGTTGTCACAGGAACGCTTAAAGCAAACCTTCCAGCTCGTATTGCCTTTAAGGTTGCAGGAAGGGTGGACAGCGAAGTTATTATGGGAGCAACTGGTGCAGAGAAATTGCTGGGACGTGGTGATATGCTTTATAAGCCAACCGATTCTGATGCAAGCCGTATTCAGGGCTGCTTCATTGATACTGGAGAAACGCTTGACATTGTGTCGTACATCCAACAAAACAACGAGGAGACCTTTGATCCTGAAGCGCTTGAAGCCATCAACAATCCAAACAAGGCAAAAAATAATGGTGACAACAATGCAAACAAGATTGATGATCTTCTTCCTCAGGCGCTTAAAATCTGTATCGACAATGGAGTTGCGTCAACAACAATGATTCAGCGTAAACTCTCGATTGGATATCCACGTGCGGCTAAGATTATCGATCAAATGGAAGAGCGCGGCTACATCTCAAGTGCAGATGGTGCAAAACAGCGCACGGTTTACCTGACAATAGAAGAATTCTATGGAATATTTGGAGATATTTATGACTAAAGAAGAACTTAAAGCAAAAACCATTTCGGCGATAAGCTTGGGTTGTGATAAAAATAAGGTTGATCTTGAAAATATGCTGGGAAAACTCTCAGCATATGGCTTCAAGATTACAGATGATGTTTACAACTGCGATATTGTCATTGTCAATACTTGCGCGTTTATTAGACCTGCGCAGGAAGAGGCGATTGCCAATATTATTGAAATGGAGGATTTAAAGGAAAAGGGCATCATCGAGAAAATTATCGTAACCGGGTGTTTTCCTGAGCGTAATTTTACATCAATGCAAGAAAATTTTCCTAAAATTGACTCATTCTTAAGGCTGAGAGAAAATGACGGCATTTGCAAAATCATTGAAAATCTATATGGAGTGAGCGAAAGTAAAGATGTCAAGAAAAGCGAACGAGTGCTTACAAGCGCGGGTAGTTATGCCTATTTAAAAATAGCTGATGGCTGCAATAATGTTTGCTCATATTGTACAATTCCAAGAATTCGTGGAAGATATCGTTCTACTCCTATTGAAGAGCTTGTTGATGAAGCAAAAAATCTTGTTTCGAGAGGAATTCAAGAACTGATTTTGGTCGCACAAGACACCACAAGATATGGCGAAGATTTATACGGCGAAAATGCCTTAATCAAATTATGTGATAAACTTTCTAAAATCAAGGGCTTAAGATGGATTCGCCTTCACTATGCATATCCTGAAAAAGTCACGGACGAGCTTCTTGAGTACATAACGTCAAATGAAAAAATGTGCAACTATCTAGACATTCCACTTCAACATATTGACAATGATATACTCTTGTCAATGAGGCGAAGGCTTGACGAAGAAAAAACGCGTCTTTTGATTGAAAAAATAAAAACGAGATATCCTCAAATTGCCATTCGCTCAACATTTATTGTTGGCTATCCGGGAGAGAGCGGTGGTAAATTTAAAAAATTATGCAAATTTATTGATAAAACAAAATTTGATTACGCTGGATTCTTTCCTTATTCAAGAGAACCAAATACAGCAAGTTATTACATGCCAAAACAGGTTGCTCAGTGGATAAAAAACAGACGGGCAAAGAAGATAAACAATCTGCAATATTCAATTGTAACAAAGGCTGCCTTAGATATGCTTGGGCAAGAAATGGACGTACTTGTTGACTATTTTGATCAAAACAGCGGAGAATATGTATGCCACAGCGAAAAACTTTCTCCAACAGTTGACTTTGGGGTGAGAATTGTGGATAATAATAATGTCAAACCATATGATTTTGTAAAAGTCAAGATTTATGATTTTGACGGAAATGATTATAAAGGAGAAATAATATGAATACACCAAACAAAATTACACTAGCTCGCTTACTTTTGATTCCACTAGTTGTTTTTTTCTACTTGGCAGAGTTTGTTCCTTATGGAAAACTAATTTCAACAATCATCTTTGTTGTTGCCTGCCTCACTGATTTTCTTGATGGGTACATCGCAAGAAAACACAATCAAGTTACAACACTTGGCAAGTTTTTTGACTCAATTGCAGATAAGGTGCTGATTATGACGGGGTTACTATTGATTGTACTTCCTACATCAAGCATTTTACCAGCAGTATATCCAACATGGCTTGGACTTGTGTGCGTAATTATTATTCTCGCAAGAGAGTTTATTGTAAGCGCACTTCGTCAAGTTGCAGCCGCAAAGGGCGTAGTGCTTGCTGCCGATAAAGGCGGAAAAATCAAAGCTGTTGCACAATACGTTGTTGTAACTGCGTACATGATTCTTGGGTTCATCCAAGCAGAATTCCTTCCAATTTCTCTTCTTGAAAGTGAAGGGCTTTCCGTTGTAAGATTTATTCTTATGATTTTACTTGTTGCCGCAACAGTTCTTACAATTTATTCCGGCTGCAGCTATCTTATTAGAAACAGAAAAGTTTTCAAAGAAAATGCAAAAACTGAATCTAAAGAAATTAAATCAAATGAAGTAGAAAAAACAGCGAAAAACAAAGGAAAGACAAGCAAGCTTGATGTTCTTTTCTATGATGCAGTAAACTTCTTCTTTGCAAGAAACGCAGTAAGTACAACGGCACTTCAAAGAGAATATGGCATTGGTTATCCTAGAGCGTCTAGAATGGTAAAAACAATGGTAGATCTTGGAATCGTAAGAGATTCAGAAGAGCCAAATAAAAGAGAACTGAATATGACCAAGGAAGAATTTGAAAAAAAATTTGGGAAAAATGCTGACTAATAATAAAGAGGTTTATAATGGCAAAAGAAGTATCTAAAACAGTAAAAGATGTAAAAAAAGAGGCGCTTGATCAAGCCCTCTTACAAATTGAGAAACAATATGGAAAGGGGGCTATCATGAAGCTTGGCGATCAGGTCAACGAGCCAATTGATGTCATCCCAACAGGTTGTCTTACCCTTGATATTGCGCTTGGAATTGGCGGAGTGCCACGCGGAAGGGTAATTGAGATTTATGGACCAGAATCATCTGGTAAAACAACAGTTTCTCTTCACATAGTTGCCGAAGCGCAAAAGCTTGGCGGAACAGCTGCCTTTATTGATGCAGAGCATGCTCTTGATCCAATATATGCTGAAAAATTGGGAGTTAAGGTAAGCGACCTTTATGTTTCTCAGCCAGACAATGGAGAGCAGGCCCTCAACATCTGCGAATCGCTTGTAAAATCTGGCGCGGTTGACATCGTGGTTGTTGACTCTGTTGCAGCGCTCACTCCAAAAGCAGAAATTGATGGAGAAATGGGGGACTCTCACGTTGGCCTTCAAGCAAGAATGATGAGTCAGGCTCTTCGTAAACTTACTGGTATTATCAATAAAAGTAAAACAACAGTTATTTTCATCAACCAGCTTAGAGAAAAAGTTGGAATTATGTTTGGAAATCCTGAAACAACAACTGGAGGAAAGGCACTTAAATTCTATGCAAGCATAAGACTTGATGTAAGAAAGAAAGATGCAATCAAAGAGGGCACCGAAATAGTAGGAAACAGAACTGCTGTTAAGGTGGTAAAAAACAAGCTTGCCCCTCCATTTAGAACGGCTGAATTTGACATTATTTATGGCAAAGGTGTCAGTCAATCTGGCTGCGTAGTTGATCTTGCTCTTAATAATGATATCATCAAAAAATCAGGGTCTTGGTTCTCATACAACGATGAGAAGATTGCACAGGGTAAAGAAAACGTGAAAGCGTATCTTGAAAACAATTCAGATTTTTATAACGAAATTCTTGAAAAAGTTAAGGCAATTTACAGCAACAAAAATAGTGATAGCATTTACGACGAAGAGGAAGAAGATTCTGACGAAGAATAAAATGTTATGAGCTAAATGAGCTTATGAAATAAAATAGAAAAAATTAGCGAGTTGCTCGCTAATTTTTTGTGCTAGACGGGTCTATAAAGTGTGGATTCTTGGCGTGAAGTTTGTTTTTCTTTAGCAATAATCGACTAGAAAAAAGCTTGTGTGATCGCAATGATCAAATATACCATTTATCTTTTACGCGAGGCTCTTTTTTGACAAATTTTATTTCTTTAACGGTGTTAATGTCAGGAGCAAGAGTATAGAAAGATTGTATAAACAAAGTCTTTTCGCTTGATGAAAGTGGAATAGAAATGCTTTGCCGCCCATCCAATCCGCTTACTTCTTTAAGTACTTTTGACGAGTCTTTGATTTGATATGTGACATAATTTTTTGCATCAAACTCAATGATGGCATGGTTGCCCGAAACGTAGCTGGTAAAATTTGGATTTTCAAGCTTTGTAAACTTAGTTGAAACCTCAGGAAGGTTGAAGTTTGAAAAAATCTCGCCTTGTGTATAACGCTCGGGCATATATGGGCTTGCCAGCATAACTCTATGGTTTTCGTTAAGCTCGGTGCAATCAACATCTTTTTGGACAACGCTTGATGGCTTTTTAAAATGAGAATCATCCTCAATCTGCAGGAAATAGTCTTTTACGATTGCTGTTGGTTGGTTGCCGCCCGCATAAGAAATAGGGGTATTGTCGAGGTTGCCAAGCCATACTGCACAAGTCTGCGCTTGAGTATAGGATACATTCCAAGCGTCAAGGTTTTCTTTGCTTCCGCTTTTGCCAACCGTTCCTGTCTTTGATGCAATTTCGACTGGAAGATCGACGAGTTTTCGGGCTGTTCCGCTTTGAGCGCAAGTTTTAAGCATGTCCGTTAATAGATAAGCACAGTCGTCTCGCAAAACTTTTCTCGCAGTCTGTTTATTGGTATAAACAAGTTTCCCGTTTTTGTCGGTGATGTATGAAATAAACGATGGTTTAACATAACTGCCGCCACGAGCAAAGGTGGAGTAGGCTCCAGCAATACTTGCAATATTGCTGCCATAACTCATGCCGCCAAGGGCGAGGGTGTAACTATTGTCGTTTTCATCAAACTCAATGCCCATATCTTCGCCATACGCCTTTGCCTTTTCAATGCCTACATAGGAAAGCACCTTAATGGCAGGGATGTTGATTGATTTGGACAGCGCCTCCCGCGCGCTTACATAGCCGTGATAAACATTGCCAACATTTTTGGGGCTATAGTCGCCCACAGTGATTTTCTCGTCCAACAGTTGACTGCACGGGTATATTAAATCCTCATTTAGTGCAGGGGCATAAACAAGGATAGGTTTGATGCAAGAGCCGGGCTGTCTTTTTGCGTCTAAAATTTTGAAATTGCTGTCTCCGATGTACGCTGAGACCTTGCATCCGTCATTCTCTATTACTATACCAGCGTAATCACAGTTTAGCTCTTGAGATGAAAAAGATTTTTCAAGCGCTGACTGCTTTTCATCGTTTTGATAGGTATAAAGTTTATATCCGTTGATGGCAATTTGCCTAGCGGGAATGCCCAAAATTTCTTCTGCCTCATCAAGAGACGCTTGCGCGTATGAGTTAAGCCTGTTTGTTCGCTCTTTTGACAAACTTAGTGAGATTGGCTTACTCTTTGCTAGGTTATGCTCGGCAGTCGTAATTTTGCCGTCTTGCTTCATTTGATCAAGCACTAAATTTCGTCGTGATAGTGCGTTTGTTTTGTTTTTGATGGGCGAATACTTGGCGGGAGACTTAATCATTCCGGCAAGTAATGCAGACTCCTCAATTGAAAGATCTTTTGCCTCTTTTGAAAAATAGTAGTTTGCTGCGCTTTCAATTCCATAACAGTTGTTGCCGAAGTAAATTACATTGAGATACAACTCGAGAATCTTATCTTTATCATATTTTTTTTCTAGTTTTTGCGCCAGTGCCACTTCTTTGATTTTTCTTGTAAAAGTTTTCTCACTTGTAAGTTGAGTGTTTTTGACAAGCTGCTGGGTGATGGTGGAAGCGCCTTCCTTAAAAGAACCTGCCTTGAGGTTGCTTAGTGATGCTTTAAGAATCCGCTTATAGTTGACGCCGTGGTGTTGATAGAACGTTTTATCTTCAATTGATATAAAAGCATTTTTGGTATAATCGTTTAAATTATCAATCTTTACGTATGCTCTTGAAATTTCATTATCTTCTTTTATTGGTTTGTTTTCATCGTTATATATGGCAACGCTCAGCGAAGGAGAGGCGAGGATTTCCTCATTAAGCTCAATTGCTTGCGCGCCAAGATAGATTGATGCAACATAAAGCCCCAGCACTGAAAGTGCCAATGAGGAGATGATAAACAAGATGATAAAAGACCATTTAAAAAACTTTTTCACCCTCTTATTATGAGAATTATTTAATAAAATATTTATTTGAGTGAAAAATTTATTGAAAAATGATGAAATATGTTGTATAATCTTATATATAGCGAAAATTTTTCGATGTATTTTTACAAGGGGAAGAAATGAAATATTTTATAGTTACATATGGTTGTCAAATGAACGTGCACGAGTCTGAAAAAATTGCAGGAATACTTGAAAACATGGGATATAGCGAAGCAGAAAAACGAGAGCAAGCGGATATCATTGTTTTCAATACCTGTGCAATTCGCGAAGGGGCAGAAGATCGCGTGTTTGGCAATGTTGGAAATTTAAAGAAGATGAAAAAGCGCAATAAAGATTTGATTATTGCAGTTTGCGGCTGTATGACACAAAAAGAGCAAACTGCCCAAAAACTTTTGAGCACTTTTCCATTTGTTGATATTGTAATTGGCACATTCAATTTGCCTCAGCTTGGCGCTTATATCGAGGCGGTAAAAAAGGGCAGACAGCTTGACGTGTGGCAGGAAGGAGACATTGATGAAACGCTGCCATACAAGCGTACAAGCGGCGAAAATGCTTGGGTAAACATTATGCAAGGCTGCAACAACTTTTGTACTTATTGCATAGTGCCTTACGTTCGTGGCAGAGAAAAATCACGCAGCATGGAAAACATTTTAAACGAGATTAAACAAATCATTGGAGAGAAGAAATATAAGAAAATTACGCTGCTTGGTCAAAACGTCAACTCTTATGGCAACGATCTTACAGACGGCAGCAATTTTGCTGGACTACTTCGAGAAATATGCAAACTTGAAGGGGATTTCAAAGTTTCATTTATGACTTCTCATCCAAAAGACTTGACGGATGAGGTGATTGAGGTTGTGGCAAGCGAGGATAAAATTGAAAAGTATATTCATCTTCCAGCACAAAGCGGCAATGACCGAGTTTTAAAGCTTATGAACAGAAAATATACTCGAGAAAAATACCTTTCAATTATTGAAAAAATACGTGCGAAAATTCCAGACTGCAGAATTACTTCTGACTTTATCGTTGGCTTTCCAACAGAAACTGAAGAGGAATTTGAAGATACATATTCCCTTGTCAAACAAGTGCGCTTTGACAGCATTTTTGCTTTTATGTATTCTCCACGAGAAGGGACTGTTGCAAGCAAAATGGAAGATCAGATTCCTGACGAAATTAAACACAGCAGAGTAAACAAACTGTTGGCACTTGAGAAGAAAATACAAAAGGAGGATGGCAAAAGATGATTCAGGATCTCAGTAAATATTCCAAAGGAATGAGACAATATCTTGAACTTAAACAAAACTATGCAGATTGCATTGTGTTAAATCGCATGGGCGACTTTTACGAGATGTTTTTTGAAGATGCTGAGATTGCAGCAAGAGAACTTGACCTTGTGCTTACTGGCAAAAATTGTGGATCAGACGTGCCTAGAGCGCCAATGTGTGGCGTGCCTTATCACGCGGCTCAAACCTATATTGCAAAGCTTGTTGCAAACGGGCATAAGGTTGCAATTTGCGAGCAACTATCCGATCCAAAACCAGGCAAAATCGTTGAACGTGATGTTTTGCAGGTGATCACTCCGGGCACTGTTATGGAACAGGAAATGCTGGAAAACAACAAAAACAACTATCTTCTTTCCATTTGCAGACAAGCAGATAAAATTGGTGTAAGCTATGCCGATGTGTCAACGGGAGAACTTTGCTGCTGCCTATTGGATATTCACAGCGAAAATGAGCTATGCGATCTGATAGCAAGAATAAATCCTGCAGAAGTGATTGGAAACGAGCAGGTAAAAGATTTTTATAATAATCTTCCAATCATGCGAACAGGGGGTGTAAGCAGACTTTCTGTGTATTATGACTGGGCTTTTGCCAAAGAAAGCAGCTATGAAATTCTATCAACCCAGTTTGGAGCAAATTTTGATCGTGTTTATGATTTGAAAGACAAGCCAGTTGTCATTTGCTCACTTGGCGCAATGTTTAACTATATAAAAGAGACTCAAAAGAGAAATCTTAAGCATATGCAATCAATCTCTTTAATTAAAAATTCAAACTTCATGACAATTGATCTTAATACTAGACGAAATCTTGAACTTGTAGAGTCAAATAGAGACAGAAAAAAATACGGCTCAATTCTTTGGCTTTTAGACAAGACGAAAACAAGCATGGGAGGTAGATTCCTACGCCGTATGGTTGATCAGCCGCTGCAAAACAGCAAACTTATCAATCAACGCCTTGATGGCGTGGAAGAGCTTTCAAAGAAGATTATTTTAAGAGATCGTCTTTCACAAATTCTTTCTGACGTTTATGATATCGAAAGATTGTCAAGTAAGGTTGCCTATGGCAATGTGACTCCAAAAGACCTCAACAGTCTCAAAAAATCACTCCTCAATATGCCTAAAATTAAGGGAGAACTTGAAAATGTAACTTCTTCCATTTTGAAAGAAGTTTATGATGACATAATTGATGTATCGCCGCTGACCGAGCTGCTTGACAAAGCGCTTGATGAGGAGGCCGGTGGAATTTTACGCGAGGGTAATTTCATCAGAAAAGGCTTCAACAGTCAGCTTGATGAATATCGCGATTCAAAAACACTTGCAAGCAAATGGATTGAAGAACTTCAAGTGCGTGAGCAAGAGGAAACGGGCATCAAAAATCTTAAGATTGCCTACAACAAGGTGTTTGGCTATTATATAGAAATCAACAAAAAAGATTTAGATCGCGTGCCTTTTAGATATCAAAGAAAGCAGACGGTTTCAAACAATGAACGATATATTACATCAGATTTGAAAGAAATTGAAGAAAAAATTTTAGGATCAGAAGAAAAGGCGATCAAACTTGAGATCGAACTTTTCCAACATATCAAGGAAATTGCAGGAAGATATGTGTCGTCACTGCAACAGATTGCGGGGGCGGTTGCAAAACTTGATGCACTGCTGTCTCTTGCTGTTGTGGCTGTAAAAAACAGCTTTGTGAAACCAAAAATTTCAAACAACGTCAGACAAATGAAGATTGTCGATGGTAGACATCCGGTTGTCGAGCAGTTTATGTCCAATGGACAGTTTGTGCCAAATGATGCGTTTTTTGATGAGAATGAAAATAGAGTTATGATCATCACAGGGCCAAACATGGCAGGAAAAAGCACGTATATGCGTCAAGTGGCCATTATTGCTTTCCTTGCCCACATTGGCAGCTTTGTCCCTGCAAAAGAGGCTGAAATGCCTATTTTAGACCGCATCTTCACGCGTGTTGGTGCAAGTGATGACCTCGCTTTTGGACAAAGTACATTTATGGTGGAGATGAGTGAGGTTGCTCATATTCTTGCAAATGCAACTGACAGAAGCCTTGTCATTCTTGATGAAATTGGTAGGGGAACGTCTACTTTCGATGGATTAAGTATCGCGTGGGCAGTTGTAGAGCATCTTTCGAATAAATACAAAGCAAAGACACTGTTTGCCACTCATTATCACGAACTTACCGAACTTGAAGGAGTTCTGGACGGAGTGAAGAACTATAAGATTGCTGTAAAAGAGGTTGATGACAATGTTGTTTTCCTTCGAAAAATTGTACGAGGCGGCGCAAATAAAAGCTTTGGAATAGAGGTTGCGCGTCTTGCGGGTGTTCCTCAGGCAATCCTCGATCGTGCAAAGGAAATCTCAGTAAATCTTGAGGCAGTAAATCAAAAGCTTGACCTAAATTTATTTAAAGAGAAAAGACAGCAGGCAGAAGACAATACAAAACTTGCCTTAAGCATGCTTCGAGAACTTAAGGACATCGACATAAACAGAGTTTCACCAATGTCAGCATTTGAAATGCTTAACGACCTTGTAACAAGGGCGAAGGAGGAAAAATGAAGATAAATGTGCTTGCTCCAAGCGTTTATAATAAAATCTCAGCAGGTGAGGTGGTAGAGCGTCCGGCGTCTATCGTTAAAGAACTTGTTGAAAACAGTATTGATGCGGGCGCAACTGAAATTCGCATAGAAATAGAAAGCGGTGGCGTCAATAATATTATTGTATCCGATAATGGTTGCGGGATTGACAAAGACGATCTTGTGACAGCCTTTTTGCCGCATGCAACAAGCAAAATCAAAAGCGCAGAAGATCTTGACAGCATTATGAGCTTAGGCTTCCGAGGTGAAGCACTTGCGAGTATTTCTGCTGTGTCAAGGGTTAGGCTTTCATCAAAGACAAAAGACGCTCAAACAGGATATAGCTTAAGAGTTGACGGGGGAGAATTTGGCAAAATTACTGAGATTGCAAGGGCAAACGGAACAACGATTTCATGCGCAAATCTCTTTTTCAACACTCCAGTTCGTGTGAAATTTCTTCGCAAACCAAAGACAGAAGAAGCAGAAATTACCACTGTTGTAGAGCGTTTTATGCTTGCCCACAGTGAAATTGCGTTCCAGTATTATGTTGACGGCAAACAAATATACAACACAACATCTTGTAGTACGCAGGACATAATATACTCAATATACGGAAAAGAAGTGTATGACAATCTTGTTGCTGTTGATTACGAAAGTGATGGATATAGAGTCAGCGGATTTATTACTAAGCCAGCAATTTCAAAAAGCAATCGCACATATCAAACGCTTTATGTTAATGGGCGTAATGTTGAAAATTATCTCATTTCCTCATGCATAAGCAATGTTTATTCAACCTTTCTTATGAAAGGCAGATTTCCAGTATATGTGCTTTCATTGCAGCTGCCAGCTGACTGTGTGGACGTCAATGTTCATCCTTCCAAGAGAGAAGTGAAGTTTGAAAATCCAAACAGAATTTATTCGCTTGTAAGCAAGGCAATTGACAACGCACTTTTGAAGGTTAATGAGATTCAAAGCTTTATCTCGTATGAAGAAGAGGATGTCCAGTCAAAGCCTGAAGAACGTGAAATTGATCGCACACAAATCGAGCAGCCTTTTGAGGGCGGGAAAAGTTTTTCTGCTGAAGAATATGAACAAAATAGAAGAGAAGCGACACAAGATCCACCTAAAATTTTAGACGTAGACCTTACCCTTCAGACGCCAAAAAAATATACTGAAGAGGAATTTCAACAGCTTGAAAAGCTGAGGCTTGAAGAGGCGTTTAGCACCCAAAGAAAGCCAGAAGTGTTCCATTTTGATCAGACAGAAAAAAGATTTATGGAAGAAATCAAAAAGGGGACAACAGAAAGCTTTTTGACAGCATCCGTTCGAGATGAGATGAAGGTTTTAGGTACAATTTTTAATACTTACATTGTGGTAGAATATGACAGCAGCGTATTCTTTATTGATCAACATGCCGCACATGAACGCTTATTATTTGACAGGCTTGTAAAAAACATCAATGACAAAACAGCGGCATCTCAAACCCTTCTTGCTCCATATACCTTCAAACTTGGCGCAAAAGAGAGCCAGTCGGTTGATCTTATTATAGATGAGCTTCAAGCGCTCGGCTTTGAAATTGAAAAGAACGATCAACAGTACACCATCCATGGCATTCCTTACATTCTTTCTGACATTGATATTGTTAAGTTTGTTGATGAAATCACACAAGAAGCCATTACTTTTGAAAGAAAGACAAGTGACTTTATTCATAATAAACTTTGCCAAAGTGCGTGCAAACATGCAATTAAAGCGGGAGACAGCATCAGCAAAGATGAGTGCGCATACATCATTGAAGAGGTAAGAAAAGGCGTTATGCTTTGTCCTCATGGCAGACCAATTACGCTAATTTTGACCAAAACAGATTTCGAAAAGATGTTCAAAAGGATAGTATAATGAAAGATAAAGTAATTTTTTTGCTTGGTCCAACAGGCTGCGGCAAAACATCACTTTCGGTGCAACTTGCACGCGACTTTGACGGTGAGATCATCTCCGCTGATTCTGTGCAAGTGTTTAAAGAGTTTGATATTGGCTCGGCAAAAGTAACGCAGGAAGAAATGCAGGGCGTAGAGCACTATGGGATTGACATTAAAAGCCCAACTGAAAAGTTTTCTGCCAGTGAATATGTCGAATACACAAAGGATTGCATTGCCAAAATTAGAAAGAAAGGTAAGCTGCCTATAATAGCAGGAGGAACAGGACTGTATGTCAAAGCGCTTGCATGTGGGTATAATTTTGGCGGGACGGCTGCAAATTATGCCTTCCGTGAAGAGATGGAGCGACTTATAGAAAACGAAGGTATTGAAAAGGCGGTAAGCATACTTCAACAGAAAGCGCCGGCACTGCTCGATGGAATTGACATGCAAAACAAGGTAAGAGTTATCCGCGCCCTTGAAATTGCAAATTTTGGCAGCGATAAAAAGCAAAACGAGTGCGAATACGATTTTAAACTGCTAGCGATAATTCGTCCTCGACAGCAGCTTTATGAGCGAATCAACAGGCGCGTTGATATCATGGTGAAAGACGGCCTGTTTGATGAGGTTGAAAAGCTTTACAAAAAATATGGTGATTGCCAGCCTATGTCGGCAATCGGATATAGGGAAGTAAAGTCTTTTATCGATGGACAGCTTACGAAAACAGATTGCATTGAGAAAATCAAGCAAAACACCCGTCATTATGCAAAAAGACAGCTCACATTTCTGCGAGGAATGGAGAATGTCGAGTATGTTGACATGACGGCGAACGGTTGCTACGAAAAATTAAAGGAGAGTATTGAGTTATGGCTGAAAAACTAACTATTAAAGAGGAAGAAGCAAAACTTTCAAAACAGTTTGCTCGCATTGATGATGTTGCATTTATCAATCAAAAAAAGGTTGTTGAAGCCTTTAAGAAAGCTCGTGTGACGCCACAATATTTCAGTGGAAGCACAGGATATGGCTATGATGATTTGGGAAGGGATAATCTTGCTAAGATATATGCTGAAGTTTTTGGAGGAGAAAAGGCAATTGTTTCACCACTGCTTACAAGCGGAACGCACGCAATCACCACGGTATTGTATGGACTGCTGCGAAGGGGAGACATGATGCTTTCAATCAGCGGAATTCCTTACGATACAATTCAAGAAAGCATTTTCGGTCAGGGCAACAGCTCGCTTGAGGATTATGGTGTAAACTATAGCCAAATAGACCTTAAGGAAGATGGAAACTTTGACTGTGAAGCAATTTTAAAGCGCGTGGCGGAAGAACAACCTAAAATGGTTTATGTGCAGCGCTCAAGAGGATATTCAACTCGCAAAGCTATTTCTCCATATGACATGCAGCCTGTTTTTGAAAAAGTAAAACAGCTGTCTCCAAATACATTTATTGTCGTTGACAACTGTTATGGCGAATTTGTTGACATAATAGAACCTACCAATGTAGGCGCAGACGTTATTGTTGGCTCACTTATCAAGAATGCAGGTGGCGGACTTGCTCCGACAGGCGGATATATTGTTGGAAGTGAAAAGGCAATTGATCTTATTGCAACCAGATACACAAATCCATCACTTCTGCTGGAACTGGGCTCTTATGAAATGGGCTATCGTATGTTTTTCCAAGGTTTCTTTATGGCTCCTCATATCGTAGCGCAAAGCCTTAAGGGAAGCTTGCTTGTTGGGCAGGTTATGCAAGATAAGGGATATAAAATTGTGCCAAACAATGACGATATTCCCCAGGACATTGTCAAGTCTGTTGTTTTTGAAAATGCGGACGATCTTATAAAGTTTGTTCAAACTGTGCAAACCATTTCCCCAGTTGACAGCCACGTGCTGCCAATGCCATGGGATATGCCAGGATATAAAGATCAAGTTATTATGGCAGCAGGCACATTTGTCGGTGGTGCGTCAATCGAACTTTCTTGTGACGGACCAATAAGACCGCCATATATTGCCTATTTTCAGGGTGGCTTAACATATGAGCACGTGAAGATGTTTGCAGAAAAACTTATAGATTTATATTAATAAAGAAAGGACGCCTTCATGGTGTCTTTTTTTTGTAAAATGCTAAATCGGAGAGCCAGTTTCGGCTCTTTTTTGTTCTCAAATTAAATTGGGCGCATACATATAAACTATGACAACAAAACACAAAAATCGACAACCTCTTTCTTTTGTTTTTGACCTTTTGCAGCAGAGCAAACTGAAGGTGATTTTATTGGGATGTTTCGCTTTTACTGCTTTTTTGACGGGAATTATTGTTGCCGCGCGCACAGGCTCTTCTTTTGATGACGTGGCAGAGTTTGATATCTTTTCTTTTGGCTCTGGCTTTTGGGGCAGGCTTTTCTCGATGATTTTAGTCGCCTCAATATGTTTTGGCTGCTCATTTACTAAGTTTCTTTTTCCGCTAGCTCTGCTATTTCTTGCGTACCGCGGGTATCTATTAGGGATAAACATAACGCTGATAATTGTTTTTAATGGGCTTACTGGAATAGTGGGGGCACTTCTTGTTGTGTTGCCATGTCAGCTTCTCGCTCTTTTTGTGATGCTTTTAATGTATATACTGTTGTGCAAAACACGAAAAGATTGCGGACTAGTAAGCGGAACTTGCATGAAACAGTGCTTTGTTATCTTTTTAGGGGCACTTATATTTCTCTCAGTTGTGTGTATTCTTGAGAGCCTGCTTTTTGCGCTCTTTAGCCCAACAGTGATTTTAATTGTTTAGATGTTGCATAAAATCTTTCCTTTTAAACAAACTATTTTCGAAAAAGGAGAGATTTTTATGTTTAAGAAAATTTTGATATTTTGTATGCTCGTTTGCGTACTTGCCACAACATTTTGCGCCAGTATGTCAAATGTGTCTTATGCGGAGGGTGGGCCTGACATCTCAAGCAAGGCTGCCTGTCTTGTGGAGTATGCCTCAGGAGAAATACTTTACGCCAAGCAGGAGACAAAACATTTGCCTATTGCGAGCATGGTGAAAATGATGACAATTCTTCTCACGCTTGAGCAAATTGACCATGGTGCATTGACGGAGGAAACGCTTGTTACTACATCTGAAAACGCCTCCGGAATGGGCGGAAGTCAGGTGTTTATTGATCCTTATGTCCAGTATAGCGCCGGAGATCTATTAAAAAGTGTGATTATTGCCTCCGCAAACGATGCGTCAGTAGCCTTGGCAGAGCATATCAGCGGAAGCGAAAGTGCATTTGTAAGCAAAATGAATGAGCGGGCACAGCAGCTTGGAATGAGTGACACTCACTATGTAAATTGTACAGGGTTGCCAGCACCAGAGCAATATTCGTGCGCTAAAGACTGTGCGCTTATCTTAAAAGAGGTTGCAAAATATGATATTTATCATAAATACAGCACAATTTGGATGGATGAACTTCTTCACCCGTCAGGAAGGAAAACTGAGCTTGTCAATACAAACAGGCTTGTAAGATATTACGACGGCTGTGACGGTGGAAAAACAGGTTCGACAAATGAAGCAGGATGCTGCCTATCTGCTTCGGCAAAAAGAAATGATATGAGATTAATCTCCGTCATTATAGGCGCGGAGAACAGTCAAACACGCTTTAACGAATGCTCAAAACTTTTCAACTATGGCTTTGCAAATTATGAAAGCAAAGAGATTGTAGGCACAGAAAACTCTCTTCTTTCGATTGCGATCAATAAGGGTAAAGAAGCGGACGCACCCGTTTTTGCTGATGAGGCATTTGCAATAGTTGCAAAAAAAGGAGAAAAATCTGACATTGATGTGACATATTCACTGCCCGAAAAAATAAACGCACCAACTCGAAAAGGGGACGTGGTTGGAAAAGCTGTGCTCTCAAGAAATGGCGCTGTAATCAAAGAAATCGATCTTATTGTAAAAATGGATATTGATGCACTTTCTCTCAAAGATTGTTTTGATAAGGTTGTTTATGGTTGGTAAGTGAAAAAGCAGGATTTGACCTGCTTTTTTCGTTTGCGAGTAAAGAAAAAACACTTGAAAAAGGCAACGTAACAAGCAAGGAGTAACGATAAAATGCTTGTTTTTTTGTTTTGGCCGCCATTTTGCTTGCCTTTTGTTATTAATTTATTGTATAATGCATTTGTAAAATAACTAAAAAGGGGCTTTATGGCAGAAGAATTTGAGGTAAACAAAGAGGAATGCCAAGTTGCAGCAAGCGAGCAACTTTCTTTTGTCGACGAAAAAGTTAGGTTTAAGCTTGACAACTTTGAAGGGCCTCTTGATCTTCTTTTGCACCTTATCAAAGATGCTAAGCTTGATATTATGACAGTAAAGCTTTCTGAAATTACCGAGCAGTATCTTGAGTATATGCAAGACCTTGATTCAATTGACATGGATAGGGCAAGCGAGTTTATTACAGTGGCAGCCACTCTTATTGAAATCAAGTCAAAACATCTGCTGCCTGTTGAAAGCGATGACCAGCTTGAAGAGGAAGACAGTGAAGCGCTTCTACTTCAACGCTTAAAAGAATACGAACTTTTCAAAGAAACAGGTGCACGCCTGCGTGAGATTGAGGACATCAACAAGATGTACCGTTCTCCGGGCAAGGAAACGGAAAAAGTTAAGGTTATTATTAAAGACATGGTGCTTGAAAAACTGCTTGATGCTTTTGCAGGGCTGCTTGCAAGACAGCAGGCGCGAGGCAAAGAGAAGGAAGAACCGAAGAAAATTGTAAAAGATCGTTTTACCGTGGCAGAGAAAATTGTTTCGATTAGAGGATATGCGCGTGAGCATAAGCGATTTCCTTTTGAGGAACTTTTTGCAAGCGATATGACTAAAAGTGAGATGATCAACGTGTTTCTTGCATTGCTCGAACTTTTAAAACTTCAAAATGTCAGAGTAGAGCAGACAGGTATTTTTCAGCAAATAAATGTTATTTCAAATGAGGATTAATTATGGCAAATATTGAAACAATTATCAATTTAAAAGAAGTGGTTTTGTCTGTACTGTTTGTGGCAGGTGATGGCATTGAGAAAGATTTTATTGCCGAAAAACTTGACGTGGCAAAAAAAGATCTTGATAAGGCAATTGAAGAACTTAAAACAGAGTATACTGGTGACAAGGGCATTCATATTATTGAATATAAAAACAAAGTTCAACTCTCAACAAATCCAAACTATGCGACGCATATTTCAGAGGTGCTCAATCCGATTAGAGAAAAGTCGCTTACACGCGCGGCACTGGAAACGCTGGCAATTGTCGCCTACAAGCAGCCAATTACCAAACTTGATATTGAAGACATAAGAAGAGTGAATTCTGATTATGCAGTGCAAATTTTGATAGACCAAAATATGATTGAAGTTGTAGGGCGCAAAGACGCCGTTGGAAAGCCTCTTCTTTTTGGCACTACTGAAAACTTTTTGAAGCGTTTCAATGTTAAAGAACTGTCTGATCTTCCTGACTATGAAGAACTTCTTGAAAGAATTAAAACCATTCGTGATGAAGAAGATTCTCAAAGGCAAGATACGCTGTTTAGAGATGTTGAGAATCTTGAGTTTAATGAAGAATTGCCTGACTATCTTAAAGGCGAAGACTTTGTAAAAATTGAGGCGGATGACGTGATTATGTCGGACTCAGACAGCGAAGCTGTGTAAGCGATATCAAAACAAATTGAGGCAAGCGATTGCCTCTTTTTTATCATGAAAGAGGACAAGCAGACATATTGTAAAGTATGCTAAACAAACAAAAAAGCTACGGCGAGCGCTATAGCAGCGTCAAGGTGACAAAAAAAATAAGCAGGTATAAACTGCTTGGCATATTTATAATCGTACTTATAATAATTGAGTGTGTATTAGGTGTGTTATGGGCGCTAGGAAATTAAAAAATAGAATACATTTTTCCTTCCTTCTGCTTTTTTTATGGTTTATGTTGACGCGAAATGTGTTTTCCTTTTTTATTTTTGTAGCGGTTGTATTGTCGCATGAGTTTGGACATTATTATGTCGCTAAGAAACTGGGCTACAAACTAAGCAACTTTGTGATTGCGCCATATGGTGTTTGTCTCAACTATAAGGAAAAATATTTTTCGCATAAAGATGAGATACTTATTGCTATCGCGGGGCCACTTGTAAATGTAATTCTAAGCATAATTTGTACTGCTCTATGGTGGGTTTTCCCTGAGTTTTATGGCTTTTCATATGATTTTGTTATGCAGTCGCTTATGCTTGGCCTTTTTAATCTGTTGCCTTGCTATCCACTCGACGGTGGACGCATATTTGTTGGGGCTGCTTCAAATTTTATTCCCAGGACAAAAGCGGTTAAGGCGGCGTGTATTATAAACATTGTAATAGCTCTGTTTTTGCTGGCTTTATTTGTTTTTTCATGTTTTATCAATTTCAATCCGACGTTGTGCGCTTGCGGAGTTTTTATGATTCTTAATTCGATTGAAGGAAAAAATCAATGTAGGTACTCACCAGTTGACTTGTTTAATAAAAGAGTCAAAAATTATTCCAAACCGGTTTTTCTTATGGTGGATGATAGCCAAACGCTTGCAAATCTAATGAAACATATCGAGGTCAATAAATTTACGATTTTTATAGTGACGCTTAATGGACAAAAAACAAAACTGCTTGATGAACAAGCAGTTAAGAGGTTGTCTTTGGCATATCCACTAGACAGGCCTATCAACAAAATTCTTAAATAAGATATGGTGTGAGATTGTCAATGTTGTCTTCTTCCATGGTCTTAAGCTTTCTTAGAATCTCATCAATTTCGGTTGATACATTTTTATGATCAGCCATGTCTTTTATGCATGTTATCACTCCCATAAAAGAGCCCATAAGCATAAGTTCTGCAATTTTTCGGTTTGTTTTGTTTGTCATGGTTGACATGTTTATCGAGCTCCATAGCTTTGCTTTTTCAAACCATGTGTTGTCCTTAATGCCATCAATTTTTTCAGCCTTTGCAAACAGTTCGCATTCTTTTTGAAGTATGCGATATTTGTCCTGCTGTGTTGACAGCTCTTTTTTGAGCTCGCGATCCTGCACCTTTGGCAAAATATCCTCAATTGATTGTACCGCTGTTTTGATGTTTTGATAAACGGCATTTAAATATTCTGTAATTTGTTCTTTCTTATCCATATTTCCTCCACTTATATGATGTCACATAAGTGCACTAATTATTCAAATGTATATGTTTTTTTCTTTTGCAAAAAATAAGGATATGAAAAAATCAACGAAAATTTTGCTTGTGCTATATATTTTAATCCTCATTCCTTCAATTATTTTTGGAAAGGATATTTTTTCAGCGCTTAAGGCAAATGGGCAGGGGTTTGAATTTGATTTTAACGTCAACTCGATAGCAGGCCTTGTGTGCAATGCCTTGTCACTTCTTTTAGGAACTATCCTCTTTTTCAGGTTTATTACTTCTCGCCCCATGGACAAAGCAATATTTTTCTCGTCTATGCCATTAGTACTATTTTATGGAGTAACCTTATTTTTAATAGCGCAGCTTGCAACCTATCAAAATGATACAGCCCGTACAGTTAGTGCATTGCTTAATATTACAGCTGACAACAATTACAACACAATATTATGGGCAGTGCTAGTCACACTAGTTTTTATTGTCCTGTTATTTTTAAATTTTATTATACTATGTAGGCCAGTCAGCCGTGTTGAGAGGATTGTTGCAAGACTTGGCGATGGCAAGGTGAAAGACAAAATCAGGATTGGCGGTGTAAAACAGTTTGAAACAATCGAGCACGGACTTAATAAAATTAACGAAAATTATAAGGAAAAGGATCAAACTGTAAGACAGTTTAAAGTTGAAAGTGAAAAATTTATTCCTAAACAGTTTTTTAGGTTTTTAGGAAGAAACAGCATTTCACAGCTTGAGCTTGGACGGCAGGTAGAAAAAACTGCAGCGACTGTGCTGATTAAATTGACTCGAGTACGAAACGAAAGGGACATGACGCTTGAAGAAAACTTTCATTTTGTAAACTCGTATGTAAACGTAATATCACCCATTATACGAAAATTTGGTGGGTTTATTGACAAATATCTAGGAGAAGGAATTGTTGCCGTTTTTCCGTCCTCTCAAGAGTCACTAGACTGCGTTCATGCGATGGCACGTGCAATTGAAATAAAAAACAGACAAAATAAGACATTGCCAAATGTAGCATTAAGAGTGGCACTAGCATATGGAGAGATTTCGTTTGGGATAATAGGCGAGCAAGACCGAAAAATTCCAACAATTGTGTCAAACGTTATGAGCGATCTTGAAAAACTTGATGAGATTGCAAGACTTATTGGCGCTGGAGTTGTATTTGTGAAGCCTGTGATTGACGCGTTGCCGCTTCACTATAAATTTGCGTATAGGTTACTTGGGCCTTTTACCACTTATAGCAACACAGTGACACAGATTTTTCAGGACATAGAAGTCTCGCCAAAGGATAATGCAAAACTTATTCTCAAAACAAAAGCTATATTTGAGAAAGGGGTTCTGTTTTACTCACATGGTGAGTATCAAAAAGCATGCACATATATGGAGGAAGTGCTGCAGGTCAATCCTTCCGATCGATGTGCCTATGTTTATTTTAATAAGTGCAAAGAGAAGATGTCTCAACTTACTTGACAATATTTTGCGATAGTGATAAAATCATAACATGAAAAAGTGGAAAAGAGAAAAAAGCTTCAAGGATTGCCCAAGATGCGGCATGCGCTGTTTGATCAATGCGCATACGTGCAGTGAATGTGGGCTGATTTTT
>JAGAKV010000028.1 GCA_017625505.1 Clostridia bacterium | reverse complement strand
GGATTCGAACCTACGACCTATCGGTTAACAGCCGAGCGCTCCACCACTGAGCTACTGGGGAATATTAAGTTTTATGGTGTTTCGCGCTCGGCAGTTAACCTTTATCGGTTTAACTCCGCTTCGCTCCGTACGCACTTCGTTGGCGTTCAGCCCCACGCTCCACCACTGAGCCGCTGGGAAACATTAAGTTTTGCAACCATCATTTCAAGATTGCAAGAATATAATATCAAATATCTTTTTATTTGTCAATGATTTTTTCAAAGTTTTTAAAAAATTTTTAAGTTTTCTTGTTTTTCTTCCTCTTCTTCCCCAAGTATATCTTCCAGCTGCTCATTTTGATCGGCTAAATAGTTGAGGCGGTCTTGTTTATATTTTATTATACATGAGGTCACTATGACAAAAAGAATAGCCACGCCAAGCACAGCCCACAACGAAATATGAATCAATTTTTGTTTTTTTTGTTTTTCCACTCTTCTCTCCTCTGTACAATACTACTATACCACTTTTGAAGTAGCTTTGTCCATAATTTTTGCACAAGTTTTCTTTCAAGTGCAAAACTTATTAAGAAAAGTGCTATCACATACAATCGAAAGCGGCCATAATTAAAATGCAAATTGTTTAAATACAACACAGCGCAACTGATGAGCGTAGCAATAAAATCAAAAATATGTTTTGAGACCTTGTCATTGCCCGAAAGAAGAGTGAGAATGCGACAAACATCAAAAACAATGCCACAGGCAAAGCCAGCAAGCAGCATCATAACAATAATGAGCGGTTGATTTAATGTTGGATACAGCAACTATGCACCTACTTAAAAATCCTTTTTAAGAGTGGTTGCTTTTTTCCCTGCGCCGCCCCAAACTTGATCAGTAAAAACTCGCCTTGCAGACAAACTTCACACTCTTCTAGGTTCAATTTTTTCACCTCAATTCCGCTGCCGCTTATCACAATGCACTTTTCTGCGCACTCAATTACTGCCTGAGATGCAGTCGTTGAGACCACCCTCGTTGCTCCCTTAATCTGCAAAACATTTCCTTCTAAATGCAAAACACCTTCCATAACGCTCTCCTACTTAAAATATATGAAAAATTTTTCGCAAAAATGATAGATTTTTAAATCAAAACCCGCTACAATATACACATGGAAAAAACAACGATTATCATAACAAAAGAAACAAATGTGTTGACTGCGCTGACAGAGCAAGGTTTTTCTTACAACTATGCTTGCAAAATGCTACGAAATAAAGATGTAAGATTGTTTGGCGAAAAAATTAAGGACAACCTCCCTCTTAGCAACGGAGATAAGCTTACATTTTTCTATAACAGCGAAGCAAAAAATTCAACAACGAAATTTACTGAAATATATCAAGACCAAAACGTCATTGTCATAGACAAAAAGGCTGGCATTGAAGTAGAGGGTGAACTTGATAAACTTCTTGGCGCAACCGCCGTGCACCGCCTAGATCGCAACACAACAGGGCTTGTCATCTTTGCCAAGAACAAGCTTTCAGCTGCCGCCCTTCTTGACGCTTTTAAAGAACATACCATAGAGAAAAAATATTTAGCCGAAGTTGTTGGAAAAACGACTTGGCAAGGCTTTGATCATAAAGCATATCTTCTGAAGGATGCTGCTAAATCTGAGGTAAAAATTTTTAACAAAAAAACGAAGGGATCTGTTGAAATTGAAACCATTTTCACGACGATTTCATCCAACCCTTCTTCAAGCATTGTTGAATGCAGGCTTATCACCGGCAAGACACACCAAATTCGTGCCAGCCTTGCATATCTGGGGCACGCAATTATAGGAGACGGAAAATATGGAAAAAATGAGGATAACAAAAAATTTAAAGCAAAAACTCAAAAGCTTCACAGCCACAGCTTAACATTGAAAGGACTCTCAAGTCCGCTTGAATATCTTAACGGAAGGACGTTTAAATCAAAGCCAGAGTGGATGCAAACAGAAAAATAAAACTCAAACTAAAAAACACTATGCCATTTCATAGTGTTTTTTATTATCTTTTCAAATTTTAAGCGGCTAGTTTGCCTCTTCAAGTTCTTTTAATTTATTTTCAATTGCCTTGCGCGTTTCTTTAAGTTTGATAAGTTCTACCAGCGTAGTAATCATCTCGCCATTTGTCCATTTGAAGTCATTTTTGTATACAACAAGGCCGCACTGTTCGTTTACTTCAAGCAGCCCACCGCAATTGTAACAGTTTTCAACAGCAGTGCGCATCGCCCTCTCGACAGTTTCGGGCGACGAGTTGAAAATCTCCGCCACCTTAGGATAGAGTTTTTTTGTGATATTATTTTTTAGAGAATCATCTTCAAAGCAAAGTTTTATTCCCGTTCGCAAATATTCAAAGCCCATTATTTCAGGCTGAACCTTAAAAGACAAAAGCATTTCAGTAATCTCATTGGTAAGTTCTTCAGTAATCATTTCTACTCCAGTATGCGATCATTATACATCATCGCGATATTATTTCAAAACGAATTTTCAATTTTTTACAATATTTTACAAAAATATTAAATTATGCTGCAATTGGAGGCCAAGTTCGATGTTCTTTAAACCAATCGGTGTCTTTTAAAATTGTGTTATTGTTGCTGCAGCTAATACTTTCAACCCCATCAACGACCTTAAAAACAATATTGCCATTCATCGACTTAACAGTTCCACTTGACTTCCAATCTGCTTTATCCACATAATTGTCCACCATTGTTGTTACGTAAATTTTATCAGTATATGGTGCAATATTGTTGATCATCTCTTGTGTAGGAAATTGCGTATCGTTGTTGTCAGTGTATTGGCTTGTGCCTGCGCAAGTGCACACCACCACATAATCAGGGTCGATGTCGGCCATAAGTGCTGGGGAACTGGATGTCCCGCTTCCATGATGACCTGCCTTGTATAAAATGCACTTTGGCAATCCTCCAAGAGGTTTATAAAAGTCAACCAGTTTTGCCTCGCCCTCTTTTTCAAGATCCCCTGTAAATAAATAGTGGTTGCTTCCTTGGTTTATCATAAAGCATACAGAATAGTTGTTTTCATCGTCGCTATCATGTTCGTAATAGTAGTTGTACAAAATTTCAAGTTCTACATCCTCAGACAGTGGAATAACCCTCTTTGCGCCACCTTCGTTGTTATAGCACTCTAGCGCTGTATAATGCACCGCTCCGTTTTCACTAACTTCTAAATCTCGCGCCTCTTGATATTTTGCATAAATATCTGTGTCCTTATCTGACTTTGGAAAGTCAATGATAGTTTCAACGGCATAATATTCAAAAATTCCTTGCCTCGATTGCGTGCTTACAAAGGCTGAAATATGGTCTTCATCTGCATGGGTTGCAATAACGTACTCAAGCGTGCCGTCTGTGCAGTATTGATCTACATAATTTTTGATTGCTGTCGCAGAATCCCGGCGAGAGCCCGCGTCAACCAAAATGTCATTTTCTCCACATTTTATATAAATGCTGTCCCCTGTATAAATGTTGCCCAGCTCCATAAAGTGAATTTCAAGGTCGCCATTAACAACAACTTCTTCTTTTAGTTTTGGGGGATTATATTCATCGCTGGTTGGTGCATTGTAAAAGAACACGTAATAGCCAAATCCGCCCACAAGCCCAACCCCCACAAACAAAATGGCAACAAGGGTTGCTAAAAACTTGTTTTTCATTCACTCACCTCCTCATCTGCCTCTGTTATGACCACATAACGATAGCGGACAATTTCTTTAAAACGTATGTTGTCAATAGTGTATTTAATATAGTAAACACCTTGTTTGTTGTTGTCAAAACTTGGATCAACCTCAATATTTACATCAGCTGACACATCACGCCCAAAACAAACTGCCTTCGCACCTTCCTCGACATATTCATCACCAATGTTCAGCGTAATGGTTTCTTGTCCTATAATCTCAAATTTGTCATTCTTAACGATTGCTTGCGCGCCAAAAAATCCGCCTACCGCGCCTACAGCAAGCAGTACAAACAATAGTGCGACAAAAAGAGGTCTCTTTTTTGCCTGTTTTTTGATTTCTTTATTCACTTTTTTCTTAACATTTGTTTTTCTTTTTGCAGTTGCCATGCTTTCTCCTTTTCACTATTTTATTTTTTTTCGACAAAAAAGTCAAATCGATATGAATATTTATTTTAATATGCTATACTTGATGTATGAAAAAGGGAAAATACTTGTTTTTTGACATTGAATGCAGCAACGGACACGACATCTGCTCGTTTGGCTATGCCATAATAAGCGACAAAATGCGCGTGCTTTTAAAGCGCGATTTAATCATCAACCCAGAAAGCAAATTCATTCTTGCCCCAAAAGGAAAACGCCCTAAAATGGAACTTGCATATCCTGAAGAATTCTTTTTTAAGCAAGACAATTTCTCTGCTTTCTATAACGAAATCAAACGGCTGTTATGCGATGAAGGATATATATTACTGGGTCACGCCATTCAAAGCGACTTTCATTTCTTGAAATACGCGTGCGACCGCTATAACCTGCCATATTTTGACATGGAAGGATATGACACACAAAGGATTTTTCAACGCGAGTCCAACGCCGATCACGTTGAGTCACTTGAAAAAATTTTAGATCACCTTGAAATTGATGATTCAAAAATCACATTTCACAGAAGCTGCGATGATGCGCTTGCCACTTTCTATGTTGCGCGCGGCATTTGCCGAGACAAAGACATCTCACTTGACGAACTGTTGCTGGCTCACCCAGACTGCAAAATCGAAACAAAAAAGATCTTTGACGAGAAAGAAGACAAAAAAATGTAAAGAAAAATTAAATATTTTTAAATATCTTTTGAAAAATTGTTGACAAATGAAAGGAAATGTTATATAATCAATCTTGCAATCTTGATGATGAGTCTTTATTGCAATCAATATAGAGATGTAGCTCAGCCGGTTAGAGCACCACCCTGATAAGGTGGGGGTCGGTGGTTCGAGTCCACTCATCTCTACCATCAAAAGCCTAAGTCGAAATGCTTAGGCTTTTTGTTTTGTTTAAAATGCTTACCCACTCATCAACAAAGTGCCTACGAGCGTATGCGAGAAATTTTCACTGGCGACAAATCTTTATAGTGATAATTTCGTTATAACACACGCTAGAAATATTGATTTTTAAAAGTTTTATGCTATAATAACTAAAAGTTAGGAGAATAAATGGAAAACAAAAATGAAAACAAAATAGAATTGACGCCCTTTCAATATGCTTCTCATTGGTGGATTAAACGAATAAAAAATTTCGTTGAAGATGTAATAAGAGTTGGTTATAGCACAGATGAAGGTATTGCCTTTACTCAAATGTTTGATGGACTTAAAGATGAACATTGGAGAATTTTATATTTAAAAATATCTGGGCTTATTGAAGATGAATACAAAAAAAGTGGAAAGTTTGTTCAATCTACAAAAGCATCTTGGAATGACCACTATGTTGGACACGAAAAGATAAATGAGATGTTAAAATCTATAATAAATATAGATATTCCTAATGCCACATTAAACCCTGAGGGACAAATATCTCTTCAACTTTCAATTTTTGATGAAGCGGGTCAACCTAATGTGTTTTTAAGTAATGATAATGGTATGGATAAAATGATTAGAAAAGTAGAGTTAATAGTTGAAAAAGATTACATTTTAACTGGTGATAAATCATTATTAAGTGAAGACACAAATATTAAATCTATTTAAATAATTTAATCAATAGCTAAGAAAAATTTTCTTAGCTATTTTTTATGTTATATATCATCTTTTTCTTTTGTTTGGCATAATCATAGGCAAGTTTTGTGCCACTTTTAGGTTGATAATAGCCAATACTTTGTTTAGAGTATTTTCGCATTTCTGGTTGATAGTTTTCATCATAATAGAAAACACAATAATCACTGTCGTTTATCATAGCTTGATTTCGTTCTACATAACTAGCACGACCTGATGTATATTTTGCTTTATGTTCAAATTCTTCTTCAACGCCAAGTAAGGTTACTTTTTCTTTTCTAAAATGACTATAAACTTCTTCCCAGTAGGCACGTTCGCTTTCCAAAGCGCAGGTTTCACTCCTGCAAGTGTAAGCAATTCTTTTAATGTCTGGGTATTTTTCTTTTAGTTCAGTAACGACTAAATGACAAAGGTAATCAAAATCACTACGACTACCAAACAAGAAAGTTAACACATTGTGATTAAGAATCAAATCTTCAACAATTTCTTTTACTTGTTGTTTAAGTTCTTCGGTTATTTCAATTTTTCTATGACCAAAGAAAGCACAAACTTTATATGTAATTTCTATTAAACTCATACAAAACTCCTATTATTCGGGTTTTCACTAAATAGTATAATAGAAATTTCTTTACAAATCAACAAAATACCCGTTTTTCCTTAAATAGTAAAAGAGTATATGTCGGGTAAACTCTATATATAGCGAAAAACCATATAGGGAGTTCCATTATGAAATTAAACAAAGCATTTGCATTAAGAGTTAGAGAAATCTTAAAAGAGAAGAAAATGACACAATATAAACTAGCACAAGAGACAGGTTTATATCATAGCACTATGACAGATATTCTTAATTGTAAATATCAAACACCAAATTTTAGAAATATGGCACTAATTATTAGAGCGTTGGGTATGTCAATGACTGAGTTCTTTAATAGCGAATTATTTGATTTTGAAAAATTAGAGATTGAAGAAAAATAAAAACTAGACTAAAAATGTCTAGTTATGTTTAGGTCAATTTAGGCAGTTTTGATAGTAAAAGTTTGAATGAATTTGCTAATAGTAGTAAATAGTAGTCGGCAACTAAATTTTGTCTGACTACTAATTTTATTTTATACTATATGGCGTTGGTGTAATATAATGAATAATGATATTATTTTATTAAACAATTTAAAGCAAGCAAGACAATCAAAAAAATTATCTCAAGAAGAACTTGCGAATATGGTTGGGACAACAAGACAAACTATAATTTCTATTGAAAAAAAATCAATTTAATCCGTCTGCAAAATTGGCATTATTGCTATGCTTGGCGTTAGATGAAAAATTTGAAAATCTATTTTATTTTAAATAATTATATAAATTTTGATCACCAACGATTTAATCGTCCTCTTGGTGATCATTTTTTACTTGTTGTCCACTGTTCTTCACTTGTTCTGGCTCTTCTGCTTGCTGTGAAATATCTGCAGGATGTTTGAGCGGCTCAGTCTTTTCATTTTCTGCCACTACTGCAGTCTTTTCTTTTTTTCTTTCAAACTTATGAGCAAGTTTAAGTATAAAGTTTTCTATTTGAGGTTGATATTTATAGCAAAGCACAAAAAGCGCTATGCAGGCAAGTGCCAACACCACCCAAAGCGCTATCCACCAGCCCGTGAATGGAATTATTCCACTGCTTAAGAAACAGGTGCAGAATATACCTATTGGGCGGGTGATAAGGTTTGTCAGCAGAAAAAATTTCCAAGTCATGTTGGTTGTGCCAACAACCATGCAAAGTATATCATCTGGAAAAACAGGAAACAGCATCATAAGAAAGAAAACATATTTCCCCTTCCCAAGTTTTTCTGCCCATTTTTGATAATCCTTTTCGCCTGCCACCCAAATAACAAGTTTTTTACCAACTTTTCGTCCGAGGAAAAAGGAAAATATACTTGCCAGCATTACCGCAGCAAAACTTATCGCGCAGGTGATCCATGGGCCAAATACCAACGTCCCCGCAACCGTCGTGACAGCTGCCGGAACAGGAAGGAATGTAACCTGCAAAAATTGAATAGTAAAAAATATTGCATAGCTCCAACCGCCACCTGATAGAATAAACTTTTGCAATTCTTCCGCGCTTTTGATTTTTGCAAGCGCACCACTAAAATACAAGGGCAAAAAAATTGCAAGAACGATTGCAATAAGCACCCCTGCTACAATTAGCGATCTTAAAATTTTCGACTTAGTTTCTTTTCTCATATTTTTATTATACCACATTTCACAAATTTAGCAATTATTTTTCACATAAATAGCAAATTCACAAAAAAAACTCAAGCAAAGATATGCTTGAGTTTTTCTTTAAAGCTCGTTAAATTCTTTATTTCTTTTTCTTGTAATAACCAATATAGGCACTATAACAAGCGACAATAATGCTACACCGATAATGATTAAAACAACATGCATAAATGAGAAAGTTATTTCAGCTGAAGCGTCCAGCACAATGACATCATAATTTTGATTTGCACTTTCTGCCCACACAGAACATTCTCCACCTAATGAGAAGATGCCCGCGTTTGTGAAGAAAATCAGTTTTAAGTCATCTCCTTTAACAAGATTGCCAGAAACAACGTCATAAGATGTTTTGCTGAAATCATATGTAAAGGCGTATGGCACAACTTGATCAACAAGCTTAATTGTAATACTCCTCTTAACAATCTCATATGTGCCTTCTTCGCAGGTCACTTTATAGTTTTGGTTGCCACTCTGCGCTGTTATGCTGTACGAGCCGACATCGCTTCTTCTAGATGCGTCCGTTTCCATTCTTAAATCAAGATTATCGCCCTCAAGCACCATACCTGATTTTATAGAATATCCAACATCACTCACAGAAACCATTTCACCATATACGCTCGTTTTATTGCCTAGAGCAATTTTAATTGTACGCGCAATAACCTCAAACGTTCCCTGTGATACTGAAACGTCATAGTTTATATTGTTTTGTCCAGCCACATAAATGTCATAATCTCCAGCATCGCTTCGATTTGCGGCATAAGTGGCAAATGTAAGTGTGAGGACATCGCCTGTTAGCACCTGCCCAGAAGTTATTGTATAAGGGAGTTGTCCAAGAGTAAAGTTTCCACCGTACACTCCTTGCTGCTTTGTTACTGACACCTGAATTTCACGCGGAATAACAGTCAAAGTTCCTGGCAAAATAGTAACATCATAATTTGCGTTTGCACTGTTTGCGGTAATCTCGTAATATCCAACACCGCTTTTAGAAACTGCAACCGTTTTATAAGACAGCGACAAGCTATCGCCATTCACTACATTTCCAACAACTTCATCATAGCCTGTCCCTGACACGCTATACGAAAGCGAATATGGAAGTGTCTTATCTTTTAATTGAATTGTCACCTCTCGTGGCACAATGATATATTTTACATCCGCACAAGTTACGCTGTAATTTTTATTTCCACTTGATACTTTAAGATAATATTCTCCACCCACAGCGCTTTTTGTCGTTGCGTTTGTCTTCGCGATAAGCTGAAGATCATCATTGTTTACCACACTCCCCTCAGTCACAGTATAGCTTACATTTGAAAGGTTTGGTGCGTCGCCATATTGTCCCTCTTGATCGGTAATTGAAATTGTTACATTGCGAGGTGTTATGGTAAGTGCTCCCGTGGTCACGGTTGCTGTATAATTTTTGTTAGAACAAGTGACTTTGTAAGGATATTTTCCCACCCCGCTTGTTGAAGTCGCATCTGTTGACAAGGTGAATGATAGTTGATCTCCATTGATTGGGCTGTCTACAAACATTACTACAACATCATCATAGCTTGGGTTTTCTCCATACATAAGCGTTTTATTATCCGCCTTAACACTTATCACGCGAGGCGTGATTGTAAGTGTGCCCGCTTGAGTTGAAACAATGTTGTAGTTGTCACTTGAGCAAGTCAAGTTGATTGGATATTCTCCCACTTCACTGGTATTATCGGCCGTTGTTGCAAGTGAAAAATAACTTTCATCGCCCGAAATAAGCTGATTTTTATTAAGCGAGAATTTAAATTTGTTTAGATTGACCTCTCCATAAACACAGGATTGGTTTTGCACTGTGCCGCTTATGTCCCGCTTGTCAATTTGTATGTATCCACTTCCCTCACTGTCAAGGAAAACGCCATCGATATATCCATCACCAAAATCAACACTTGCAGAAACTTTATAATAATATTTCTTTCTGCCATTTGTGAAGTTTTTAAGTTGCCTTTCAGTAAGAGTGTATACTCCTTCCGTTTCCCCATAAACTGCGCTATATTTTATTGGATAAGCGCAATTGTCAAGCGAAGTAAATTTTAATGGATGGGCCTGCCCATCATAAGTAGCAAGAGAATCTTCTTGAGAATATTTTAACTCTATGCTGAAATTTGTCATATCAAGAAGTCCATATCCATGGTAGATATCTTTGCCTGCATCCCCCAAATCCTTGGCCATTATTTTCAAACGCCCTTCAATTTGATCTAGGTTGTATGGCGGTGTTTTGGAGTTTGTATAATAATGATTATCTAGGCAAAGCAATGTGACAACCGCACATGCATAAGGGGATGCAAATGATGTACCAGAGACTACTTCTGCCAAAGTAAAGGTTTCATTCTGCGGTGTAGCTCTTGCTTTTCTTTCACCATCTACATCAGTATAAATTTCCCTACTGATTGACCACGTAAAGATCTTCGCGCCAGGTGCACAAAAATCTACACTTTCACCATAATTTGCCCCTCTATCGTTGACTCCATCTCCATCACTATCATATTCATAATATCGATATTCCCCCGGTGTGCTGGTTTGCTGAACAGAAGTAATTGTCAATGCTGCAGGAGCCGCGGCTGGTAAATGATTAATTGAATCAATATATTGATTGCCCGCGGCAACAGTAGTAAACACGCCAAGATCTCGTAGTGCCTTGATTTTCTTTTCATAAGAGGCATAATTTCGATCATATGAGTTTTTCTCTTCCGCATTATTAAGGTCATAAGTTCCGCCGAGGCTCATATTAACCCCAATAATATTATAACCAGCCTTTTTCCATGCCAGCGCCTTATCAAGCGACGCAAGGGTATTGCTTGTCGCACCACTTCCAGTGTGAGATAATGTCTTTATTGTTGCAATTTTAACGTTTGCCGGGGTAATGGCCGTAATACACCCTGCAACCATTGTGCCATGCCCATAATCATCCTCAAATTGATAATATTTATACCCTGCAAGTTGATCTTCTTTCCCTTCAAAATTTGGGTTTGTATACGCATAGTCAGAATGGTGGGTTTGAGAAATTGCAGACCATTTCGTATCATCAAGCGCTATGCCTAAAAGATCTCCATCTGCACCCTTTGCAAGTCTACCCTGAAAGCCTATATGCCCCGTGCAAATTCCCGTATCAATTACCACAATGATCACTTCTTTATCACAATTATACTGTGATATATACTCGGCGTACGCCTCAGTCTGCAGCGCCTCATCTGCCCAGCTATATTCATGATTGCGAAGCCATTCATTTGCGGCCGCACCGCTGCCACTGTGTTGAATTGGTTGATACTGTTCTTCCGCGCCGTCAGCCATCACAAGGTCATCGGTAACGACAACAACACCATCCGCACGCAAATTGAAGTAAGCCTGCTTGGTAGCCTCTTTGCTTTCATATGCAAGTACGGTCAAGCCATCATTGTCTTGCGCAACACCAATTGCCCCATAATCATTTTCATAATCTGAATAAACCATAAGTCTTTGAAAGGAATATTTGTTGAAATATTTATATACCCCATTTGTCTCTGACACAAGTTTATAATCTTCTTCGTTAAACACAACTTCTTCGCCAGCCGTTGTGTGTGCTGACATTGTTTTAACGGCCGCGCTATCTTTCTTTATATAAACAAACTCTGCTTCATAGTTTGGAAGCTGCATCACCTGCTCTGAAAAAGATTTTTCCTCGGCAAACGTCACCGCGTTATAATTCTGGCTTAAAAAAGCACAGCCTACTCCCATGACTAAAAAGGCCAACATAAACAACGGAAAAAACTTTTTCTTCATCTATATTCCTCCATAATGTATTATTATTTTAACACACTCGACATTTTTCTCCAAACAATCTTTAAAGTATATTTTGCTAAATTTCGCAGTTTTTATTTAAGTATGTACAAAAAAACACCATTCGCACGTGCTTATCACGAGTGGTGTTTGAGTTGACATTAAATTTTTATATGCAAAAATGATGAAATTGTTCTTTTTTCTGGTTAGTTTTTCTCTTCACTCTTCTGCTGAGGAAGGAAAAATATTGTCATTGCTAGGATGATTTCAGCTGGGTAATATGTGCCAAGGCATAACGCGTCAAAAATCAATCTTGTTTCCAGTGGAAGTGATGTGAATTTATAAAAAAGAAGCATAAGGTCGGAGAAGAAGAAAAGGATGCTTCCGATAAGAATTAAGGCATTGAGAAGGTTTCTTTCTCTAATTAAGTTTGTCAGCGCTTTACCAAGCATGAATGAAATGAGAACGGCATAGAAGCACACTAATATTTGCATTACTAGTGCCTCAAAAACAATAATTGGCAACAAGCAAATGATAAGCACCGCAGCAAGCGAAAGCACTCCTCCCGCAATAAGGTCAACCCACTTGAATTTTACTAGGTTGCAATATGCGACAAAGTAAAACACATGCCCAATTGCAAAGAAAATTGCGCCAACGATGAATTCCATACCAAGCAGTATGTCGCCAAGCATTGCAAAGAAAAGACCAACCGTCATTATCATTGCAAACTTCATATTTTTCTTGTTTTGCTTAAAGGAATAGAATAAATTAATCAGGCCAATCAGAAAAAAGCCCGCACTTGTGATTGTCTTAACCATAAGTTTGCCGCCGGTGATGTAAAACACGTCCCCCGCGATAATCCCTAAAGCAAGCACAAGATTTAAAATGTTTTGTAGCGTTAAATATTTTTTCATTTGTTTCTCCTATTTTAAAAATTTCTTTATCAAGCTATATTTTATTTTTGTATGCGGCTGATAACGCATTGGCAGGTCAAGCCAAGTCTTTTTATCAACAATACTTTTGTAGTGCGTAAAGCTGTCAAAACCCGCCTTGCCATGATAAGAGCCAATGCCGCTTTCCCTCAATCCACCAAAGCCCATATTGGATGTTGCAATGTGAATAATTGTATCATTTATGCAGCCGCCACCAAATTCACAATACTTTGTAATCTTTTCTTGATTTTCTTTATTTGACGAAAAAATGTAAAGTGCCAGCGGTTTTCCGCCATTGTTTACACGAGTTATCACCTCATCAACATTTTCAAATGTCACAACAGGCAAAACAGGTCCAAAGATTTCCGTTTGCATAATCTCATCTTCAAACGATGCGTCAACGAGAGTTGGTTCAATTTTAAGCTTAGCGCTGTTGGTCTTACCGCCGAAAAGAATTTTATCATTGCATATCAAGCCCGCAACGCCGTCAAACTGCTTCTGGCTGATCATTCGCGGATAGCTATCATTCCCGACTGGATCAACAGAATACTGCAACACAATTTGTCGCTTGATTTCGTGAATAAGTTCATCCTTGATGCTGCGATGACAATATAAATAGTCTGGCGCCACACAAGTTTGTCCGCTGTTTAAAAATTTTCCAAAAACAATTCTTTTGGCAGCAAGTTTTATGTTTGCAGTTTCGTCTACAATGCATGGGCTTTTGCCTCCCATTTCAAGAGTAACCGGCGTGAAGTGTTCTGCTGCTTTTTGCATGACAATTTTACCAACACGAGTACTGCCTGTAAAGAATATATAGTCAAACTGCTGATCTAGAAGGTATGACACCTCATCCCTCCCCCCGCGCACAACAAAGGCAAGTTCTTGTTTGAATGTTTTGCTGATAAGCTTTGCAATAACATCACTTACATGAGGCGACGTTTCGCTGGGCTTCAGCACTACGCTGTTTCCCGCGGCAATTGCGTCAACTAGAGGATCGAGTGACAACATAAAAGGATAATTCCACGGACTGATGATGAGCACTGAGCCATATGGGCAAGGAAGTTTATAACTTTTCGAAGTAAACTGTGCAATCGGCGTCCTGACTCGCTTAATTTTTGCAAATTTTCTGCAGTGCCTAATCATATACGAAATTTCACTTAAGACAATCCCAACCTCTGCCATATAGGACTCAACTTCACTTTTGTTTAAGTCAGCTTTCAGCGCGGCAAAAATCTCTTCTTGCATGTCAACAATATTCTGGTATAACTCCTTCAGCACTGCTACCCTATTTTTTGGATCGCGAAGTTCGCTGCTAGGAAAATATTCTTTTTGTTTTGCAATCAGACTTAAAATTTCTTCCTTAGGCATTTTATAATCCATTTTTCACCTCATAATAAAACCTTTCAAGTTCTTTTGCCGTATACAGCACTGGCACAGGGTATAGAGGATTTGCCTCTTCCTCAGCAGTGGAGGCAAGCGAAGGTATATCATCCTGCTCAATCATATCAAGAACAAGAGGAATGTTCATCTCTCGGCCAAGCTGCTCAATTTTTTCAATAAAGAGTTTTGCACCCTCTTCGATTGACGCACTTTCTGCAAATAGTCCGGCATAAACGCCCATCTCCCACAATTTTTTGTATATCTTTCTTCCATAACCTTTCAAAACATATGGCAAAATCACTGCATTTGCAAGCCCGTGCGCCACATTATATTCTCCGCCAAGCGTGTGAGCTATCGCGTGAACATATCCCACATACGATTGCGTAAACGCCACACCGGCTTTATAGGAAGCAAGAAGCATATTTTCTCGTGCCTGCAGATTTGAACCGTTGTTGTACGCCTTCAAAATATTTTCAAAAATCATTTTAACAGCATCAAGCGCGCACTGTCGTGTATGTTTTGTTGTGCTTCTACCGATATACGCCTCAATCGCATGGGTGAGTGCGTCCATACCTGTAGTTGATGTGATATGTTTTGGAAGCCCCACTGTCAAATTTGCGTCTAAGAGAGCATAGCGTGGGATAAGTGGAAAGTCGTTGATTGCATATTTATGTCTTGTTTCACTATCAGTAATCACGGCAGCAAGCGTCGTTTCACTGCCCGTTCCAGCCGTGGTAGGCACTGCAATAAGAAGAGGAATTTTCTTTCTTACTTTCAGCACTCCCTTCATTTGCTTAAGGCTCTTCTTTGGTTTTGCCACCATTGCACCCGCCGCCTTTGCGCAGTCCATAACAGAGCCTCCACCAAGCGCGATAATCGCCTGACAGCCACCCTCTTTATACGCCTTTACACAGTCTGAAACATTTTGCGTTGTAGGGTTTGGGACAACATCATCAAAAATTGAAAGCCCCACGCCCGCTGAGGCAAGCTCTTCTTCCAGTTTTTTTGTAAGACCAAGCCTTCGAATTCCCTTGTCCGTCACAAGCAAAACGCTTTGTTTCCCCTTTGCTTTTAAAAGGGACGCCACTTCCTCATTTGTTTTGAGAATTTTAGGCTCTCTATAGGGCAAAAGTGGAAGCATAAGACGAAAAACGCCTTGGTAAATCCTGCAATAAGCCTTTTTAAATATATTCATACACTCTCCCTTTATTTTTCATTTTCTTCATCGCAGTGTTTTGAGTAATTTCAATCCCGCATGACTAATTTTGATTGTTGTAGTTTCGCTGCTCCTTGTAAGTTTATCACAAAAACCTTCTGCAAGCAAAGGAATTTTAACTAATTATTATTTTTTCACAAGACGATTGACAGCGTAGGGGATTTATGATATACTTTAGCACAAGGAGAATGATATGAAAATTTATTATACAACAAGCAAAATTTCTGAAGATGACTGGTCATGGTATGGAATTTTTGCACAAGACGGCAACGATTTTTATGAGCTTAGTATTTTAGGTTTATGGCAAAAAACAACACACAAACCGCAAATTAACTACTACAAAACGTGCAGTAAAATTGATCTTGAAACATATATAAACAAGTTGGACAAACCACAGCGCCTACAAATGTTTTACAGAACAAAAGGAGTTCCTCCTACATATACGAGAGAAAACGGTAAGGCATGTTTACCATTTATCGACAACTCTTATGTAGATTGGCATAAAACAAACGCGGCGACAGCTGTGATTTGCCCTCTTCCTGACGGCGGCCTTTTGTGCCTAACAGACAAAAGCAAAGTGATTCAATCATGCAACAAGAAGCAGTGCCCTATTTTTACAATAAGTCCAAAATATACTCAAGACGGCATGTTTGTTTTGCAAGATACAAACACATCACTCGTGCCTAAAGATTTTGTTGAGGATGCGCTTGCTAATCTTGAAGAAACTTTTGCATGCGGTGCAGAAATTCAGTAAAAAAGCATGGAAAGTTTTCCATGCTTTTATGTTTATGTTTTAATGATGTATTTAATCTTTCAAATATTTTTCTAAAATTGCTATTTACAAACATTCATAACTTTGCTATACTAAAAACTACAGGAGACAAAATGAAAGGTTTTACATTTGAACAGCAGCGTTTTGAAGTAAACGATATCAACTTTATTACCGTTAATGAACGCGGCAGCATTGTGCGTCCATGTATATATTTTATATCAATTTTTGGCAAACACAAAGACTTTGAATCTTCACAATATTCTTTTGTCAAAACAAAAATCTTAAACCAAATCAAACAGTTTAAAGACTTCTTCAAGCAACATGGTATCAACAATTTTGCATTCCTAGACGACTGTGAATATATCATCAACATCGACAACGTACAAAGTTTTGAACATCTTGAAAACCTTATTGGCACGCAGCTTGTGCAGGTAACGTTTAAAAATGGCCAGTCGTTTGATCTTTATAAAGGTGGCAACAGCGAGTACGCACAAGGGTTATACAAAAGCTATATGCAGCAACAAAAGAAATACAACTCGAACGACTATCCTATAATTGGAGATTAAAAAATCTGGCTAAGAATTGGCCAGATTTTTATTGCTTCTTTCTGCATTCCATTTTTTACTTTCGATTTACTGCTTGTTAAATATTTTTTTAGCACAGGCCTTGTATTATTTTTGAATTATAATAACCTTTGCCGAGTATAAGCGTTGAATACGAAGAGCTTTATGACGAAGCAGCGTCCTCTTAAGAAAAAAGTTGTCTGCCGCCTCCCACACAAACACCCACGCGACAATTTCTGTTATTGTATCTAAAATAAAAATATCAGCAAACTCATAAAAAACAACCAAAAGCCCTAAAAATAAAAGTCCCAAAAAAAGCGCAACAAAAGAAAACTTGCTTGTCTTTTTAATTTCATTTTTAGTTTCAAGATATTCCTCGCGATAGTGATTTTTAATAGCACTGGTCACTCTTTGCCGATTAAGCTCTTGCCTAGTATGAATCTTGATTGTAAGAGGTTTGCTAGTTGACGCAAGTTTTGAATTTCGCCAGATAAAATCACTAAAATCTTCATCAAGTGTAGCTTGATTTTCATAATTGTACTGCGAAAAAATTTGCTCGCCATGCTCAAGCTTGACATCAATCACGCACTCTTCGCACTCTCGCTCTTTTTTCGCGTTTTGTCTTGTGATTTCTTTATCTGTATCTCGCAACTCTTTTCTAAAAAACATCTCAGCTCCTTTATTTGGAACAGATTGGCTGTCTTATTGATAAGCACTATGCCCCACCTGAAAAAACGCTTCTCCTTTATTATACGCCTTTTTACAAAAAACTACACAAATGTTTCTTTTCACATCAAAGCCTACTTTCTCATATTATGTGGATGAGCGCTTGAAAATTCGAGTTGCTTTATTTCAGGAGAAAAACCAATGAATTACAATCAAAGATATTTTAACAACGAAAGAGATTGGGAAAAAACTTACTCAAATTTCCCAGAAGAATGGAACTACGAGGATGAAGAGACTTTCTCATCAAACGGTTATGGCAAAAATTCTTTTGGAGGAAATGGTTATAACAACACTCGCTACAACTGCTATTATGGTCAATTTGTAATTTGCGACAACCAAACACGTCCAAATGATACCGGAAGACGCCCAACCAAATGTCGCTGTCATGATGATGAATATCAAAAAGACTGCAATGGAAATGGTTATGATAAAGAAGATAACCACGACGAATGCAGAAGAGATGACAACTATAAAAAAGGCGGCAGAGGCTGCGGCAGAAGAAACTGTTGTTTTTGCAACTTGTTTAGAAACTTTCATTGTTAAAAATTAGGTAGCAGCTTTTGCTACCCCCTACATACGATTGTAATTTTGCATATATTCAATATTGACAAAATGGCATCCAAACATTCAGCACCCATATCGCTTCGCTGCAGAAATAGAGTGCAAAATAGATAAAAACAAAACTAAAAAAAACAAAATTAAGAAACAAAAAACAGGCGAGCCTGTTTTTTTTACAATTCTATATCATCTTCCATTTTCAAGGTAATGATTTCTTCTAAAATTTCTTCCAGCTTCAAATCATATGATTCTTTGTCATTTGAGATTTTTTTCTCTGCTGCCATATCATCGCCAACCGATTGAACCATCGTATTGCGCTCTACAAAATCATTAGAAATGCCCGGTCCATCGCTAAGTTCAATGATTGGTGCTCCGCTTTTTGTACACGAGTATATCCCAAGCATAATTGCATCATGATATAATTCTTGTTTCACACGTTTTCCGTTTTCCTCAACAGTTCTGGTATTAATTATACGGATAGGCTGCCCGATCTTTGTCTTCAAAAAGTCGACAACTTTGCAATCAACAAGCTTATCTCTGCCTTCGCTTTTAGCTTTTGCAATATACTCAGCCCCTCTTTTCTCTGCTTTTTGAGTTGTTTCTTTCTTATCTGGGTTATCATAAAGGACCTTTCCTTCCACTTCAAGAGAAAAGATAACAAAATGAGTCAAATACTCTTCATCTCTATACTCAGTACAATATGATGAAAACCACTCTGTTTGCTGTCTGCCTGTTTTACGCTCCTTTCCAAATTCAAGATAAATTCGGTCTTCATAAACGGCTGGCTGTTTTTTGTCTGTAGATGTAATTACACCAGTAGTTGTGAAAGGCGCACCAAAGTTGTTTATTCCTTTGATTGTGATTTTTTTACCCTCTTTCCACGCTTTTTTAAGCTCGTTAATTTGTTTTTCAGAAAATTTCATTTTTCCCCCTTATACGATTTTATCATTTCACTTTTTTAATATAATTGTCAAGTATAAATCTCTTTATTTAATTTCCTCTCCTATTGAAACTTTTAATCATCCGCGATTTCTGTTGTATGCTCTTGTTTTATTTCTATGGTTTGTTTTTGCTTTAAAAGCTTATTTGCCTTAACAATCATCAGCACGCCAAACACGAGAAGCGCCGCGCTCGCCGCTGCCCCCGTCAGCCCATTTGCAAACGATGTGTTATATTCTGGAGCAAAGGCCTGAAACATTGCAACCTGCAAAACAACAATTGAAATTATTGCAGTGGCAAGATTGATGTTGCGAATACTTTGAATGTACAGATCGTCTTGTTTTCTTGCTTTTATCATGTTGATAACTGAAAATGTCAGCTTATACACAGTAAACACCGCAAACACATAAATCATAAGTCCCGCGTATTCAAAATACATGTTGGTTGTGTAAATAAGGGTAATAAGTCCAGAAAAGATAAGCATCATCACAATAAATGCCACCCCACAGGCACGGTAGGTTTTTACCTGCCTTTCAAAATCGTTTTTAAACTTTCTCTTTGACAATAAAACAAACCCTTTAATCAAACTCAGCACTAAGTAATAGGCCGTGATTGTAATATACCATGCCGAGCCAGTAAGCAGCGCAAGTACACCTTGAAAAAGCACAAAACTTATGTTGAAGATAAAGGAAAAAATTCCAAAAATGGTGGTGCGATAGCCATAATTATCAAGCATTTCATTTGTGAATTTGATTTTTCTAAGCGTTTTTATCACTCCCGCTTTAATTTTTGGCGCAAGCACAACAATGGTATATACAAAATAGCATAGCGTCGCTGCTGCCAAGACGTAAAGAATATAATGCCAAAAAGACTGCTGCGGTTGAAGGACTACCAACACCACAGTCCCAGCAATAAGAAGCAAACTGAAAATATAAAATAAAATCAGCCATACTCCTTTAGGCTCTCTTATTTTTTCCCATATCCTTTTTATAAAATTCATAATATTCCTTTTTATTTTTTGATTTGTTGCTGATTATGCCAACGGTGCCACGATCTTATCTAATTTTTTGCCACTAGTATCCACATACAAGATGAGTGACTCTAACCTTTCACTTTTTTAACTATACATAATCTATACAGCCAGTATAGCATAACACCTCTAAAATTTTAATAAGTAAAATATATTTTTTTTGAAAAATTTGTAGTCAATAGTCAAATCACTTTTTTTCAATAATCATCAAGCCTCTTCTTTTGCTCGCAAAAACAATTCTCCTTTTTACACCGTCGCGAGCATGAACGAGTTTTTACTCACATTCTTAAAAAAGTTAAATAGCAAAAAATTAGATTTTTCTAGTTTTTCGTTTTTTTAGGTTAAATAATTTTGTTTTTTTCTTTTCTTTTGTTATACTACATTTAAATTTAAGGAGATTTTATGAATAAAGAAACCGCCAAGACAAAAATCAAAGATGTCCCACTTCAAAATTTTGTAATCACAATCAGCCGTGAATTTGGAAGCGGCGGCAAATATATCGCTGAGCAGCTTGCAAAAAGATTTAAAATCAAGTGCTATGACAAAGAAATTTTGCAACGTCTTGCAAAAGAGACAAAAATTGATATAGACACTCTAGAAAAACTTGACGAAGAAAGTTTTTTGTATGACTATGCCAAAACTCGTGTGTTTGATGACAAAGATGGGGCAAGCCCATCCGAAAAACTATTCCTAGCACAATCGAAGATTATCGAAGACCTTTATCACGAGGGCTCTTGCGTCATTGTGGGAAGATGTGCCGAAAGCGTGCTGTCATCTTACTCAAATGTATTTAGCATTTTTGTATATGCCACAGACGATGAATTTAAAATTAAAAGAAAGATGAAGTACGAAAACCTTTCTCGTGAAGAAGCTGAGGCAAAAATCAAAAAAATTGACAAACAAAGAGCTTCCTACTACAAAAAACATACCGGAAAAGTTTGGGGAGAAAAGAGAAACTATTTCCTTACATTTGACACATCAAAAATTGGTGTTAAAAATGCAATCGATACAATCGAAAACTTTATTCGCCTTCGCTTAAACTAAAAAAATACAACCAAAGGGTTATACCGTTTGAAACTAGTATAATAATTAGAAAAACACTTTATCATAATAGATAAGGTGTTTTTTTGTTATTCGGTTGACAAATGCTTATTATAAAGGTATAATAAGTATGAAAAGTATGACCTGTCATACAAAAAGGAGTTGAATATGGAAAAAAATAAAACTGATAAAAACAAATTTGCTGGTATTTGCAAAGTAGGCGAAAAAGGACAAATTGTTATACCAAAAGAAATAAGAACTATGTTTGACATAAATCCAGGTGATTCTGTTATTGTTCTTTGCGATAAAGAAAAAGGTATTGCACTCCTCAAAGCAGATGTTATTGATAGTTTAACAGATAAAGTGTTAAAACCATAAGGAGTTTTATTGTATGAATATTATAAAGATTGACAATGTTTGCAAAAACTATAAGACAAAAAAGGCATTAGACAAAGTTTCTTTATCAATAAAACAAGGTGAATTGTTTGGACTTTTAGGCGTAAATGGTGCAGGGAAGACAACTCTAATTAAAATTCTTTGTGGTTTAACAAGAAAAACAAGTGGAACTATAACAATAAATAATTTTAATTTAG
>JAGAKV010000027.1 GCA_017625505.1 Clostridia bacterium | reverse complement strand
GTGAGGCTTAGTTCTAGGCGATCAAGGCTTCCGTCGCTTGAATCATCACCATAAAATGTAACCTCTCCAAACTTAGTAATGTTTTCTTCCCCTTCGTATTGATAAAATGATGTGATTTTGACCGCGGCCTTTTCATCTGCTGCATAGCTTATTGCAAAATAAGGAGAATTGTTTGGGCTTATGTTTAACACAAATAAAAGTGCGGCGATCATCATAACCACTGCAAATGACAGTGAAATAGTAGAAAGTAAAAGTTTTTTATTTGTGCTCATAAATTTGTCTTTTGTCATGCTTTCTCCTTGAGAACGTTTTCTAAGCTTATTATATTTTAAATTGAGCTAATAGTCAATATTTTTTAGAAAAAAGATTTTCCGCATCTGACTGATGAAGTTTGTTGATCAAAAATAAAAAGAACAGCATTTGCTGTTCTGTAATTTTCGAAATCGAGCATCTTGACTTGATAAGAACTCACCAACTGCCTCAAATAAGTTAGGCTCCACCAAAGCAACCTCATGGCACACCAAAGTGTTCCCTTAATGATGCTTCCGTCAGGACCTGACATGATTCAGGAATTTTGATTGCATAAGACCTTGACTTCAACACCTAATTTATTTGCACATATTCAACAAATTCAAACCGCGCCAAGCATTCAACCCCACTGTAGCGGATTGTGGGCAACAGAGCACCGCTAACTCTCCGTCTAGCTCGACAATAGTATTCTAGCACATTTTTTCACTTTTTGCAATAAATTTTCGTAAAATAAAGTAAATAAGTTTGTAATAATCTGTTTTTTTATGTTATACTAACCATGAAATATAGCAAAAGAGGGGGATTTTTTGTGGCAACAAAGAAAAAAGTAGAAAATACCACAGAATCAATCAAGAATGTAATACCAAATGAAAAAAGCAATGCAAGACGCTTTATTGATGCCTTCAACAACATTGATTATGCACTCAAAGCAAGATATAATTTGAATAGGGCAATGGGATTTTCTGATCTTATTCGAAAAAGCGTTGTTGTAAATTATGTTGTAAGAAAGTATGAAGACGTGCTTGTTGACTATGGTAGACTGCGAAACGCAATTGTGCATTCAAGCAAGGATGATTTTGTAATTGCAGAGCCGCACATTGATGTTGTTGAGAATATAGAGCATATTGAAAGGCTGCTTACGACCCCTCCAAAAGCACTGGATACAGTAGGGCGAAGGGATGTTCTTGTTACTTATGCAGGGCACAGCATGCGTGATGTAATCACTCTTATGTCTCAGTCAAACTACAGTAATATTCCAGTTTACAAAAACAACGAGCTTATCGGAATTGCAAATGGACAAAAAATTTTGGACTGCTTCGGGCAATTTTTGATTGCAGGTGGGAAAGCAGATGTATTTTTAGATCACGTTCAAATCGAAGATATGCTTTCGTCGATTGAAAATAGTGATTACTATGTGGTAAAACCTGTAGATTGCACAGTTGAAGAGGCGCTTGCTGAGTTTAATAAAAACCGCAAACTTATGGCAATTTTGTTTACTAAACACGGAATCATCAACGAAATGCCGATGGGAATTATGACAGGTGCAAACGTGGTTGATGCACAGAAAATTTTAGAGCAATTCTAAGCCGAGCGATTGTCGCGAAAATTGATATAAACGAAAAAAGGGATTATCCCTTTTTTCTTTTTCAAAAATCTTTGCGAAATTTAATACAATTTGCAAAGTGTTGTGATATAATCAAAATATAGGAGATAGGTTATGATTTTATTATGCAACTATGGTGGAGATGATAGATATATAAATGAAATTGAAACTAAGCAACAAATAATCAAATTGTGCAAAAATAAATTTGTTGCAGTCATAGTTAATGCAAAAACTGAGAATAATAGACAAACAGACATTGAAATAAGCAAGTTTTTAACCAACAACGATATTAAAAACAAACTTTATGACCTATATGAAAAAGACGACTCTTGGCAACAAGCAGATGTGATATATTTTGGCGGAGGCAGTCCATTAAGACTAATGAATGCAATAGTTGAAAATGGCTATAGCGATTTTAATTGGGGACAAAAAGACATAATTGGACAAAGTGCAGGCGGAATGATTTTGTTTGATAAATTTTGTGATTGCCCTGACGAAAAATATAATAGTCCAGAACTAAAAATAACAGATTTTAAGGTGTATAATGGCTTGGGAATTATTCACAATAAAAAAGTTTTTACTCCTCATTATAACACATTAACTTCTAGAATTTACGGTCGCACATATTTAAATTTCTTAGAGCAAAATCAGTTGGATTCACTGAACTTAAATGATTATGAATATTTACTTTATTAGGACAAAGTATGATAATTCATATTTAAATTTTAATATCGGAGAAAAAGATGGAAATTAAAATAAATGAGTTAAATAATATATATGAGTCTGCTCTCAAGGATATAAATTTTTTAACGGAGATGTTAAAGAATAATAATATTGAATTTATTTTAGGTTTTTATAATAATCATCAAGTAAAAATAAACAATAAATACATCAAAGAACTTTATCCAATACCTGTAGTTAGTTGTAAAATAAATAACATAGAGTTTGATTTCGGCGTCGACATAATTAAAACTAATAGTTATGTTGGATTTGTTGAAATAACTTTAAATAAAAAAGACATTTTAAATTTTAATTTTGATAAGTTAAAAGACTTTGTTTTTGAAATATATGGAGTTGATAATTGTTTAACCGATTATTATTTTGGCGATTTATTAAAAACAAAAACACTTATCCGTCAATCTGTTGAAAAATATTTTAACATAGGCATTGACATCAAAAGCATCAATCAATTTGAAATTATTATCGAGAGATTCATATACTAAACATCGAGGAACCCAATGAAACGACTTTTTAGAATAGGAAGTGGACTATTTATATATTCAATCATTCCAATTTTGTCTTGGATTGTTCTTTCACGCGTGCTGGGCGATAGCAGAATTTCAAATGTATTTTCTATAACTTACGCTATTCAGTTTGTATGGTTGATTTTAAAATGTTTGTTCGCTTCTGGTGCAAATATTCGCAAACAAAAGGAAAATAATCCAAATTCTGTATGGAACGGCATATTTTGGGGAACGATTTTTTCTGCTTTGATTTTTGCAATTCCCCTTATTTTTGTAGATAACTATATTTCTTTCTTTGGCCAAGATGTTGAATTTTATAGAAATTATGTTATCTATGGAATTGCACTATTATTCTTACAAACCTTATTTTCATTTATTATTGAAAAGTTATATTTTGAAGATAAAGAGAAAACTGCGAACATACATCTGTTTGCATTTAATTTAACAACATTTGCAGTTTTAATATTGTCTAGTTTGATTATACCAAACACACTCATTGCTCTTCTTTTAACTCTTGGTGTTTTGCTCATTTATGTTATTTGTTTATACATTTGGCAGTTTGAAAAATTTAAAATTGATTTTTCTTTTTTCAAAAATTTTAAGTATGAGTCTGCAAATATTGTATCTTCGCTCTTTATGTTGATTATATATTTGTTTGGCTTTAAAAACGCATTTGCTGCCGGACAGGAATATTTGGTGGCACTCAATCTTGTTTGCCTTTGCACAGACACTCAATGGGATATGTTGGAAGCGGTTTCCACAGCTGCAAAAGTTGATATCTCAAAAGGTAGATTTGAATATAAAAAGCTACTTAAAGATGGATACATATACTCAATTATTGTAATTTTAACAAGTGTTGTAATGTCATTTGCATTATTCAAATATTATAACGCAAACTTGCTAATAGTGCTTGCAATTCTTGCTTTTCAAGTTATCGATATGTTATTCGCTCCATATCACAGGATTTTATCAAGATTTATTCAAATTGAATATTCGCCAACGCTTATGACAATTTTAAGCCTGTCGTTAAAAGTGATAAGAACAGCGTTGTCTGTTTTGATTTTATCTCCTTATTGCACAGAGATTGGACAGATTGTTCAAGGTGGCTTAATGTTTATTGCTCTCTTGATTATAAGATTTACAAAATTCAAAGTGGTTGATAATAAGTTGACAATACTTAATAAGGACAAATTATGATTGAAACGGAAAGATTGATTTTAAGAAGATTTAAAAAAGATGATGTTGACGATTTTTTTGAGGTGACGTAAAAAAGTTGAGCTTGTATTATTTTCCTCAACTATAAAAAATTTCTTGACAAACGCAGGGGAAAGTGGTACACTTATCTTGTAATTAAAATGCGAAGAGGAAAGACAAGGCGTTTTGAAGAGTGCTTTTCAGAGAGTTGCCGCTTGGTGCGAGGCAACAGCAACGTTAAAAGGTTATCACTTTCGGAGTTGCAAGGGCGAAAAGAAATGAGTAGCTTTTGTCGGGACTTCCCGTTATAGAAGAGGCGGTTGGTTGACCGCTACAATAAGACTACAAGTGGTTGAAATGGCCGTATTAGGGTTCTTGTATCTTAATGCGGTTTTTTGTTTTCTTGGCATTTGACAAACAAAAAAAAGGAGCAAAATTTCATGAAAAAAGAACAATCTATGCCAAATTTTGTGGATATGGAGCATTATATTCTCAATTTTTGGAAGGAGAACAAAAGCTTTGATAAGCTTGTGAAGAAAAACGAGGGAAATGAGCGTTTTAAGTTTCTTGATGGCCCAGTGACTGCAAACAATCGTTGTGGTGTTCACCACTTTTGGGGCAGAACGCTTAAAGACCTTACAATTCGTTACAACGCACTTAAAGGCAAGTCTTGCCAATATCAAAACGGCTTTGACGCGCAAGGGCTTTGGGTAGAAGTGAACGTAGAAAAAGAGCTTGGCTTAAACGGGAAACCTGAAATTGAAGGTTATGGAATTGATAAATTTACCAACAAGTGCATGGAAAGGGTAAAGTTTTTTGCCAACGAAATCACAAATCAATCAATCCGCATGGGCCAGTGGATGGACTGGGATCACAGTTATTTTACAAACACTGATGAAAACATTACTTCAATTTGGCACTTCCTTAAAAAATGTGATGACAAGGGCTGGATTATCAAGAAAAACAGACCTATGGCATGGTGCCCAAGATGTGGAACGTCTCTTTCAGAACACGAAATGTCATCTTCTTATCATGAAGTAGAACATACTGCTTTGTTTGTAAAACTTCCAGTTAAAGGAAGAGGCTTCAAAATGGTTGCATGGACAACAACTCCATGGACTCTTGCTGCCAACGTTGCTCTTGCTGTAAATCCAGAATTTGAATATGTAAAAGTAAACTTTGAAGGAGACACAATCGTTCTTGGGAAAGATAGGCTAAAAGTTTTAAAACAAGAAGTTGAAATCCTTGAGACATTTAAAGGAAGTGACCTTGTTGGACTGGAATACGAAACTTGCTTCCCAGAACTTAAAGAACAAAACTTTGCACATAAAATTGTGGCATGGGATGAAGTGGATAATGCAGAAGGCTCTTGCATTGTTCATATCGCACCTGGTTGTGGCGCCGAGGACTTTGAGCTTGGACAAACACTCGGGCTTCCTGAAATCTGTCCAATCAATGAGCAGGGCGTTATGCTTGAAAGTACTGGATTCCTTGCCGGACACAAGACAACAGATGTTGTTGAAATGGTTGTTGATAGACTTAAAAATGACAACAAGCTCTTATATGCACATAAATACAAACACTCATATCCATACTGCTGGAGATGTAAAACAGACCTTGTTTACAAGCTTATCTCTGCATGGTTTATCAAAATGGATGAGATTCGACCACTTGCAATCAAGGCGATTGAAGATGTTGAATTTAAACCAGAATATGCAAAGAAGCGTATGCTTGACTGGCTTGCAAATATGGGCGATTGGAACATTTCTCGAAGCCGTTTCTATGGTCTTCCTCTTCCTTTCTATGTATGTGAGGATTGCGGCAAAGTTCATGTTATCGGCAGCGTGGAAGAATTGAAAGAAAAGGCCGTTGATAAAACACTTGTTGACAAACTTCCAAACATTCACAGACCTTGGATTGATGAGATCAAAATCAAATGCGACTGTGGCAAAGAAATCAGCCGCGTGAGCGAGGTTGGAGACGTTTGGCTTGACGCCGGAATTACTCCTTTCTCTACAAAGAAATATTTTACTGATAAGAAATACTTTGAAGAAAACTTCCCAAGTGACTATGTTTGCGAGATGATTGAACAAATTAAGCTTTGGTTCTATTCTCTATTGATTATGAGCGTTGTCCTTACTGGCAAAGCTCCATACAAAAAACTGGTAACTTATCAATATGTTAAGGATGAACATGGCGGCGAGTTCCACAAGAGCGGTGGCAATACCCTTGAAGCAGATAAGGTGGCAGATAAGGTTGGGGCGGATGTAATCCGTTATCTCTACTCTTCATCAAGCCCAGTCAATGATATGCGTTTTGGATTCACGCTTACTGATGAGGCAAGAAGAAAGTTGATTGCTTTCTGGAATATTTATACCTTCTTCAACACCTATGCTTGCATTGATAATCCAGATATTGCAAACTTCACTCCAAGCATAGAAAACCTTACCATTTCTGATAAATGGCTTGTTGAAAGTATCAACAAATTCATTGAAGATAGCGACAAAAACTACGCAGAAGACAAGTGTTATCTTGTTGTAAAAGATTTTGAAAAACTTGTTGATGATATATCAAACTTCTATATCCGTTCAAACCGTAAGAGATTCTGGAAGAGCGAAAACAAGCAAGACCAAATGACTGCTTATTGGTGTCTATACTATGCAATTAAGTCAATGTTAAGGGTTATGACTCCTATTATTCCATTCCTAACTGAATATATCTGGCAAAATATGGTGCGAGAGATTGAAAAGGACGAGGCTGAGGCAGTTATGCTGTCAGGTTTCCCAACGGCAATTTACAATGAAAGATTTGAAGGAATTTTGGAAGAAACTGCTATTGCAAGAGACATTATGTCGACAGCACAAAGACTTCGCAATGAAAACCAAATTAAAGTAAAACAGCCACTTAAGAAAATGTACGTGTCTTCAATTGGCAATGTTGAAAATGTGCTTGCAAACTTTGAATCTATCATCAAGGAAGAACTTAATATTAAAGAGCTCGAACGTGTAACAGATGATAGTATGTTTAACGATGAATACTTGTCAGTAAACTTCAAAAAGGCAGGGGCGGTGCTTAAGGGAGATGTTCAAAAACTTAAAAACGCACTTGCGCAAGCTAGCGATGAAGATTTTAAGGATATTATGAAAGGCTATAAGGAAGGCAAGGTCTCAGTAGGTGAATTTACAAACCTTGACAGCGAACTTTTTAATCTTGAAAAGAAGCCAAAAACAGATTTTGTCATCGCTCATGAAAATGGCAATACTGTCGTTCTTGATATCAATCTTGATAAAGCTCTTGTGCTTGAAGGATACTATCGAGAATTTGTGAGAGGTCTTCAAGTGCTTAGAAAGGAAGCTGACTTCGCAATCGACCAGCGCATCTATGCTTACTTTGAAACTGCAGATGACAATCTTGCCGATATGCTTATGGTGTATATGCAAAAAATCAAGCAAGAAGTTTTAATCATTCGTTCTGTTGAAAAGATCGAACAGCCTGTGGTTGAAAAGAACATCGAAGTTGGCGACAGTTTCATTATTGCTAAATTTGCCGTTACTGAAAATGCATAAACTGCAGGGCTTTTGTGTAAATCAAGATAAAGCAAGTGCCTTAATTAATAAAACAAAAAATCCACTAAGTTTAGTGGATTTTTTGTTATGTTAACAAGTGGGGTCGTCGATTGAGTTGTTATTTTTGTCTGGTGTATTATCATGTATATTTTGTGGGGCAGGAGGAACGTGACCGTGCAGTATTGACATAATTTGAGCTTGGGCCTCGTCGGAAAGCCAAGTATGAATGTCGCTGAAAACATGATAAATCATGGCAATGATAAAGGTAGTTTGAGTAGGTTTTGGCTTTGCAGCGTCTGCGACGTTGTTATCATAATAGTATGTGCAACCATTAAACTTTTGCGAAATGCTTGAGTTTGTTTCAAAAGCGGATTGATTTTCCTTGTTGAACTTATTATATAAAACAGTCCAACAGTTGTATTTTTGATCGGATGTAGATGTTGTAAGATACTCTTTCAGTTTCTCTGCATCTTCTTTTGAGCGCTTAATTTGTTTGTCTTTTCTGCTTGAAAGGCTTAGTAAGTACTGAACGAAAGGCGCTTCATTGTATGAAAGCGCTCCATCGGCAAACATTGTATAGTGCATGCCTAGGTCATTGGCAAGGATGTTTGTAGGAATTGTGCGGGACTCGTCTGAACCCCTAGTATTAATTTGGTATGATATCTTTCCGGTATTCTTGTCAATTGATAAGGAAGTGATTCCAAATATCTTGCGAGCTTTTTCAGGGACTTCTCCTTGCTGTTTTACTGCTGTTGCTAGAAAAATGTCTAGCGTGTATCTTGCTAGTTGTGGTACAGAGATTGCAATGTTTTCATAATCATTTTGTAGAGCTGTGTTTATTTGCGGGAAGAATATATGCATATGTGCACCTATTGCTGTATCTGTAAAGTATGTTTGAAGAAGGTTTTTCGGTTGATTTATTTCTGCAGCGAGTTGTTGAAGTGACAGTTTGTTTGAAGGTGTGTTTTTGTTGACGTAATTGACATGTATCGTTGGACTATCTCGATGAAATGGGTCAAAATGCATCGTGGTTAAAAAATTATTGTTTTGCTCTAAAATATAGTCTATAAGCTTGAAGTACTTAGGTTTGTCTGAGCTTGATACAGCAGAGTCTTCAACCATTTCGTATGTTTTAGAAAGAAAGAAAGTTCCTGTTTTTAGGCCTTGAAAAATCAGTGTTTTACCGTCTTGATAAATTATCTTTTTAGGTTCGCAAAATTGAAGTTTGTAAAGAGAGTTGTTTTTTAGGATTGACATAATTTCTGAAGGAATGTTTGTTGGAGATATCGAGTTGATGTCAAGGACTTCGGGCATGAGTAAAATGCGAAAAAGATGTTTATGCAGCCATTGAGGCAACTGAGGTTGATTGTTGTCTACAATTTTTTTAGCTTTTTCTTGAAGATTTTGAATGATTTTTTTATTTTGTTCGTCATTTAACCATTCTTCATAATATTCAGCAACATACTCATCCTCATCAGTGATCAAAAGATAAAGATCTTGTTCATTAATTATCTGCAGCTGCTTTAAAATCCAATCAGAATTTAGCTGGCTTACATTGTTAAAATTATCGGATTTAGCGAAATTTGCGAGTTTTTCTAATTCCTGAGAGTATCTAATATAATTGTCAATATTTTGATCAATTTTTGTGATTGTTGTTAAGAAGGTTTTGAGCGCTTTCAGATCGGGATTGCTATTCCTAGAGCCAAAATACTCGTAGAGGACTTCTTCAAGTCCCATACGTTTATAGTATTCGAATTGAGAAAACTCTTGGCCAAATCCAGCTGAGAAAAAAGCATTAAAGCTGTCTTTATCTTTTTGGGTGTGCAATTTTTGTTGAATGAAGCTTTTTAATGAACTCCAGTTGAAATAATTCGTATTGTTTGAAATGTTTAATGTCATTTTGTGACTCCTTATTATTACCTTTCAACTAGTTTATCACAATAAATATTTGTTGTCAAATAAAAAAGAAAATAAAAAATTTCGCTTTTTCTTTTATAAAACTCTATAAATTGGTATTGGTGCTGGTCAAGCTGGACAAGCACGGGGATGTTGATATTTTTAGTTGGTGTTTTCATTTGAGTTTCTCCTATGTTATTTGGATGATTCTTCTTGTGATGCGCCTCTAGCAGTTTTCCGTGCAAGGATTTTTGCCGCAATAACTTTAAGTCCCATCTTTCTTTTTTCTTCGCACATGTCAAAAATACGGTCTTTTTGCTGGTTATAACGAGCTAAATCAACGTGTTTGCCTTCCTCTCTTTTCTTTTCGGCTTGCAGTGCTAGTTTGTCAAGAAGCAGCATTTTGACTCCTTCGTAAAATTTTTCGTTTGTAAAACATACGGCGGGGAGTCGCTCAAAAGTTATATTACCGCAGGAGAACATATAAAACATTCCGCCCATGTTTGTATGGCAAGAGGTTGAAATGTTGCCCACCATATCTCGGTAAAGCATATCTTTGTCGTTTGCTGTACGTTTTACTGGCGCAAAGCCTCGCTGATAGTTGCCGGCATAGAAAAATACCTCGCTTTTTCGTCCAAATATATCTTCAAATTGATACTCGTTTTCGCTAAGTTTAACAAGTTTTGGTTGCTTATTTTCTTTCATTGTTTGTCCTTCTTTTAATGTGTCTATTTTATCACTTTTTTGTGTGCAAGTCAATAGTGAAAATAAAAAATGACGTACCGATTTAAAAAAAATGTACGTAAAAATTTTTTGCTGCAAAAAGTTTATATATATAATTGAAATTTATTAAAGTTTGTGATATAATTAGGCTAATAGGAGAAAATATGAAAATAGCAACTGATTGGACCGACTATAATGTTATTGCTACGGGCGATGGAGAGAAACTTGAAAAATGGGGGAAATATACTCTATTAAGGCCAGATCCACAAGTTATTTGGCATGCCCAGAAAAATTTGTCGGCGCATAAGGGGTTGGACGCTCATTATCTGCGCTCAAACTCTGGTGGCGGACAGTGGAAATTTTTAAGCCGTGTGCCAGAAGAGTGGAAAATTTCTTGGAGAGATTTACGCTTTATCATCAAACCCATGGGCTTTAAACATACTGGCCTCTTCCCAGAACAGGCAGTAAATTGGAATGATATGACAAAGGCAATCAAAGAAGCGGGCAGAGAAATTAAAGTGCTCAATCTGTTTGCCTATACTGGCGGTGCAAGCGTTGTTTGCGCTCATGCGGGGGCAAAGGTAACCCATGTTGATGCAAGCAAAGGCATGGTGGAACGCGCAAGGGAAAACGCTCGCGAAAATGGCATTGAGACAATTCGCTATATCGTTGATGACTGCAAAAAGTTTATCGAAAGAGAGATAAGGCGCGGCAATCGCTATGATGCAATTATTATGGATCCGCCAAGTTATGGACGAGGGACAAATGGCGAAATGTGGAAACTTGAAGACAACCTTTTTGATTTTGTAAAACTTACCAAAGAGGTTCTCTCAGATGATCCACTGTTTGTGCTTATTTCGTCTTACACAACAGGGCTTCAAGCCAGTGTGCTTTCAAATATACTCACGCTTGTTTTTGGCGAAGGCGGAATAGATGCAGACGAGATTGGTCTTCCAACAGATGAAAAAATAGTACTCCCATGTGGAGCAAGGGGATTAAAATTATGGAAAAATTAACAGTTTTGTATGAAGATAACCATGTTATCGTTGTGGTAAAACCGCACAATGTTCCATCGCAGGCTGATGAGTCTGGTGATAAAGACATGCTTACTATGGTTAAAGAATATGTAAAAGAAAAGTATAACAAAGAGGGCGAGGCATACATCGGTCTTGTGCACAGGCTTGATCGTCCAACGGGTGGCGTGATGGTATTTGCACGTACATCAAAGGCAGCGGCAAGACTTACCGCACAGTTTAAAGAGCGCACCATGACCAAAACATATTATGCCGTTACAAGTAAGACTCCACAGGCAAAATCTGACACCCTTGTGCATAACTTAAAGAAAGATGAGAAAGAAAACATAGTTAAGATTGTGCCTATTGCGGAAAAGGATTCAAAGCGTGCCGAGCTTTCTTACAAAGTGCTTCAAACTGAAGGCGATTATTCTCTTGTTGAAGTTAAGCCACTTACTGGCAGAGGACATCAAATTAGGGTGCAATTTGCAGGCATCAACTGTCCACTTTATGGAGATAATAAATATGGCAAAGAAAAGACAAAAGCGTCAAAAACACTTGGGCTTTGGGCAGGACGAATTGAATTTACTCATCCAACAACTAAGCAGAATATGACATTTGCTTGCGCGCCAAACAGTGAAAACCTGCCATGGTCAATGTTTTATATGGATAAATACTTTATCAGATGACAAAAAATGTTTGTGGTAGGTTTGCACTCTAAGCATTTAAGATGCCTGTCAGATAAGTAAAAAGGCTGATTGGTTCATAAATTGCATGTGAGAAATGTATGTGATAATAAAAGGGGAGAATATGAAACTTCGAAGTGAAATTGATGACAAATATAAATGGGACTTGTCACCGCTATGTGCAAGCGATGAAGAGTTTTACTCAAGGCTTGAAAAAGTAAAAACATTACTGCCAAAATTTCAAGAGTATAAAGGTAAACTCAACACAAAAGAAGTCATTTGGGACTATCTTTGCTTTGATAGAGAAGTTTCAAAGGAACTTGAACCGATTTATCAGTACTGCTCGCTAAAAACATGCGAGGCATTAAGTGATACTTGCGCAAAAGAAATGGAGGAGACAATCTCGAAAGTTTTAAGCAAACTTTCGTACGATACGGCGTTTATTACCAGCGAACTTCACGCGCTTTCAGATGAATTTCTTGACGATATCTCTTCTGATGAAAAGTTTAAAGACTATGACAAGATGTTTAGAGATATCAAAGAAGATAAAAAACATATCTTGTCAGAACAAGAGGAAAAACTGCTTGCCGGCATGGATTTTTTAGGTGGTTTTTCTGAAAATATGGAAAACTTGTCAGATGTCGACCTTAATTTTGGCGAAATTGAAGATTTAAATGGAAATAAACATCCATTTAGTCAGTCAAAGTATGGCAAGTATATTAGAAGTGCAGATAGAGCGCTGCGAAAAAATGCAATAACGGCGCTTAACGGCGAGTTTGGAAAACACATCAATATGCTTTCGTCAAATTATATAAGTGACGTGAAGGCAAACTGCTATTTTGCAAAGGTGAGAAACTACGATTCAGCATTGTCAGCAGCGCTTGAAGAAGAGGAAGTAGAACCAAAAGTTTATACTACTCTTCTTGAAATGGTTGATAAAAATCTGCCTCTGCTTTTTGACTATTTTAAATTAAAACAAAAAGAAATGGGGCTTGACGATTTTTATATTTATGACACGCAAATGGAGCTTACTCCAACAGGGGAAAAGAAAGAATATTCTTATGATGAGGCAATTGACATTATCAAGAAAGCCGTTGCGCCTTTGGGAGAAGAATATGTAAACCTGATTCAAAAAGCAAAGGATGAACGCTGGATTGATGTTTTTCCAAACAAAGATAAACGCTCAGGCGCGTTTGCAAGCTCGATGTACGATTCTCATCCTTATGTACTTACAAACTTTGAGGGAGAACTTGATGATGTCTTTACGTTAACTCACGAGCTCGGACATGCAATGCATTATCACTACTCAAGTAAAAATCAGCCAAAAGAGAAGGCGCGTTACACAATTTTTCTTGCAGAGATTGCAAGTATAACAAATGAAATGCTGCTTGCAAATTATCTTCTTTCGAATGTGACTTCGCTCGAAGAGAAAAAAGCAATCTATAATAAGATTTTTGATGACGTAAAAAGTACAATATTCCGCCAGACTATGTTTGCAGAATTTGAGGAGAAAACGCATAGGCTATGCGAAGAGGATGTGCCGCTTACAAAGGATAGGCTTTGTAATGAGTATTATGCTCTCGTTGAAAAATACTTTGGAAAGGATGTAAAACTGGTTGACGAGATTCGCTATGAGTGGTCAAGAATTCCACATTTCTTCACAGCGTTTTATGTGTATAAGTATGCAACAGGTATGATATGTGCAATCAGCTTTGCAAATCGCATTTTACGAGAAGGTGATGGCGCGGTAAAAGATTATTTTAAATTTTTATCGGCAGGCGCAAGTGATACCCCAACGGCTATACTTAAAAGTGCAAATTGTGATATAACAAATGAGAAAACTTTTGAAAACTGTTTTGAATATTTGCGAGGACTTCTTGAGGATTGGAAAACATTAAACGTCTAGATTGAAATGGTTAAACAGTGTGCATTGTTGAAAAGAAAATAGGTACGGAGGAAAAGAATATGGAAAGGAAACAAAGAAATATTTTATACATTTTATCGCTTGCCATCATGTTTTTAATTTCAGGTTTTCTGGTGGGATGCGGAGGAAAAAAAGATACCGTCATTACTTCCTCTGGCGACGGAAGTGTGATTGAAAGTCAAAACGCCGAAGGCGATAAAATGTACACTGCAAAAGCAGACAAGTGGAATGATTTTCTTGGCTGGTATGATGGTGACATGCTGTATAGCACGGATGAAACGCTGGCTATTGATGGGAGCGAGCCGGAAAAATTGACAGCACTTTTTGGTACGAATGCAGAACACTCTATAAATAGAATTATGCAATCGCTGTTTGAAGGACTAAGCTCGCAAGAAGAAAACAACTATTTCAATTTTGCTGCTGGCTATAACTTTTCAATTAAAAATGCACAACGAGACGAGAAATATACTTTGCAGACTGCTGGCAGCTTGGCGTTGGGTGGCGACGAAAATATTATAAAGATAAATTTAAAATCGCAAGATAATATCGAAAAAATGAGCGCAATTTTTAAAAATAATGACGAAAAAACGTTATTTTTAGTAAAAATGGGCGAAAAAGAGTACAATTATCAACTTCCTTTTGCTTTTAAGCAGTTTAAAATGCCAGAGACTTTTTCATCTTTAGAAGAGATGTTTGGGCAAGAAGAATATGCAAATATCAAAGAGGTGCTGGACTATCAAAACAAACTTTCATTGTTTGAGAATGTCGCAAATAGCGGCAACCAAACTAAAATGACGCTGCGAATTGATATGCTGCTTGATTTTGTGAAAAACGTTGTACTGCCAAATGTAGCAGAGAGTGATGTATGGACAAAAGAATTTCTTGAAACTCTTACAAAAAAATATCAAGGACTTGGAAGGGAGTTGCCCCCAATGGCTATTGATCTTATAGTGGACTATTCGGCGTCTGGGGTTAGGGAAACTATTTCAGATATAAAAGGGCAGCTTCATATTGATGAAGATTATAAATTAGAGCTTGGCGACAGCGTTACAATTCCAAAAACAAACATATCTTTCGATATGACAAGTTTTGATTTCAATTTTGCTGAGGATGCGACAACGGAAGGAGAGATTGATGAGGCTCTTGAAAAAATTGAAGTGCTAAACGTGACGATTGAAGGGCAGGTTGATTTTCTTCATGAGGATAGCGCTACGCTTGATAAAAGAGTGATAGACTCTTACGGTCTTACATTAAATACCGACATAAATCCATTTGCGATTGAGAGTGCGTTAAGCGGCGAGAATCTTGATTGGGAAAAGATTGATTGGAAAAATTTTGGTTACTTAAACCTAAAACTTTCGCTTATTGAAAAAGACGGCAGCGAGGCAGCAGCGCGTCATAATGGAGCGACTGACTATATTAACATTTTGATTGATACAGACAAGTTTGGTGCAAACATGCTTGTGTATGGGGCGCTTTATAATCCACAAATGAGTGCGGTGACTGATAGCCATATTTTAAATAATACGTTCTATCTTCCAAAGGTGATGGAGGTGTATGGAGAAAGCCTTGCGGGCTCATTCCCTGCGCCAATAGACGTCAACTTAAACCTTGTAGTAGACGCGCTTAAAGCGACTTTATCGTTTGTGATCAACAATGACAGCGCAGACATTAATGATGTTGTTTATAAATTTCTTGAGAACATTATGAGCTCTTCTGATGAAAATGTTGAGATTTTAAAGGAAAGCTTCTATTTTGAGAATAAGAAAATTTTCCTCGCGACGGATGAGATTAAAACTGTTATCAATGATGCTATGAAAAACTTTGGTGACTGGCTTGAGTATACAAACTTTACACACAATATTTTAGGCTCTGCATCACACCTTTCGTTCGATTTTACAAAACTTTCTTACGGAGAGGTCAATGGGGCGACAAAAATTGCTGACCTATCGAACTACAACGAAAAACACAAGACGCTTGTTTCTTTGGCGCAGGATGCTGTGATTGATGGAATCGATGGAGGGACGTTTGGTGCTGACTATAAAACCCAACTTGATAGTTTGAAAGGAAAAGAAATTTCAGTAAGCGGAGTGCTTAGTGATGGCAGCAAGGCAGAGACAATCGACGATTATAAAAACAAAAATCAGCCAATCATTCTTACTATTTGGGGATATGATGTAACCGAGGAAAATGACGGCTCTGTGACAGTGCAACTATATCTCACTTACGCAGAAGGCACATTTGCAAGTACGCTCTGCAGCAAGGGGATTCCTTATGGGCTTATTATGTGTGAGAGGCAAATTGCAGTTGCTTAAATGAAAACGACACAAAAAATCACGAGAAGTCGTGATTTTTTTTGTTGTTACGCTGGATAGACATTGTGTTTATTTTTATGCCATAACTTAAAATATTTTTGATGTCGCACCATGTTTTATAATAATTCCTCTGTGGTTCGCGCTAAACTTAGAAAATATTGATTGTGTCCGCTCAACTTTTGTGATAACTTTGCGCAAAACGTGAGGACATAAAAAGTTCTATTAATTTTTACACAAGTACTTGAAAAAATTGAAATATATGCTACAATAAAACAAAAGGAGATTGCCTGTGTCCAATAATATAACAAAATCAGACATTTATACATATTTGACGTCTTCACGAGAGGCTGTTATTAATAAACTTCAAGAGCAGACGGTGGCTATGGATAACATAAAACCAATATTAAAAAAGGCATTGTATAAATATGTTAAAGATGACATAGGCAAGATTGATGCGTCGGTTTATTGCGTGCCAATGTGCACCCTGGTAGAACAATTTTCTCTTAAAGACTTTACAAACAGAGTGTGGGTGTATAAACCAAGTTTTATGGCGGAGTCGGACTACAATAAACTTAGAGGGCTGAGAAAAATTCCGCTGCTTATTAAAGAGCATAACAATACAAATAACATCTATACATTTCCAAACAAAATAAGCATAGCATCTACAACAAAGTATGAAAAAGTTTTTGTAGAGCCCCAGTTTTACACCAATGAAGATGACAACATCATGTTTGGCAAACTGATGAGGCTTAAGTATGTACCGAAAAACGCTAAAGTGGTTGATCTTTTAGATAAGTCTAAAGAGATAGTTCAATACAGCCATGACGATCAGTCGCTTTTTGATAAGGTTATGTCAATTTCATTCTGCGTAATCATTGAGGGTGATTGCACAAAAGCAATTCCTCTTTATCGCTATGACAGCAGCAGACTTGAGCATACAAATCTCTATATTGGGGATGATAAGCGTAGAGAGATTTTTGGAGAGGTTGTGCACAGTCCACATTTTCATTTTCAAAACGAAGATGACAGTTTGTTGTGCCTGCGCAAATATCATAAAAACAACAATAAAGATCATCTTTACAAGTCTGGTCGCTGCAACGCGATTGACTGCAAGCATCTTCGCAAATACTTGATTGATCTTGACACAATGCCACGCCCTGCGATTGAAAAACTCAACAGTCATAATAAAAACTATGGTATGCCATTTTTAAAAATGCGCTATGAAGAAAAGGTTGCTCAGTGCAATTTTATCAAGGGCGTAAACAAATATCTTAAAGCGCTTGATCAAGAAACACGTAAGAAACTTTCATGTGTAGAAAAATGGATTGGAAAAGCTCATGGCGAGCGATTTGATGTTGAAGCAAACGAATATGTTTCGTATGACTACTATCCAATCTTTGGAGAGCTGATTAAAGCCGTTGATTTTATAGACTTTTTGTTTAATTGCAGGCAAAATTGTGTTGATTGCAAAGTAAGTAAGCATCTTGCTGAACTTGAACTGTTGACAGCGAATATGGCGATCAACTGCTTTGCTGGCGTTGCAAGCTCGAGAGAACTTAAGGAAGAAGGCCTTGATCTCAACGAACGAGTTTTTCTTGACAATGATGAAAGCTTAAATGCGAACAATTAATTATTTTCGATTTAAAAAGAGGAGTGACGTCCTCTTTTTTTTAGTTAAATGTGAGATATATTTCATAAAAACATAAAAATATTTGCATTTTAGCCTAATAATTATTATAATTCAATCATAGAAGACAAAGAGGAGAGATTTGTGAACATAATTGAAGTTGAAAATTTAGTTCAAGATTATGGGCATGGCCGAGGCGTTTTTGATGTCTCTTTTTCTGTTGGACAAGGCGAAGTATTTGGGTTTTTAGGGCCAAACGGCGCGGGGAAATCAACTACAATCAGGCATATTATGGGCTTTTCAAAGCCTCAAAGTGGACAAACAAAAGTCTTTGGACTTGAAAGCTTTTCGTCCTATCACCAAATCTTAAAAGAAGTGGGATATTTGCCTGGGGAGATTGCTCTTCCAGATGGACTGTCAGGCTGGGAATTTATTGAAATGATGAGCTCTCTTCGTGGAACAAAAAACAAAAATAAACTCAACGAATTGTTAGAAAAATTTAAGCTTGATCCGTCGGTGGAGACCAAAAGGATGAGTCTTGGTGATAAACGAAAACTTGCCATTATAACGGCTTTTATGCATGATCCGAAAGTTCTTGTTCTGGATGAGCCAACAAGCGGGCTAGATCCTGTTATGCAAAACACTTTTATTGAATTTATTAAAGAAGAGAAGAAAAAGGGGAAGACTATTCTTTTATCGTCTCACATTTTCAGCGAAGTTGAGGCAACTTGCGACCGCATCGCAATCATCAAAGACGGCGTGATTGTCTCTCAATTTGTCACAAACGATTTAAAACATAATCAAAACAAAATTTATCAAGTATCTTTGAAGGATAAATCAGAGGTGCCTGCGTTTGTTAAAAAAAGCCCTTTTGAAATAGCTGAAAAGAATGAGCAAGAAGGTTATGTCTGCCTTAAAGTCCATGATAGCGAGATAAACAAGCTTACTGCATTTATATCAGATTACCAAATAGAATCTTTTAAGCAGATAAAAACCACACTAGAGCAGCATTTTATGGGCTTTTACAAGGAAGAGAAAAACTTCGGAGGTCAGTTATGAGTAAAGAAGTGATTAAAGTTGAGTCTCTTACCAAAGATTATGGCAATGGTCATGGCGTGTTTG
>JAGAKV010000026.1 GCA_017625505.1 Clostridia bacterium | reverse complement strand
TGACTTCACTGTTGAAGTAGAGCGTTCACTTAAAGTTCTTGATGGAACAGTTCTTGTTTTGTCTGCTCGTGACAAGGTTCAACCTCAAACTGAAACTGTTTGGCGTCAAGCAACAAAATATCATGTTCCAGCTATTATCTACGTAAACAAAATGGATAGAGATGCAGCAGACTTCTTTGCCTGCGTTAAGTCAATTGAAACAAGACTTAAAACAAACGCTCTTCCAATACAAATGCCAATCGGCTCTGCTGAAACTTTCAGCGGAATCATTGACCTCTTAACAATGAAAGCTGAAATCTATAAAGACGATATGGGAAGACAAATTGAAGAAACTGAAATCCCAGCCGAACTTAAAGATGATGCTCAAAGATTGCATGATGAGATGATTGAAAAGATCGTTGAAACTGACGATGCTCTTCTTGAAAGATATTTTGAAGGAGAAGAAATCTCTCTTGCAGAACTTAAAGTTGCACTTCGTAAGGCAACAATTGCAAAAACACTTACTCCAGTTCTTTGCGGATCTTCTTATAAGAACAAAGGTGTTCAAATGCTTATCGATGCTATGGTTGACTATCTTCCATCTCCACTCGACATTCCTGCAATCAAAGGAATGAATCCTGATACTAATGAGGAAGAAGACAGACCAGCTGATGAAAAGGCTCCATTTGCAGGACTTGCATTCAAAATCATGACAGACCCATTTGTTGGCGGACTTACATTCTTTAGAGTTTACTCTGGTAAACTTACTGCAGGAACATATGTTTACAACTCAAACACTGGAAAACAGGAAAGAGTTGGTCGTCTTATCCGTATGCACTCAAACCAACGTCAAGAAATTTCTGAAGTTGGTGCAGGGGATATCGCCGCAATTGTAGGTCTTAAAGACACAATCACAGGACACACTCTTTGTGATGAAAAACACCCAATTCAACTTGAATCAATGGAATTCCCAGAACCAGTTATTCAACTTGCTATCGAACCTAAAACAAAAGATATGCAAGAAAAAATGGCTCTTGCTCTTGCAAAACTTATGAGAGAAGACCCATCATTCAGAGTTACAACAAACCAAGAGACAGGACAAACTCTTATCGCTGGTATGGGTGAACTTCACCTTGAAATTATCGTAGACAGACTTCTTAGAGAATTCAAAGTAGAAGCTACTGTAGGTAAACCACAAGTTTCTTACCGTGAAGCTATGAAGAAGCCAGTTCGCGCTGAAGGTAAATTCATCCGTCAAAGTGGTGGTAAAGGTCAATATGGACACTGCGTTGTTGAAATTGAACCTCTTGAACCAGGCTCTGGCTATGAATTTGTTGATAAGACAGTTGGCGGATCAGTTCCAAAGGAATACATCCAACCAATCAACAATGGTATCCAAGAAGCTCGTATGAACGGTGTACTTGCTGGATATGAAACAATCGACTTCAGAGTAACACTTGTAGATGGTTCTTACCACGAAGTTGACTCTTCTGAAATGGCGTTTAAGATTGCCGGTTCTATGGCATTCCAAGATGCTGCTAAGAAGGCTGACACAGTAATTCTTGAACCAATCATGAAAGTTACAGTTGAAGTTCCAGACGAATATCTTGGAACAGTTATGGGTAACCTTACATCTCGCCGTGGTATGCTTACAGGAAATGAAGCAAACGCTGGAATCCAAATTGTAAATGCAGAAGTTCCACTTGCTGAAATGTTTGGTTATGCAACTGACCTTCGTTCTCAAACTCAGGGACGTGGAAACTATGTAATGGAACCACTCCGTTATCAAGAAGTTCCTAAGAGCGTTGCTGCTCAAATCATTGGAGAGAGAGCGAAACAATAATAATTATCGCTTATTTGGCAGGTGAAGGCCGTCATACTTCATCTGCCAAAGTGATAAATATGTAAAACGCTTTTTTCAAAAAGCAAAACATAAAAAACAGCCCCTAAAGGGCAATTAATACTCGGAAGGGGGCGTGGTGGCCCTAAAAAACTAAAAAACTTTGTAAAATCGTTTTACAAAATCAAAATATTATGCTAAAATAGCGTTAGTAATTAAAAAAAGGAGAATTATAAAAATGGCAGAAGCTTATGTTAGATCTAAGCCACACGTTAACGTTGGTACAATCGGACACGTTGACCATGGTAAGACAACTCTTACAGCCGCAATCACAATGCTTTACGGCACACAAAAAATGAAATATGATGAAATCGACAAAGCCCCAGAAGAAAAGGCTAGAGGTATTACAATTAATACTTCTCACGTAGAATACGAATCAGAAACTCGTCACTACGCTCACGTAGACTGCCCAGGACACGCTGACTACGTTAAAAACATGATTACTGGTGCTGCTCAAATGGACGGAGCTATCCTCGTTTGTGCTGCTACAGACGGTCCAATGCCTCAAACTAGAGAGCACATCCTTCTTGCAAGACAAGTTGGTGTTCCATACATCGTTGTTTTCATGAACAAAATGGACCAAGTAGATGATCCTGAACTTGCTGATCTCGTTGAAATGGAAATCAGAGACCTTCTTAATGAGTACGGATTCCCAGGAGACGACACTCCAATCATCAGAGGATCTGCTTTCAAAGCTCTTGAAGCTGCTCAAGCTGGAAACACTTCAGACCCAGCATGTGCTTGCATTGGCGAGCTCGTTGCTGCTCTTGACTCTTATATTCCAGAACCACCAAGAGAAACTGACAAACCATTCCTTATGCCTGTTGAAGACGTATTTACAATCACTGGCCGTGGTACAGTTGCTACTGGTAGAGTAGAAAGAGGAACTGTTAAAGTTGGAGATACAGTTGAAATCGTTGGTCTTGGAGAATCAAGACAAACAGTTATCACTGGTGTTGAAATGTTCCACAAATCTCTTGATGCTGCAATCGCTGGAGACAATGCTGGACTTCTTCTCCGTGGAATTCAAAGAACAGAAATCGAAAGAGGACAAGTTCTTTGCAAACCAGGTTCAATTCACCCACACACTAAGTTCACAGCTGAAGTTTACGTTCTTAAGAAAGAAGAAGGTGGACGTCATACTCCATTCTTCAATGGTTATAGACCACAATTCTACTTCAGAACAACTGACATCACTGGTGTTATCGAACTTGAAAAGGGCGTAGAAATGGTTATGCCTGGCGACCACGTTAAGATGACAATCTCTCTTATCAACCCAGTTGCTATTGAAGAAGGACTTCGTTTCGCTATCCGTGAAGGTGGCAGAACAGTTGGTTCTGGTGTTGTTTCTACAATCATTGAATAATTTGATTTTGGAAAAACGCAAAATAAATAAATTAAAGCATATCTTTTTGATATGCTTTTTTTATGTGAAAGGCGCATAGATTGCGGAACTTATGTCTGTTGATTGTTTTTTTAAGCGAGTACAAATGTGTATATGTACTTTTATGCATAAAAAATATAACAATATGGTGAGAATATCAAAATGTATAGAAAAATTATAAAAAGAACGCAACATGCAAGCAGTCTTGCTTGAAGCAAGAAATTTTTCGGACTAAATTGCATCAAACGGGCAAAATTTCTTGACAAAACCAGTTAAATTCAATAATATAAAGTCATAAAGGAGAATATTATTATGCCAAGAGGAGCAAAAGCAAAAGACGAAATTGTTTATCAAGATTTCGCAACCAAAAAAGAAGCACTTAAATATGTGACAACAACGATGTATGCACTTAAATCAATGGCTGAAAAGTGGAGAGATGATAAAGATGTTGTAATGCGTGCTGTAAAGAAATTTGGAGGATCGCTTGAATTCGCATCTGCACGACTTCAAGCAGACCCTGAAATTGTTATAGAGGCGTTGAAAACTGATCCTCGCGCGCTTATGTTTGCATCGCAAGAGCTGCGAGACAACCTGGATGTAAGAAATTATGCTTACAGTAAGATGGGTGCTTTTATTGTGGATCCTGTTGCATGGCGCGTTTTCCAAAATTTGGATGCAAAAATGATGAGAGAAACAATTGCAAAAGGTGAAATTTTTATCAATGGGCGCAATTATAACCTTCAAGAAATGTGTGATAGCCTTCGCAAAGCAAAAGCAGAAGGAACGCTGGACGCAGCGCTTGATAAATATGGCTTTGAGAGGGGCGCACTTGCTGGCGTTGACTTTAGCAAACTCGAAAAATTTATCAAGAAAAATGGAGATGTTGCTTATTCTGAAGAAAAGACAGAAAGACATCCAACATATCAGCGCTTTAGCAAATATTATGCTGGGAAAATGACAGCTAATGAAGTGATTGCACTTGAGAATGAACTTATAGCTCAAACAATTACAAATGCTGATAAAGCTATTGATTTTCTTTCAAGACCTGGCAGGGGAAAATGCTTTGTATATTTCAATGCGTCTTTAAAATCAAATAAAAAGGTTGTTTTAAAGGCAATTGAAGTATTTGAGGATGCTTTTCAGTATGCAGACTATTCACTCAAAGCGGACAAAGAAGTTGTTTTGAAGGCAATTGAGAAAAACCCTTATGCCCTCATTTATGCAGCACCAGTATTTCGCGATGACCCTGCTATACGTAAGATGGCGTATGATAAGGTAGGTGTATTTGTCGTTGAGCCATTACTTCGCAAGATGGTTGCTGATTTGGAAAAGCAGCAAGAGCAATCTCGCATCAAACGCCCTAAGAAGCCATTTGCAACACGCGCTGAACATGAAAAATTTATTGCGGAAGTTATTTTGAAAGTTGCATCTGCAAAGTCAAGAGTGCGCCCAACATATGAAAGAGTGACCGAAGATATGATGATTAGAATTGAGAATGCACTCTGCAATCCATCAACTGCAAACGAGCTTAAATTGGAAAAAGTTTTAGAAGATAAAGAAGCAAAAGAAAGAGAGAAAAAGGCGAGAGCAGAAAAAAGCAGAATTAATAGGGCTGAAAATGACGCTCTGATTCAAAAACTTATTGCCGGTGATGACGAAAAACAAGAAGAGCAGTCAGAAGAACAAGACAATTCTGCAGAAGAAAATGACTCATCTGATGAAGATTCAATTTAATAAGAAAACGTCCTAATTTCAGGGCGTTTTTTTTGTTGCAGAAACAAGAGAAAACAAAAAAAACAAAGAAAGCGAAAGATGGCTATTGACATTGATTTGATATGATGATATAATCGTCATACACAAGGATGGAATTATGAATAGATATTTTGAAAGCGATATTGATAAACTTGAAAGATTGAAAAAAGGCTTTTTTGTGACACTTGCTTCAACAGTTGTGTTAACAGTTCTCACTGCAGTATTTACAACTTGCTACGCGATCGGGAAAAATAATGCATATCCGGCTACCTCTGCAGAAAAAGATCAGCTTATTGAAATTGCAGAAAATGATCCAGATTATAAACAGGCATGCAGAAACTTTGAGATTGGCTTTAGAGAAGAACTTGAGGATGGAAAAATCTCTCAAAAACAGTTTGACAAGCAAATGGATTATCTTGAGACGCCTGAGTTTATCAACAGGGTGGTAAATTCTGCAAAAACGCATGCAATCAATGAGAAAGTGGCCGAAAGAAAAGAAAAATATTCTAAAATGTCTGCTTATGCTGTGCTTTCTGGTGCTGCGGCAGTTGGATCGGCTGTTGCTTGCGGGGTTATCAAAAAATCAAGAAAGAAGCTTAAATCAAGATGGTATAGCGAAGAAGAGGGAAGAGGATTATAGTAAAATATGACAGGGGTTAACTCTGTCATTTTTTGACTAACTATATGTACATTTTGATCGACAAACGACAAAAAAGGGTATTGACAACCCAGCCTATATATGATAAAATATTTGTGCTAAAAAATATATTTAAAGAGTTTAAAACAGGAGGAAAAAATGAAAGGAACACTTAAAAATAAGATTTTTGCGGTTATTGCAACAGCTGGATTGAGCGTTGGGGCAATTTGTATGCTTTGGGCAGGCTCAGGGAAATGGCATACAGTAATGCAGGCATACGAGAGAGACAATCTTGACAGGGCGGCATATACTCAAAGTGAGGATTATGACGCAGAAGTTGAAAAATACAACAAGGAGATTGCAAGGGTAGAGCCAATTGCAAAGGGTATGTTGATTGCAGGAGTATCTTCGTTGTGCGTTGCAGGTGCTGCTCATCAGATCAACAAGTTTGATCAAAAGAAAAAAGAGGAAGAGCAAACTCTAGAAGGACCAGATCTTTCTGGAGATGGTATTTCTTTCTAAAAATAGACTACTTGTAAACTTAATATAAGAAGGGTGATAATTATGAAAAATAGTGAAAAACTTGATAAAAATGGATTTTTAAAGAAAAAAGAAGACAACTGGTATAAATTGGCGTTTGCGTGCTTGGGCTTGACTTCTCTTGTTGCAATTCCGGCGTACACTATTGCGAGGGTTTTAGATAACAACATTATACAAACAATAGCCGCTTGCTCCGGCATTGGTCTTTTTGTGGCAGGAACCGCAGGCGCTCGCGTAGGTGACGTATATATGGCAAAGCGCATTGGAGAGCGAATGAGAGAAGAGCAGAACGCAGAGCAGACTAACACTAGCGACGACGTAGAACTCGAAGAAAATATTTGGGAGGACTAAAGTGAATCAAAAAATCAATGAAGATGAAATGACAATCGAAGTTGCGGCAGAAAAATTTGAGAAACTGCTTGATGTTCGAGCGGAGATTATAGACGTTTTGTCTAGTGAAGGACGAAAAATTGCTGCTGAAGGGTTACAAGCAGAAAGTTTTTTAATTGACAACGCACCTGAAAAATTGGTAGAGGTTTACAAATCACACAAAGAAAAACTTGATGACATGGTTGGCAGGCAATGCGATGAACAAGAAGTGCAAACTAAAAAAAGAGGAATCCTCAAGTCAGTGAAGGAGGCTTTTGCTTTTGCCGCAGGTGCACTTTCCATTGTAGGGGTTTTGTTTACAGTTGTTGCGCTTGTGGGCTCAGCTATAAGGGCAGACAACTTACATGATGCTGACAAGGTATATCGTGGCTGGCTGGATTCTGATGATGGAAAAGTATTGGTTGAACAGCTTAGTGACGACTACCTAGCGAAATATAAAACCGGAGAAATCTCTTACGAAAAATATATTGACAATATGAATAATGTGGGTACGCGTGAGAACCTAGAAAAATATGTTTCACTTCCTTCTGCAGAACCATTTTTGGAAAGTGCAAGTGAGGCAGAAGATGCAGCAAAGGTAGGCCGTGTTTGCGCAATTGCAGCGCTCTCCGTTTCAGTTGCAGGCCTGATTACAAAGTTAGGTATTGGTGTTGCAGAAGATAAAAAATGCAAAAAGATAAGAAAAATCAAAGAGAATATTGAAAATATTGTCAAACAAAGAGACGAAGATGAACGAAGAATGGAATTTTACGATCACAGCTAAAAGGAAAGTTTATTATGAGGAAAACAAGAGCTCAGAAAGAAAGAACGGAACTTAACAAACACAGAGCAAGACTCAAGAAAGAAATTGCAGAGCTTGAGCTTGAAATTCAGCAAGAAGAGGAAAACCTTAAGATAGCAAGAAAAAGTGCGAGAAAACATATTAAAGCTTGCACAATTTTAAAAAATGCTATGTATGTTGGAATTGCACTTTCAGTAGGCTTGCTTATGTCGGCGGTTATTTGTTCTGGCGCGTTTGCACAGACGGAGAATGACATTGTAGGGGAAGCAAAGAAAATTGCACAAACAGAGGAGTATGCGCAATATAAAGCAGAAAGAATAGATGAGCAGTACGCTCTTTGGAAGCAAGGAGAGATTGACTCAAAGAAACTTGCTGAAAACATCCAGCAGCTTGATGATGCAAATTTTGTAGCAGAAAACTTTGCAAACGAGCGTATAAAGCAGCTTCAAAAAGAAGATGCTGTGCAAGACAAGGCGTTAAATCTTATTGGCAGAGGAACGGCAGTGTCTGTCGCAACAGCAGCAGTTTGCTTTGTAGGTGATTTGATTGCAGATAGAAATGCAGAGAAACTTGGGGTTAAAGGCTCTCATATAGAAGAAAAAATTTACGACCGCAAACGAAAACTTGCTAGAAAAGAAGAAGAATTATCGTTATCGTAGGAGGGGACATGAAAATAACAGGAAGCACAGTTACAAAACAAGAAGAAACTGTGAAAAATCAAGAAATTACAAAAAAATCAAGAAAGAAAGAAAAAAAATATACTAACGAAGCGCAAAAAGCGATTTTGAAAAAGAAAGAAAACAATTTTTGTACGCTGGCAGGAATTGGTCTGCTTACAGCTCTTTGCCTTAGCATTGTCGGGGCGTCTACTGCTTTGATTGGAGAAGCTTCTGCAGACATCACAAAAATGATTGAAAACAGCGAGCAAGGCAAAATTGAGATGGCTCTTAGGCTTGATGACTATCTTGACCAGTATAAGCGTGGCGAAATTTCTTACAGCGAGTATCAAGAAAAGGTGGCAGACTTTAATGGAGAAGACTTGGTTGACAAAATCAATTCACCAGGGATTGAACAGGCAATGAAGAAAGAAAACACTATAACAACAGTAGGCAGTGCTATAGCTGCCGCAGCGTTGTTGCCAACAGCTGCTTTTGCTGTAGGTGGTGTGGGAGCACTTGCTTGTGGTAATAAATTTAAAAAAAATTATGGCTACAGTGACGATTATGATTACGCTTGCATGAAAAGAAAACAGCTTAATGAAATAATCGAAAAGGGAGAAATCAAAGAAGACGACGAGGTTTCACAGTCTCTTTAAAATAGGAGAAGAAACATGAAAAAAGAAAAAACATTTGAGAAAGAATCCGTCGAAAAGGCGCAAAAAGAAAAAAAAGAACAATCTATTTTGAAAAATGTTGCAAAGATTTTTAGCTATGGTGGGCTTGTGCCGTTTGTTGTTGGAACGCTTATGCTGGTAGGCTCAGTGATTGCCCCTTTTGTTGATAAAGAATATAATAAAACTCTTGATGAAAAGGCTGAGTATGTGGAAGAGTTTGCGACCTCAAGTGCGTATGAAGAGCATGTGCAGCAGCAAACGAACGAATATCAAGAGCAGTTCCTAAACAATGAAATTTCAGCTTTTGAATATGAAGGAAAAATTGAAATGCTTCAGGATAGATTTTATATAGAACAAGTTGCAACGCAGCATGATGAACGCATTGAAGAGTGCAATCAAAGACTAAGCGAGCGAGCGCAAACGACGTCATCTCTTCTTGGAGCGGGTGCAATTGCTATGATGGCAGGCGGGACGTCTATGATTGCTGGTTCTATTGCAGAAGAGACGTATTACGACAAAACAGGCAATTTTGCTTTTAAAGATAAAACAATTTTTGGCAAAGTGTACAATACAAAACATAGAAAAAAATATGACTATGATGAAAACGATTATGGCTTGTAGGAGAAAATATGAAAAAAGGATTTTTAAAAAAGATAACAGCTTACAACATAACCTTTGTTTCGGCGCTTGTGTGCGTAGTTTTCTTTGCTGCGGGCATGTTCCCAGCGCTCCATCATAAAGAAGTTGTCATGGATCGTGACAATCTTATTAAAGATGAAATTTATGCATCAGAGGCTTTCGAGCAAAAGTATAAAAATTATGCAAGCGGCTATGCAACCGATTTGGCAAACGGTAAGCTGTCAAGAGCAGAGTATGAAGCGCAAACTGAAAACTTGGAAATGAAGGTATATGGCGAGCTTGCGGCCGACACAGCATTTGTTGAAGAAATCACAAAGGATAATGAAGAAGTTCAAAAGCTAAATTCTGAAATTGCTGATTACAACGTGCTTCCCGCAGCTATTATGGGCGTTGGTGGTTTTGCTGGGGCCATGGGGAACGTAATGGTTATGAGTATTCTTGAAAATCGAGAGCGTAAAAAGAATCAAACTTTTTATGTCGCTGATGAAAAAAAGAAAGGCAAGAAGAAAGAGCACTCTGACAGCGAAGAGGAGATTATCAATGTACCTTATGAACATGTAGGGCTTGAATAAATGAGAAAATATGAAAGGATTTCTAAAATTTGCTTAGTGTTGCAATAATGATGATTAAAAAGGTGTTTACGCCTTTTTTTCTTTGTGAAAATATAAGATAAAATCATTTTTAAATTTTAAAAATATATGCTATAATCGTAAAAACAAAAGAAAAATCGCGTTTATGAGGTGGAATATGGGATTTATGGGAGGACTTTTCAGAGCGCTTGGCTTTGAAGGTGAAAAAAGAAACAAAAGTGAAAAACAGAAAAAAAGTAAAGCCGCTTACAGCTTAAAAGATTCGGCAAACAAGAGGGTTGATCAAATTGACGGAGTGCCAGTGTACTATCCTGAAAACTATGACCAGATTGGAGACTTTGTTGCCTTTGTTATGGAAGGAAAGGCGATTATTATTTCTCTTGACGGTTGTGAGCGTGACGGGCAAAGGATTCTTGACTTTTTAAACGGATTTATCTTTGCGGCAAACGCAAGACTGATCAATCTTGATGACAAAAAACTATATCTAATTTTACCAGAGGGGATGGAAGTTGAAGAATAAAAAATTTTTATCGCCACTTATTGCAGCAATCATTTTTGTGTTTGTTTTAGCACTTGATTTGCTGACTAAGGGGCTTATAATTCCAAATTTGATTCCGCAAGTTGGCAATAGCGTAGAGGTTATGCCCGGCTTTATCAACTTTATTTACGTGGAAAATAAAGGGGCGGCATGGGGGATTTTCTCAAATAATACAGTGTTTTTGGCAATCTTGTCCGCCATTGTGTTGGTTCTTTTTGCGGTTTTCTATTTCCTCCGCGTAAGAATGGTGAAGGAAAAATCATCAATCTGGCTTGCGGTGAGCTTTGGGCTGATTGCTGGGGGGTGCCTTGGCAACCTGATTGACCGTATTGCGTTTGGGTTTGTGCGTGACTTTATCAATTTTCAGTTTATGAATTTTCCTGTATTTAATTTCGCAGATGTCGCATTGACTGTTGGAGTGGTCACTATAATAATCTATTTCCTATTTTTCTACTCAAAAGAGGGTGGTGACAAGAAAAATAAAAAGGATGATAAAAATGACTGATTTTTTTATTATTGACAGAGAAAATACCCGCCTTGATGCCTTGCTAACTGAAAAACTCCCACAGTTTACCCGCTCTCACATAAAACAAATGATTGACAAGGGCAATGTAAAACTTAACGGAAAACTTGTTAAGGCTGGAGTAAAAGGCAAGAAAGGTGATAAGGTGGAATATGAAATTGAAGAGGTAAAACCGCTTGAAGCAAAAGCGCAAGAAGTTGACTTTGAAATTGTATATGAAGATCAAGACCTTCTTGTCATCAACAAACCTCAAGGCCTTGTAGTCCATCCATGCGCGTCAACAAAAGAGGGCACACTTGTCAATGGCCTTCTTGCAAGGGTGAAAGATTTAAGCGGAATAAATGGGGTATTGCGTCCGGGGATTGTGCATAGGCTTGACAAAAATACCTCAGGACTTATGCTGGTAGCCAAAAATGATTTGGCGCATGTTAGTCTTGCCGATCAAATCAAAAACAAGACATGCAAGCGAAAGTATTTAGCGCTTGTAAATGGACATTTTAAAAATGATGAAGGATGCATTGAAACTTTTATAGAGCGAGACAAGAAAGACCGCAAAAAAATGGCGGTGTCAGATAAAGGAAAAGTTGCAATCACAAATTATAAGGTTCGGGCAAGATATCCACGTTTTGATCTTGTTGAGTTTTCATTGCAAACAGGACGCACACACCAAATAAGAGTGCATTGTAAAATGCTTGGTCATACAATAGTGGGGGATGACATTTATGGAAAAGCAGAAAAGGGCTTAAACGGGCAACTTCTTCACTCTTATTCAATCACGTTTACTCATCCACGAAGCGGCGAAGAAAAGACTTTTGAAGTTGGCCTTCCAAAATACTTTGAAGAATATCTAAAAAAAATAGAAGCGCAGTAAAATGGCGCTTCTTTTCTTTGTAATGAATTTTTGAAATAAGTGATTTTTTTGTTGCGGTCTTTTTATGGCAACGATTCTTTTAGTTTGTGTCAACAAATTCTGTAAGACCGATATTTCTTTTCTTTCTTTCAAGTTCGATAAGCGAGGAAACGAGGTCTCTTACTTTATAAGGGTTTTTGATGTGTCTTAAATGGAAAACGGGAGCAGATGCGTCGTTTGAGCGAATCTCGATTGTGCCAGTACCGAAGATTTTGTCAATCAAAGAGATTTTTAGGGTTACATCATAGCATCTGTAAACATTTGTATCGTCGATGATTGCGGAAAAGAAACCCTTATGTCTAAAGAATTTCATCCATTCGCCTTCTTTTTTTACTATATAATATCTATAAAACGAGATTGGCATTCCAAGGTGTCTTTTGCGATCGTGCCAAATTACTTCACAGCTTTTGTCAAACTTCATATTTCCTCCCAAACTATTTTCTTAGTACATTTTAAACGAAAACCTGAAAAAAGTAAAGAGTTTTTATAAAAAATATTGCATTTTCACAAAAATAGCCAGCGTGGGCTGGCTATTTGAATGTTTTCTTGCTTTTGATATGTACTTATTTATTGTTGCAACCGCATAAAAGCAAAAGGATGATAAGAGTGCAGCAATCAATTCCGCAGCCGCCATTGTTGTTGCCGCAACCGCAAATACTGTTGAGAAGAATAATCCATAAAAGAATATTGCAGATGTCGCAACCGCAGCCACCGCGATCAAACCCGCCGCAGCCTGTGTTTCCATTGTTGAAAAAGTTCATTTGTTCCTCCTAAACTTATGTATTGAAAGATTTAACCTTTCACATTAACATAGTACTTCCGTTCTCGACAAAATGTGATTGATTTTTGAATGAAACGTCAAAATTATTTTCTCCCTTTTCAATCGCTCGACAAAAGAAGAGTTTATTTGACAGCATAAAAATAGGGCTAAATCACAAAATATTTTTGTTTTATATTGCCAAAACTGTTGACTTCAAAGCAAAAATAGTTTACAATAGGTTGTTGACAAATATATGTAAAACAATAGGAGACTAAAATGGCTAAAACTAAAACAAGAAAATCAATCCTTAAAGGAGTTGCAGCAGGCTTTGCTTGTATGATGTGTTGCGCATTCTTTCCAGCAAATGCAATCGCCAGCGCAGCTGAATATAATGGGGATGAGGCAAGAACAAATGTAAGCACAATCCAAGTTGACGGAGCTGGACAATCTTACACAATCAAAGAAGGACAATATTTTACCATTCCAACAGCTTCTTATACACATAACGGTCAAAAATATGATTTTGCTTCTGACAAAATGACAGAGGCCGGAATCACTTCAAGTGTGAGCGTTGTGTATAAATCAACTGGAGAAGAAGTAAAGGTTGAAGCAGGCAAATTTGTTGCAAGCAAAGTGGGCACATATGTAGTGACTTATGAAGTAGTAAGAGAAGGCGTTTCTTACACTTACGATCTTACAGTTGTTGCTCAAGCTACAAAAGCAAGCTTTGACTTTGAAGCAAATGCAAAGAATGTCATCCCATCAGTATATGATGTAACTTATGCAGACGGAAAAGACGTAATCCTTCCTCTTCCAACAGTAAAAGGCGAAGACGAAGAAACACTTCTTGCAAGCGACATCGAAAACTTTGTAATTGAAAGCAACAAAGCAAATGCAGGAGATGTATATGTTAAAATTTCTCTCACAAATGGCGCAACAGGTGTAGAGATTAAAGAAAAAGAAATCACAAACGATAAAGGCGAGACTGAAAAAGTTTACTATATCGCTGGATCTGACATTTCTGCTAAAAATGACGCAGGCAAATACACTTATGAAGGACAAACTTTCAAAATTGTTTATTCATTCTTCCAAAAGGTTGAAGGAAGCGCAATTTATGTTGCTTCAACAAGCAAGTCTTTCACAGTAAAATCAAATTATTACTATCAATCAAAAGATAAAGCTGATGATAAGCGTGGATATGAGCTTGACGGAACTTTCTCTACAACTTTCCCAGACAGCGCAACAGTTGGGGTAGAGAAGACTCTTCCAGGAGTAGTGGCAACAACAAAGGCTGACAACAGCCCAGCAACAGAGACAGTTGCTGTTCACTACCAAATTCAAGTAATCAAAGCAAACGATAAGGGCAGCTACAGCATTGATGAAGGCGCGAAAGATGTAACTAGCGACGTAATCACTGAAGGAAACAAATTTACAGCAAAAGAAGAAGGCTCTTATAAATTTATCTACACAGCAACAGACTTCTATGGCAACAAAGTAGATGCTGACACAATTACAAGAACAATCACAAATGTAAAGGATACAATTTCTGCATCTGTATTTATGTATGATGCAAAAAATTCAGGTTTTGACGCTGAAAAGAAAACTTATGAAAGTGCAGAAAACCTTCTTAAGACAAAGGCTGTAAACCGCAATGTGATCATTTACGCAATTGGCGGAACTGACAACATGGTTGCTCAAGAGGATATCACTCTTAGAAGAGAGATAAGAAACTACGGCGGAACTCCTGTTTATGTTATCAATCAAAAAGAATATCATGCATACAACCTTGTTTTTGCTCCAGCACTCTCTGAAGATGTTGAGACAGAGGGATTGACAGAGGCTCAAATTAAAGAGGCTAAGGAAAACGCTCTTTACAAACAAATTGTAAGTGATAACTATGCTCTTAGAAGCCAGATGATTCTTGCAAAACAAGATTCTGACGATCCTGCAACAATTAAGGCTTACATGAAAGGCGCTTACCTTATTGTTACAAACGAATTCAACAAAGACATCTTTGGTAATACACTTGTTGAAGGACTTGAACTTCCAAGCAAAGATGACGCTGAATACGAAACAAAAATGGCTGCTGTAAGAACAGCAATGATCGAAAAAGGTTATGCTTATATTCCAGCTGAAGACGGCCAAAATGCAAAACTTACTGCAAACAAGTATACAGTTCGTTATTTTGCAAATGACAACGTAAACAAAAACACAGAAACAAAATTGACAGCTAAAGACATTGAGTTTACAACTGCTTACAATGATGAGATTGCTCCAACACTCACATTCTCAAGCGATCTTCAAGCTTCATATCTCCCAACAGATAAATTTACATTCAACGTTGCAGCTGTTTCTGACGAAATCAACCAAGACAACAGAATCAGCGCAGTTACTGCTTATAGATATCTTGACGGAGACAAGGCTCCTATTGCAGATGCAAACGCTAAGGGAACTCTTGCTTACTATGTTCAAAGATACAATGATAAGGTTGTAGATGAAGGCAAATGGTATGCAAAAACAGGCGTAACACCTGAAGCACATGCAGCAGGTTGGTATGTTGACGCTAAGGCAACTTCTTATACAGTAGACCTTACTGAAAAGCCAAAAGCCGCTGCTTATGTTGAAATTTTCGCATATGCAACTGATGACTATGGCAATACTGGATTCTTCAATAAGATTGTTTCAATTGCTGATGCAACTGATGAAGATATGCCAACTCTTTCTAGAGCAGTGACTTCAGAAAAATCATATTCTGCTCCAGACGAAGTAGAACTTCCAACACTTACCTTTACAGATGACAAAATCGCTCTTATGACAGCACAAGTTGCAGTTTATAGAGTTGCTGAAGACGGAACCAAGACAAAAGTTGCAAGCAAGGGCATGACAACAAGCAAAAACCCTTCAAGAAACACATTTACAGTAAAAGGCGGATATTTCCAAGCTTCTCTTGCTGGAAAATATCAAGTTGCAATCACTGTAGTTGACGCTGGAAATCACAGTGTGACATCTTACTTCGAATATAATGTTGCAGAAGGAACAACTGAAGAACTTAAACCTACAATCGACAACCTTGTTTCTATGGAAGACAGCGCTAAGACTGGCACTCCATACTACCTTGCTCCACCATCAATTTCAATGGTTAAAGATGATGCATATGGCTACATCGGAATTGAGAAAGATGACGATGCAAACACAGCAACATGGTACAACGTAAGTGCAATCAGTGCAACAAGCAATGATTATATCATTGAAAACAACACATATTTTACTGCAAACAGTGAAGGAACATATAAGCTTAAATATACTGCATACCTTATGCAATATAAGCTTAGCGAACTTACTGCAGAAAAAACAGCAAACAAACTCTTCTTTGGAAAAGACGAATTTGAAAATACAAAACTCAAGTACTATGACGGAACTACTGAATACTTTGTATATCTTGACGAAACAGAGAATTATGCATTAGCAATTACAGAAAATCTCGATGGAACAGGCGCATCTCTCAATGCTAGTATGCTTAGCG
>JAGAKV010000001.1 GCA_017625505.1 Clostridia bacterium | reverse complement strand
GTTTTGGTATAGTAATTGGTATAGTTTTGGTATAGTTTTTTAGAAAACGATAAAAAAATTACAAAAAACACACAATTTATTGCATCACAAAACACAAGATATGGACTTTATTAAACGAAAAAACACTAAATAACTATACTGTTCAGGAGTCGCATAACTCCTAAGGGCTAGTTCTGGGTTCGATTCCCGGTGGGGTCACCAACAAAAAAACACCTGTTTAAGGGTTGTCCATTTTGAAACTAGTGAAAAAAGACGCTAATTAAGCGTCTTTTTTTATTAAAGTGTATTTTCTGATTTGTTTGCTCTTAAAGGTCCCATAACATCTGCAACAATATGTTTTACAGGTCTAGAATAACCAGTTACTTCAATATCTTTTTCAGTCCTTTCAACTCCATTTATTATAACCATTTTTTGAGCTAATTCATAATTGGTTACACCTGTTTCTTCAATTTTAGTAACAAAATCTTCACTCTCTTTACAGCTCATCGGGGTAGCATAGTCTATAACCAAATGAGCTTTAGCAGGATTTGATATTAATTTTGATGCTCTCTTACACTTTTGAGAACCAAAAGCCCTAACTAAAACTTCCACTTGTTTTGGAGTTGATTCTTCTAGCAATTTAGCAAGTCTTTTTTCTTCATTTCCATGCAAAGTCCCAAGAATGTCATCCATAACATGAGGAATTTTTATTCCTGAAAATCTCATTTCTGTTACCATTTCCTTTAATCTGTCATAACCAACAAGTTCCGCTAATTTCATTTTAGATTCAAAAGAATTCTCATCTAAAATCATTTTTACAATTTCAGTATCTCTCATATTAATTCTCCTTTACTTTGATTATTATATATGGTTTTTCATTAAAAGTCAATAATTTTAAAAAAATAATGGCACTTATTTGTTGCAATTTAACTGCTTTTATGTTATAATAGACATGAGGTGAAATAATGACTTTTGAAATCAAACATAAAAATATCGATAAAAATATGCAATTAGTAGAACAGGAATATCAACAAACAATAAAAGAAATAGCAAACAATTTAAAATCCACAAATTCATTTATCACTAAAAAAGAATTAATAAAAAAATTATTTGATTGGTGGCAAGAAAATATTCAATATGACAATACAATTTTAGAGCAACCAAGAAATAATAACGGCACTGGCAAATATCCTAATATAACATATCCTTATAAAAATACATTAATTCTTGCAAGTGAAAAATATGCACCAATTCTTTTGAAAAAGGGAATTTGCGAGAGTTTTTCAATCGCATTTAAAGATATTTGTGACTTGATTGGTGTTGAATGTAAAGTAATTAGTTCAGGAGATAGCAATGTAATTTCAGATTATAAAAAATATGCTCATGCTTGGAATGAAGTATATATTGATGGGAAATATAAAACGATAGACTTAACTCCTAATTTTTTAACTTTTATGGGGGATTTAAGAACAGAAAAGTTTACAATTCACGAAAATGGTTTATAATAATTTAAAAAGAGAACAAAAAATTTGTTCTCTTTTTTTCACTAGTTTCAAAAGTGCTTGACTAAGGGTGCTTTTTTGTTGAATACCGGTTTAATTTTATTGAATCTATTTTTGTTGTCTATTTCTTGCTAGATGTTGATTTATAGCTTTGAAATTCGTTAAGAGCACGTAATGTCTCGAAAGAAATTACACGATAGATTTCCTCTTCATTATGCTCGATATTTTTTTCTAGCATTTCTCTCATTGAATCAGGCGAAACAAATGTTGTGAAAAAACCCATTGACTTTTCCTCTTCCGTCATATTAGTATTAGACAAATCTACCTGTTTATCCGTCCTGATATGAAAGTATATCATGCGGGCAATTCTGTTGATTCCTCTGCCTCGATAATTCTTTATATAATCCTTAATTTCAAAAAAGGGCGCAATAAAATCCTCTCCGCCGAGAACGATTCCCGTTTCCTCTTGAACTTCTCGTTGCGCGGCAATGGTTAAATCTTCCCCCTCTTCCACATGCCCGCCAGGAAGCATCATGCAACCGCCTTGCGTTGAGGCCAGCATAACCTCCCCCACACCATTTTCAATAAAGCACTTGACCCTGGTCACAGTGTCAACAACCTCCTCTTCTTTTAAGTTGTCTTTGTTTATTACAAGCGTCTTCATAACATTCTCCAGTCATATTATATCAAACATAAGCGGACTTGTCAAAGACTTTTATGCAATAGGATAACCTTCTAAAATCCTCAGTAATACAGCACTCTCCCTAATCCTTTTGGACGCCATGCCACTCTCAAAATTTTTTTTTATTAAAAAATCTTATCACTTTGATAAGATTTTGTTCCGATTGTTTTATACTCAAATCAAGTTCACCTTGCAAACATTCTCTTTACATTGAGCTTTCACGATCAACGGTAACTGCGCGTAGAGCTTCCTCTGCAAGAAACTTGTTCCACTGTTTACTTAAGTCAACGCAAGTCGAGCCCACCTGCAATCTACACGAGCCTCTCTCAAGATTAACGACGTAGACAAGCGCAACAAGCTCTCCTTCAGTGCTTTTTGCCTTAAGGTATAAAATTCTATTTAAAAATTTTGTTCTATAAAGATATTTTTCCCCTACCATCTTATACTGTGATGGCACATTTTCACAAGCAAATTTAAACAGTCTTTCTCTTGCGACAGCCGCTTTTGGTGGTTCATAACTAGCACCAAGAAGTGTTCTTGCAAAACTTTTTTTTGATATATTATTCTTTGCCATTTTCTACCTCCTGAATACTTGCATAAATCATGTCAATTTCGGCTTTTTCTACTCCAGGGGTAAACCAATCAAAAAATCTCGAACTCATATCACTTTTTTCAAATCTTTTCATGTGACCACCAACGGTAAAAAGATCTACCACTCCAAAAACTGGACTTTTTGGAATCCCTGCAATTTTTTCTGCTGGATTGTATTTTGTCACCGTGTGAGCATAGCCATTTGAAAAGCCTTCAAGCTTTCTAAAACCATACTCATCAAGCAGTTTAATGACGGCAAAAACACTTTGCTGAGTTGCGGGCTCGATATCTTGCTCGCTTTCAACTTTTTCAGATAGATAAGAAATCACTTTGCACGCTTGCTCGATCGTCATTCCGTAAGGAATCATATAAGGGCTTGATACACAGTATGTTTTTGAAAGTTTCGCTTCGCTCCCTTCTTCTTTCAGCTTTTCAAGCGCAACATACAAAAGTCTAATTTTATTTTTTTCGATTGGAACGCCGCGCAGCCTATGCCCAACTACTTTTTTATTTTGATCAATATATGCCATAACTCCTCCTAATCAAAAGATATACATATTCATTGTTATATAGCTATTATACCATACTTAAAAACAAATTTCAATACCTTTTATACGCGCCCTTACAATTGGCTGTATGCTGACTGCATTTTTTCAACAATTTCTTTTAAAATAATTTCTGACCAAGCTTCAAAATTGTCAATTTCACTCAAAACGTTGATATCAACAAATTTACACTTACCGTCTGTAAACGTTGTATCAAAAGATCGCTCTATAATCACAGGAAATATCACTCCCAGATGCCTCGCGGATTTCTCTGTCAAAGGCGTGTATAAAACAATTGGACTTTTTAAAGATGCATTTTCATTCGTCAGCGCAAACCCCATCTCTTCTTCAATTTCTCTTCGCATCCCCAATGAAAATGTTTGGAAATTTGCCTCTGCACGATCGGCAATATCTAAGTGCCCACCGATATACAACAGGGATTTCCCTTTTTCAGGAGACTTTTCTCCAGTAGCTTTAGCTTTTTTATTTACAACCAAAATCTTATTATCTTTTGTCATCATAACGCCCGCACAAATAGGTTGAACAACATCGTTGCGCTGTTCAATAATATCCCTATTTTCGTATTTAAGTTCAACATCATTCAACTGCGATGACGAATTCAACCCACTTAGAAGTGCGAGCTTACTTTTATCAATATATCCAATCTTTTCCATACTTAAATTATAACATACCTCTTGATAAAAGTAAAGAGGTCAAATCAAAAAAAAACTCTACACCTTTTTGCAACCATCCCAAACAAAAAAAACTGCTTCAGCTTTTTCGTTTAGGCAGTTGTAAATCATTTTTTTATAAGCAGTCTTCTTCATCGTTTAATGTGTCATTTTGGTCAAAATCATCTATGGCCTTTTTCCACTTTCTTTTCATTGCCATAACAAATTCTTTAACATCTTCTTTATTCTTGATGTCAACACCGTAAAGCCCATATCGACAATCAACATACAAACAGTTAGGCCTTTTCTCGAGTTTAACAATATGGTCTAAATTAAAAATATGAATATCGCCACAACAAACAAACGCAGGGTTTTTCAAGATAACCTCTTTAAGCGCGTTAAAATCTTCTTTTGTTGCCTTATAACTCTCAGCACAGTTTGCTCCATTTGCCGGATAAATATGAAGCACTCCATTATAATATGTTATCGCCTCATTCGCGAAACTATTAATCGAGCATTCCCATCGATCCTCACTATGATTAAAGCTTACAATCCTTTGGTCCTTCCACTTGATGTCACTTAAATATCTTTTCTCCATGATAACCTCCTGAATATAATCCATATATTAGCACATTCTCACATCTTTTTCAATATCTATGCTTAAAAATTTTATTGCAGCGGCCATTTTTCCTTTTAACAATAAAAAATCCAAGCACTTTAGCTCGGATTCGTTTTGTTTGGTGCGGGCGTCGATAACTAATCCGAACCATAAAGTATTTATCGGATATGGTTGTTTTGTTTAGAGTGAAATTATAACTGCTTTTCGTTATCTCTTGATAAATATGAATAATAATCATCTAGATCTTTGAAAAGCATAGGCTTTCTTCCGTCATAAGATATTCCACCTTCAAAAATTTGACCATAAGTTGACCTTAAAATATGATAAAACGAATTTGAATCTAGTTGTTTTTGATCTTCAAGAACTTCACCGGCAGCATATTTGTTTAAAAAGAAACAACTTAGAGCGACTTTTTTAAAGTTCCAAACGTGTGTTGTTTTATATATTCCATATACTGGAGTATTTGAATTTATAATTTTATTATTTGCCATATATTTTCTCCTAAAACGAACATATTGTAACATATTCTCAAATTTTTGTAAATACCCACTAAAAAAAAAGAGAAGATAATGCAAAATCTTCTCATCTTTCAGTTGATTGTTGCTTGTTAGGTCTTTGTTTTTGGTGTTTAGAAAGTTGTAAACACTTTTGGCTGAAAAAACAAAAAAGAACCAAGGTTCAACTTAGTTCTCATTTGGTGCGAGAGATGGGGGCGACGCGTTAAGAAAACAAGCTAGTGGTCTTGTTTTTAGCCAAAGCCGGGGAGCGACTTGCTCGCGGTCTGGCTCCGACAGGAAGTGAACCGACACAGCAAACGCTACCACAAGCATCGCTAGACTTGCGCGTCATCGTCAAATGCTACGCTTTGTGAAATCTCGCATAGCTCGATTTCTTTTCCGCTCGCATCCTCCTCTCCCCATAAAATCTCACGATTTTTTGGGGGCCCCTTTTTGCCACTTTGGCGGAATGACAGCCGCTTTTCATTTTATTTGGTGCGAGAGATGGGATTTGAACCCACACAGTATTGCTACCACAAGCATCTGAAACTTGCGCGTCTGCCATTCCGCCACTCTCGCATTTTACTCACGACTTGTATACTATGTCACCTCGTAAGTTTATCAACTTTTTTTTGCGCAAGTTTCATAAACTTGCTCATCTGACACTACCACCCTAAAAATTTTACAATTTTCAGAGAACCCGGATTCCGCCACTCTGGCATGTTTTACGCAACACGTGTGACATGCCTGCGTAAATCATTTTTATAGATAAGTTTCTTATATCAGAGATCTTTACATTTAATATTTTAAACAAAAAGATCTTCGCCGTCAAGGTTTTTGTCGTTTTTAATTTTGTCTAGATATGCCTTCCATTGTTTTGAAAGATTGATCTTGGTTAAGCCCTTTACCGATTTTAAAAGAAACTCATCTTCACTTATTTTGTAATTAAACAAGCATCGTTTCCCTTTATAAGTTGCATCCATTAAAAACGTCACGTCATCATTTAAAGAAATGCCAAATTTAATCTCGCCAAGCATAACAATTGTAGCAAGAGATGTTTGCATAACACCTGACCACTCAATTCCGTTCTGCTTCAAAAATGGTCGTACTATGTTTGTTGAAACGCTATCCACATTAACCTCCGTAAACAAAGCCCGCGCGCTTTTCTGTTATATTATACAATATTAATTTTCTCTTTTCAACTAAAAATTACCATAAAAAGCAAGAAAATCCAAGAAATTTCTTGGATTTTTAGCAATTTTCTTAATTTTTATATTTTCTAAGTTGAATTAGGTATGCTGTAGGCACGTCTTCCACTTTCACCTTTTCAGAAATTTCAACCCCTGCAATAGCAAAAACCTCGCTTCCGCTAGCAAGCACAGGAATTTGATCACGAAGCCTTGCTGGAATTTTTTTGTCAATCAAGAACGCTTTAAGTTTCTTTGTTCCTCCACCAAATTTTGTGAAGAAGTCACCGTCCTGACGGAATCTCCAAGCAGCATCCTTTGGCACCTTACGATAGTCAAGCAAAAGCCCGTGCTTCCCCTCAAATTCTTTAACTCTTTTTACAACCAATTTATACATGCCAGCAACATCAAATTCACCACATTTGAATGGAATATTGATTGTAATTACTTCTTTTTGTTTGTTGCAGATTGTCAGAAAATCATATTCTTTGATTGCGACCGCCTCAAAAGGTAGCGTGATTTTCTTTCCATTTTCACCACTTGTAGCAAGAGCGCAAATAAGGTTTATGTGACGCCTTTCAACATCTTTTACAATACCAATATTTTTAAGTGCCTTAAAGATTACTCTTGTCACGATGGCTTTGTCATAAAGAAAATATGAAATAGGAATTTTAACAGTTTTCTTCTCGTAAATAAGCGCATCGTCATAAACGTGTTTTCTGATGAAGTCATCGTCTTCTTTGACCGCTTTGCCAAAGTTTACAATTGACTGAACGGCATTTGGCCAGCGAGTTTCAATTTCTTTTATAAGCACATTGCGCACAAAATTGCGATTGTATGAATTATCCTTATTAGTAGAATCGTCTCTATATTCCAAACGATTGTCATCAATATATTGCAGGATTTCTTCTTTTGAAGTGTTTAAAAGTGGACGAACATAGATTTTTTCGCTGCGCGCTTCCATTCCCTTCGCCCCTGCAAGACCTGCCCCGCGGAAAATATGCATAAGAATGGTCTCTGCCTGATCTTGAGCATGATGAGCAAGCGCAATTTTATCAATTAGCCCCTTGTTTATGAGAGATTTAAACACCCCATACCTTGCCTCTCGAGCAGCTTCTTCAATCCCCATTGATTTTTCTTTCGCAATTTTTGGAACGTCCACTCTAAATTTATAAAAACGAATACCAAGCTCTCTTGCCGTTTCACGAACAAGATCAACATCCAAATAGCTGTCTTCTCTGATTGCATGATCAACGTGTATTGCAACAACTTCGATATCAAATTTTTCTTGATTTTGCGCTAGGTAATGAAGGAGGGCGATTGAGTCACTGCCGCCACTGCAAGCAACACCAATAATCTCCCCTGCTTTAAATAATTTGTTTGAAACAATAAATTCTTCACAGTTCATAATCTATCTCCAAAGTATTAATTTTTGCGTAATAGATTATAACTCAAAATTTAAAAAACTTCAATATTATTTGCAATAATTTTTGAAATTTTATCAAAATTCGCCAAATTTTAACAATTTTTAGTTAATTTTTGCCAATTTTTGCGATATTTTTAAAATTAATTAAATATTTTCACCACAAGCACTGTCATATCATCAACCGCATACCCATTGTTTTGGGATAGCGCCTGCGCAAGAATTTGATCGGCCCACTCTTGCGGATTTTGTGACTTAAGCGACAGGATAAAATCTTTAAAATCACCGTCACTTGCAAACGAATCATTGATTCCATCCGAACAAATAATAATATAGTCTTTCTCTTTCAAGACCACCTTTTGCGTCCTGACTTTTGCCTCTTGTACTATTCCAATCGGAAGTGTTGAATTCTCAATAATGTCACAGCCCTCTTCTCCGCGAATATACGAACTTGCCGCCCCCATTTTTACAAAATCTGCGCTGCCATTTTTAAGATCAACAATGCACGCATCGAGGCTTGAAAAAATATCATCGCCTTCAAGATTTAAAAGCCTATTCACTGAAGTTAATATAATTTCGCTGTCAAAGCCGGCTTTATAAAAATTCTCAATCAAGCTGATGGCTGTATCGCTTTTTTCGCTTGCAGCCTCACCATTTCCCATACCATCACAGATTGCAAAAATAAATCGATCTCCATCCAGCCTCTCAATGCAGTGCCTGTCGCCCGACACATTGTTGCCTCCTTTTGGAGTAAGTGCAAGGCCAAACACGCAATCGTAAGCGGGCGCAGTTTTCAAGTTGACAGACACAAGCCCCGCCTTTTCACTTTGCCGCACATCATACACGCACATTTTGTTTTTACAAACTTTCGATAGCACCTCTTGCAATTTAAGCTTTTGCGCGTCCTCCTCTCTGACAATCAATGTCGCCATAACCGTCCAAGCATCCTTTTGATAAATAAGCGCATCCATACAAATAATGTTGTTTGCAGCAAGCTCTTCAATCACGCGTTTTTCTTTCTCATTATCAACAGCAATCATACAATCGGTTTCCTTCGCAAGTGATTTCATAAGCCCTGACACCCCCTCCAGCTGATCAGAAATAAGAAGCTTGCTTGTATCAATACTACCCACCAAACTCCTATACGATTTGTACTGCTTGGTTAGCGTATTTATTTCATTAATAAGAACATTTGCCTTTCCACAACGTGACGAGAGGTAATTGGGAAGATCAAGCAAAGTAATCCGCCCACGTGCCAGTGCCGTAGAAATAAGCTGTACAAAAATCTTTTTCGTGTCATCATTAAAAGTGCGATGGCAATGCTTATGATCAGGACACCCCTTGCAAATCGAACTTTTCAGTTCTTCATACAGCATTTCTTTTATCTCTTCTTCGCCGGCCTGCTTTTTGATTAATTTTCTAAAAACAAAGTTCATTTCTAAAAACACTTCTCCAAGCCTTTCAAGCCTTCGCTGCATAACCTCGCGATTGCGATTAAGCAAACTTTTAACCGCCATTCTGTCATAATTGCCGTTAAATAGCAGTGAAGCACTCGAGTAAACTTTTTCAGGCAAGCACACAAAGACCGCCCCCGCCAAAACAACAGGAATGCACTCAATTATTCCACCATTGTAATAAAGCTGAAAATAAAAAATGCTGATTGTTTCTGCCAGCACACAAGCAAGCGCAGGAAAAATTTTATTGAGTTTTCTAAACGCACAAACAAAAATGGCAGCAAGCACAAAGGGAGCAACATACACAGGATTATTGTTTGCAAGCAAAGCCCCAAGCCCCATAAGCGACGCAAACAGAAGTGTGTTTGACAGACTTGAAATATGAGCAAGCGTCAACACAACAAAAAAAACAAAAAGTTTTAAAATTGAAAATCCATAAATATCACATGCTTGAAGGCCAGCAGCAAACGCCACCAACACCGCCCCGCCCCCTATCATTTCAATAAGGGAGAGTTTGTTTGAAAGCCCCCGCAACACTAGCGCTTCAACAAGCACAATCTCTAAGGCCATCATGACCAGCCCAAAAACAAAATGGGCAGCAATAGCAAAAACATTCAAGCCAGAAAGAATTGCAAAAATCAAAAATCCCGCCTGACTCAAAGCAGCATACAGAAAAAGCTCCCACTTTTGCATTGGCTTTTTGACCGCAACATGAATATAGTAAGGCACAATTAAAAACACAACGGTTGCCAGTGTTGGCATGATTCCGGCAAAAGAATAGTTGTTGAGCGTTGCCCCAATTATGTATGCAGGCACCAAAAGATACACCTTTTGATTTCCCCACGCAAGCGCAAAAAACATCCCGTACGCAAACGGAAAGACGACGCCCTGAATTGAACCTCTCGAAAGAACAAAAAACAGCAGCGCAAACACAAAAAACTTTATAATTTGATTAATTTTTCCTTTCATGCCTTCAGTATAAAAGGAAGACCGCAAAAAAAGAGACTACTATTCTAGCGAAATTTGTCTCTTTTCCCCTTAATTTGTAGTTTTGTTTGCTTCAATAAAATTATTGATCGCTTCAACAGCCTTTTGAAGATCAATATTTTCTATCACCAAATCATACTCATCTTTACGAGAACGCTCATATTCACCACGCGAAAGACGTTTTGCAATTGATTCCTCACTCTCTCCTCGCTTTACAAGACGCTGCCTCAGCAGCTCGTCCGGTACATCTATAAATATGCTCAGCATTTTACACCTTCCCGCATAAAACTTTTTAAGGTTTGCATTTCCGTTTACATCAATATCTTTCATGAAGTCAAATTCACTATCCACGACACTTTCTAGACGCTCAACAAATGTGCCATAATAATTTCCGCAGTAATTTTCGTACTCACAAAACTTGCCTTCCGCAACTCCTTTTTCAAACTCTTCTTTTGACAAAAACACATAGGTGTTGTTGTCTTTGTCACTTTCCCTTGGAGCCCTTGTCGTCCCTGTTGCATACTCAAGCACTTTTAAATTTGGACGAACTTTCATAAGCTCGTTCATTATAGTATTTTTCCCACTTCCTGAAATTCCGCTAAATGCAATAAACATATCCTTCTCCCTTTGATTTTTTTCTTCTTGATTTAAGCTGCGACCATAATATAATGGATATTTGAAGAGGTATTCCCAAAAAGTATATTGGCCAAATATCTTGTAATCCCGCCTGCGTCAATTGAAGGTGAAGGGCAAGAATCAGAGTCCACACCAAAACGCTTACAACAATATAGTTTAAATTCCTTTTCCCCCAAATAGAATTGAATACAATAATCACTATGCAAGACGCCGGCACTGCCCAAATAAACGAAAGCCAATAATCAGCCCCCATAATAAGCTTAAGCTGAACATACACAAACACACCGACAAACCAAACTGCAACCACAGCAAGCAGTGTGATGATAAGCTTGTTTCGTCTCAGCCGTGCGTCACCCTTGCTTTTCGCCTCTTGATCTTTAACGCAGTCCCCGCCATACAAACTATCCATGCTCACCTCAAAAAATTGACTGAGCGCATATAGGGTTTGACTGTCAGGAACGGCGTCTCCGTTTTCCCACTTAGAAATGGTTTTGTCAGTATAATTAAATTTTTCTGCAAGCTGAGATTGCGTAAGCCCCTTTTGTTTTCGCAGAGCCACCAAATTTATTGCAAATTGATTTTTCTCGTTTTCCATAACATTATGATAGCATGATTGCGAAAATAAAGCAACTATTTTTCAAACTCTCTTCTGACGAGAGTGAAAATTTTAAAATTCTCTTATGGCCATTTAAACAGTAGAGTAGACTTTTGCAAACTCTATTGTGTTTTGACAATAATGCGCGTAAACTAAAGATAGCAAAAGGAGAACTTATGAAAAAAGAAATTAATTTATTTTTCTCAATTGACAACAACTATTGCCCATTCCTTTCTACCGCTCTTGTGTCAATTATGCAAAATGCAAACAAAAACTTCACTTACAATGTTTATATTCTGCACAATGGAGTATCACCCGAAAACCAAGCTGTCATCAAAACTCAACTACAAAATGCAAATGCTCATTTTGTCGATATCAGCGACAAACTTGAAAGTCTTGCAAGCAAGCTTGTCACACGCGATTATTACACTTCCTCAACCTACTCGCGTCTTTTTATTCCAAATATGTTCCCCCACCTCGACAAAGGCCTCTATCTCGACAGCGACATCGTCGTAAACGGAGACATTTCAGCGCTGTATCAAGTAAAACTAGGCAGCAATCTTGTGGGCGCAATCCCCGATGCAGCCGTTCAAAACACGCCTGAATTTAAGGCATATGTTGAAAAGGCGCTGGGCATAAACAGCGAGCAGTACTTTAATGCGGGTATACTGCTTATGAACTTAAAAGAAATGCGCAAATGGAATTTTGAGGACAAATTTATCAAACTTCTTGGCACTTATTCCTTCAGAGTCGCTCAAGACCAAGATTATCTCAATGTGCTTACAAACGGCAAGGTCAAATACATCGACTATGATTGGAACGTTATGCCAATCCCAAACAACATCTGTCACGCATCCACTAGAAACCTTGTACACTATAATATGCTGTGGAAACCTTGGATGTTTGAAGGGACACTATATGAAGAAGACTTTTGGTCTTATGCAAAGTATTCTCCAATGTATGAGTCGATTCAAACAATAAGCCGCTCTTATGACGACGAAAAGCGACAGGCATCAATGCAAGGCGGGCAAAACCTCCTAAATCTTGCACTGCAAGAAGCGCACGATCAAAACAATTTTAGAAACAAATATCTAAGTGAGGTGATATGATAAACCAAGAGCGGATTGAAATATTAAACAGAATAAAACAGCTTGAAAAGGAAAGAAAATTTGACTGCGACGTGGAAAATGATCCACCAAATAAAATATTAAACCCACAAGATGTGGATTACCTGCGAAAAAAGTGGAAAAACAAACTTAAGCGTTTTTTCGTTTCCCGGGGCGCTGAGAAAGCAATCGACGGACTAATCTCGTCAGGCCAACTGATCATCTCAAACGTCATCGGCGAAGAAAATTTAAAAGAAGTTAAGGGCGCGGCATTTATCACAAGCAACCACTTTCACCCATTTGAAAATATCGCTATTTATAAGACTTTTCAAAAATACGCAAACAAACATACCTTTTATAGAATTATAAGAGAGGGCAATTTTACATCGCCACCCAAGGGCTTTGACCTATTCTTTAGACACTGCAACACACTGCCTCTCAGCAGCAATCCACGCACAATGCAAAAATTTCTAGAAGCACTCAAAAAACTTTCTGAGAAAAGCTCTTATTTTTTGATTTATCCCGAGCAGGCCATGTGGTGGAATTACCCTAAGCCTCGTCCTTTCAAAGACGGCGCTTTCAAGTTTGCCTACAAACTCAACATTCCCATTATTCCTTGCTTTATCACGATGAACGACTCCCCCATTTACAAAGACAGCGACGGCTTTCCGGTAAAAGAATATACAATAAATATCGGCAAACCAATCTATCCAAACAAGCAGCTCTGCGCAAGCGAAAATGTAATAAGCATGAAAGAGACAAACTTCAACTTTTGTCAATACACCTACGAAAAGACATACGGCGTCAAACTGGAATACGAAAGTTAAGGTAAAAACTGCACAAAACAATTTAAACACAAGCCTAAAAAATTACAGCCCTTTAACTCCAGTTTCAACTTTAATTTTAATTTCAATTATAATTACAATGACACTTACAATTTTATTTTTACTGATAATCATCTAAAAAAGAACATATTAGACTATCAAATCTAATATGTTCTCATTTTTTATTGTCTGCTTTAATCACTAAGCATCCTTGTACTTTTTAAGCTTCCTTTTCTTTGTATGTGAAATATCCGCTCTCGCAGTTTGCGTATGTGCCGTCAATTTTTGAGGAACTATATGAAATTGCACCAACAAGTTTTGTACAGTTTGTAAACATATTGGTGGTTGTGGTTGATGTGCCAACAACAAACGTTTCACTGGCATACACTGTAACAAGGGAAGAGCAATAACCAAACATTTGCTGCATATTTATCACATCTGAAGTTGAAAAACTTGATACATCAAGTTCTGTGAGACCATAACAATCTCCAAACATATATGACATATCCGTTACAAGTGAGGTATCGAAGTTGGATACATCTATGTTTGTCAATTTTTCACAACATTGAAACATTCCTTTCATGTCGTTAACAAGTGCGGTATCAAAATTTGATACATTTAACTCCTCAAGCATGTAACACTTGTTAAACATGAATGACATTTTGACTGCCGCTGATGTATCCCATTTTGAAACTTCTAATTTTATCACTTTTTCACATTGCTCAAACATACCCGAAAAATCAGCAACTTTCCCGGTATTAAAGTTATCTACATCAATAGATTGCAACAGAATACATCCACGAAACATGTTAAGCATATCAGTAACATTTTGGGTGTCAAAATGTGATATATCCAACCTTGTTAATGCCTTACATGATTGAAACATTGTCCTCATCGTAGTCACCGCGGATGTGTTAAAGTTTGACAACTCAAGTGACGTCACCGACTCGCAATTAGAAAACATTCCTTTCATAGATGTCACTTTTTTGGTATCAAATTTTGAAACATCAAAATTCTTTAATGCAGAACATTTATAAAACATATATTCCATTGTCATCACATTCCTCGTGTCAAAACTTGACAGATTCAGGTTTGTAAGTGACGTACAATCGCTAAACATTCCCAGCATGGTTGTCACATTTAATGTGTTGAAGTTGGTAAGGTCTAAACTTGTAAGATTTCCACACTTGTAAAACATATCCTCAAAACTTGTAGCACTTGAAGTATCAAATGATGTAAGGTTTAAACTTTGAAGCGCGGTGCAATTGTAAAACATTCTGTACATATTTGTCACATTTGAAGTATTGAAATTTGTCAGTTCAAGCGTTTTTAATGTACTGCGATTCGCAAAGAACGCGCTGCAATCTGCAGGAAGATCAATTGTATAGTTTGAGTACACGTAAAGAGTTGTGCCGTCAAGGACAGTCCAAATTTTCTTGCCCGTATCTGCCATTGGCTTTGCTGCTGATGTTTGGGCTGCACCTTCCGGCTGCTCTTCTGCGTAAGCAAAAATAATTTGCTCGGCAGTTGTGTTTGATTGGATAGTTGACTTTGTGTCATCATCAAGTGCCTCAAGGCCTGTAACAGAAGAATAGTCAAGTTGAATGTCAAAAGTCCCGCTGCAATTTGCAGTGTGATTGATATTATGTACAGCAAGGGTAATTCTGATCATCTTATATCCGCCCGCTGGAATATTGTTATAATGCGCTTTAGTCCATCTTTCTTCTGATAATGTCGAGGCTGATTTTGTTGGATCAAAGCCAGTGGGTTCATCAATATTGCAATAAGCAATGTCAGTTTTCATATTCGACGTGTTTTCACCGTAAGTTGGGTTGCACAGCACGCGAATATACCCGCTATCCATAAGGCTTTCGATTGTGAAATAGAAGTATGCTTTTGATGCATACGGGTTGAGATTTACCTCGCCAATATATACATCTTTTTCTGATGTGGCGTCTGCCGCGTTGAACACAACATAGTCGTTGGCGTCTCTTTCAATCTCATTTCCTTTGGAGTCTACAATAATATTGACAGCGCCATCTTCTAAGCCGTCCCCGTCTGCGTCAAGAAAAGGCACATATTTTTCAGTCCTTACTCTTGCGGCGAGATTGTCACCCAATTTGTAATTTACACTAAAGCTGGACCCAAACGTTTGGTTTGTAGCTGCAAAAACTCCGATTAGCGCGCCAAGCACCGCAACCAACGCAAACGACAGTCCCACTACCATATACACAAGTTTTTTATTTTGCGCTTTCGCTTTTTCCATACCCTTCTCCTTAAATTACACACCTCTCCATTATATCTATCTTTATTCTACCCCCCCCCGGAAAAAATGTCAAGTAAATTTAAATGTTTTTTTAAATTTTATAAGCAAACATGGAGGGAGGCCAAGAAAAATATGTGCATTTTATTTCACGAACGCAAAAAGTATCGCTATAATTTACCTCATTTCAAAATATGACAAAATTCCTGCAAGCAGACTATAGCAAAACTCCTTCTGATATTGCTCGCTTGCAAGCAGGCGCTCTTCTTCAGGGTTTGAAAGAAACCCGCACTCAACAAGAGCGGAAGGAATTGACGAATAGTTGAGCACATAGTAGTCTCCTATGGTGGCAATTTTTCTTGCGCTATCAAAACTTTTTGAGAGCGATGAGGAAATCGAGCCCGCAAGCCTCTCCCCTTCTTCGCACCCCTTGCCATAAAAAACATATGCGCCTTCACAGGACGAGAGCGGAAAACTATTCATATGCAGACTGATCATCAAGTCGGCATTCGAAGAGTTGATAATCTCCCTTCTTTTCTCCATTTCGCTGCGTTTTTTGTTGCTTGCGTTCTCGTCATAAAGCCCTTTCATGTCACTTCGTGTCATCACAACGCCAATTCCAAATTCTTCACAAACAGCTTTCAAGGTTAGCGCAAACTGCAAATTGAGTTCACTCTCGCTCACCCCCGTTGTTTTTCCCACAGCACCACCGTCACGCCCGCCATGCCCCGCATCAATCACAATAGTATATTCGGGTTTTGGACGGCTTGCCTTTTGAGTCGCAAACACCCCCGCTAACACTGGCATCACAAGACAAATCGCCACCACCGACAATATCCATTTTTTCTTAATCGTCACAAAAATATTTTTCATATTGTAAGATATTAAATTAAGAAAAAAGATATGAGTTTTATTGGAGGAAATCTAAAAGTTATGCTATAATACAAACATGAAAAGCAAAATTAATGAGTTAAATAATTTATACAGTTCAGTTCTTGACAATATTGAGCAAGTAAGGCGTTGCATGGGCAGTCACCACATTGACCACGCTTTAGTCTTTTTAAACACCCACCATATAAAACTCGACAATGAAATTGTGCGTATCCAATATCCAATACCAACTATTCTATGCAAATTAAACGGAATACAAACAAAAATCGGGCTCGACCTTGCAACTAATGAGACTTACATAGGATTCATAAAATTCACACTCACCAAAGAGGATCTTTTGTCCTTTAATTTTGAAGCATTAAGGTCTTTTAGAATTGGAATATATGGATTTTATTACTATCAAGAACTAGTTAATTTTGATGATCTAGAACAGATAAAACTAAATGCATCACGCTCAGGCGAATCAGTGTTGCACATCAAGACTAGGATTTCATCGATAAAACAAATTGAGAATATTATAGATAAAATGACAGAGAAAAAAGAGACTTCTTCACAAAAACGATTCTCAATGATTTCTTATGTTTGCGACTGCCAGCAACAAATAACAATTGACACCTACTCTGGGCAGTGCCCAATTTGTGGAAAAGATAGCCCCCATAAAAGAAAGGTTGAAGCAACTTGCTCAATATGCGGGAGGCACTGCCTTAAAGACCAATACGGAAATGGGGAATGCGAAAACTGTGGGTGGCAGTTCGAAAGAGATGAAGAAAGCCTTGAAAAAGCACGCGGCATTAGTTATCCTATGCTCGTCACTCCAACAACAGCGCGAGAACAATTCAAAAAGGGTTTGCCATTTAAAGCAACATTTAATGAATTTATAAACGGGCTTTATTTTTACAGCGAAATGCAATTTGAGCATGACAATATAATGTATGAGGTCTATTTTGAGCATGACGAAAAAATAATATTTTGCTCTTCTGAAATGATACAAGAATATTCTTCAAGAGAAGATTTTCAAAATAATGCCCACATCAACAAAAGACTTTTAAAAGACATTTGGCATGAAGTAAAAAATCCAAACTTTATGCAATGCGGATAAAAAAGTAGCGTATACGTTTTCTTATTCGTTTTTTTTATAAGCTTGGAGTGTATATTTTCCTCACACCCCTTGACAAATAAAAAAAAGGTGATATAATTAAGTCAAGGAGAAAAAAGATGAAAGGATTTTTAAAGAAATTGGTAATCACCACACTTGTTGCTTCCACCATTTTCACTCTTGCAGCATGCGGAAATGACAATACCAAAAACGAAGACAAGCGTTATGTTGTTATTGAAGAAAACGATAGCCATGTGTTGCATCAATATGACCTCTCACAAACCGTTGGCATGTCAAGTAAATTCCATACAACCTGTTGCAACGAAGAAATAAGGGCAACCAACTACACAGGCTACTTAAAAAACAAACCACCTCGCTATGCCTACGATATGGAATGCGGGCAAGAGGCAGAGCAATAATGCAAACCTGAAATAAACTAGGATAACTCAACTTTTATCCTAGTTTTATTTTTTTATCAGCCGTTTTAGTTGCTTTTTTTTATTGTTTTCTATAAAATACTAGTGGAACGGCAAGCCCTGCTTGCAAATGGGAGGATTTATGAATTTAGTTGGAACTATGTCAATCGGCGTTAAAGCGCCTATTATTAAAAAAGGAGACAACCTTGTAAAAATCGTTTGCGACAGCGTGGTTAAGGCCTGCAAAAAACATAAGCTTAAATTGGAAGATCGCGACATCATCGCAGTAACCGAAGCAATCGTTGCAAAAAGTCAAGGCAACTTTGCCACTCTTGACGATATCGCAACAGACGTGCACGAAAAGTTTGGAAATGCAACCGTTGGGCTTATTCTGCCAATCTTAAGCAGAAATCGTTTTTCGCTTCTACTGAAAGGCATTGCAAAGGGCGTTAAAAAACTCATCATTCAGCTTTCACTTCCTGCAGACGAAGTGGGCAATCACCTTATCAGCGATGAGCAGCTTTTAGAGAGCGGCATCAATCCTTATGATACGCTTACCGAAGAAGAATTTTATGCAAAATTTGGAAATACTGCACACGAGTTTACCGGTATAAACTATGTAGAATTATACAAAGAATTTGGCGGCAAAAATTGTGAGATTATTTTCTCCAACAATCCATGCGCCATTTTGAAATATACAAAAAACGTAATTAATGCAGACATTCACACACGTGAGCTGACCAAAAAAGCACTCAAAAAAGGCGGAGCAAGAAAAATTTACTCACTAAGCGATATTTTAAGCGAAAGCGTAAACGGCAGCGGCTTCAACCCAGAATATGGCCTGCTTGGAAGCAATGTTTCTACAAATGAAGTTGTAAAACTTTTCCCAAAAGATACAATGAAATTTGCTGAGAACCTTCAAGCCGCACTTAAAAAGAAAACAGGCAAAAACATCGAATGCATGGTTTATGGTGACGGCGCATTCAAAGACCCTGTCGGAAAAATTTGGGAGCTTGCCGACCCTGTTGTGTCTCCAGGCTACACAAACGGACTGATTGGCCTGCCAAATGAAATCAAGCTGAAATATGTTGCTGACAATCAGCTTGGCCACCTCTCAGGAGCAGAAGCGCAAAAGGCAATCATGAAAATTATTCAAGAAAAATCTAAAGACCTAAAAAATCAAAATGTCTCTCTCGGCACAACACCTCGCAGACTGACTGACCTTTTAGGCAGCCTTGCCGACCTGACTTCAGGAAGCGGAGATAAAGGCACGCCAATCGTGCTTATCAAAAACTATTTCAAAAATTATGCTGACTAAAAATCAAAGGAGTTGTATGACAAAGAAGCTTTTCTCAAAACTTTTTATTGGACTATGCCTACTTTTCACGCTTGTAGGAAGTTTTGCCGCACCTAAACTTTCATCCGCACTCGAACTAGGGCATGCCTTTGTCATTGCCTCGCGCTGCAATCTATATCAAGAAGCAAAGTTTGATTCTGACAAAGTTACCGTTCTTGATGAGGAAGAACAGCCTGTGCTTATCACCCTCAAATTAAACGACACAGTTACTGTCAACGACACGCAAGATGATTTCGCGTTTGTCACGACCGAAAAGGGAGCTCAAGGGTGGGTATACAAATTTTATCTTTCTCAGAACACCTCCCCCGACATTTATCCCGTGTTTAACGGAAGCGTAAGAAAAGATACTGTCATTTATGATATTGACAAAAACAGCACCGGAGAGCTCGCCCTTGCAGGCAGCCGTGTATATCTTTATGAGGGATACGATAAAAAGAGCGAATATACTGCCGTTCAAATTGCCCTCGCTGACAGCAGCCTATTCACCGGTTACATCTCAACCGCTGATATCGAGCCGGACGGCGTCAGCAAAATGCTTATCGTCGCAATCACAATAATCGCGGCGGCCGCGACAATCATCCTCTCACTTGTATTTATTAAAAAGAAAAGAAAGAAAAAAGAGAAAAAGGGTTAATCACTCTTTTTTTGTTCTATTTTTACCTATCATGGCCTTGAAATTTTGCCTGAGAAAAGGTTTAATTTGTTTTACAAAAAAAATCAACTATGTTATACTACCAACATGCAAAAGATAAATAAAAAGTATGACGAGCTGCAACTACAATACGGCTCGCAAGAGTTAAATTCAGTTTATGGGTACGGGTGCAAAAAGAATGCTGAAGCTGCCCTTGTTTTTATGAACCCTACAAAACGAAACATTGCCACCGCTAAAACATGGACTGGCCTTCGAGCGCAGTGGCTTGGTACAAAACAAATTTGGGAATTTTTGTGGAAATGTGGATTGTTTTCAGAAGAAATGCTTGCAAAAATCAAAGAAAAACGGCCTAAAGACTGGACGTCTTCCTTCTGCGAAGAAGTCTATGAAGAAGTCAGCCGCAATAAATTGTGGATAACCAATCTCGGCAAGTGTTCGCAAGATGACGCACGCCCGCTGCCTGATGAAGTTTTTATTGAATATCGCGATTTGCTTAAAGAAGAGCTTGCTTTAGTCAACCCAAAAAAGACAATCTTTTTTGGCAATCAAGTGGCCTCAATAATGCTGCAGCAGGCTTTCACCACTTGACAGCACGCCAAACATGTTTTCCGCTTAAAATTGACGGCAAAAATTACGACTGCTACGCTGTTTACTATCCTGTTGGCAACGGCCGATTTAATCAACCGAAAGCGATTGAAGACGTACAAGCCATAGTCAAAAAGTAGGAGTAGCCATGAAAAAATATATTCAATGCATCTGCTGTCAAAATGAAAATACCTCTCCAGAAGAAACAATCTACGCAATCAAAAACGCAGGCTTTGACGGCGCCTTTGTGCAATGGTACAACCACCCTCTTAACTTTTCGCAAGAACAGCAACTGATGCTCTGCCGCAAGCTTGGCCTTGACGTTCCATTCGTTCATCTTGGGTATGATGGAATCAACAACATTTGGCTTAAAGGTAAAGAAGGCAGGAGGCTTGTTAAGGGATACATAAAAGACTTAAACGATTGCAAAGCAAACAATGTGAGCCTAGTGATTATGCACCTTTCCTCAAAAGACACCGCTCCCGCCCCAACACCTCGCGGCATTAAGCGATTTAAAAAAATCATCAAGCACGCAAGAAAAGTAGGCATCAAAATTGCTTTTGAAAACGGCAGAAAATTTGGCTACTTAGAATATCTATTTAAGCACATAACAAGCGACAATATTGGCGTTTGTTTCGATGCAGGGCACTACCATTGCTTTTTTAAAGATAAGTTTAATTGGCAGCTTTTCCACGACAAAATCATTGCCATTCATTTGCACGATAACGATGGCGAAAACGATCTGCACTCTCTTCCATTTGACGGCACTATGGATTGGAAGAATATGACTGACAATCTAAAGCAGACGACCTATAATGGCCCCATCACTCTTGAAAATAAATACAAGGGCGACTATGTCAAAATGCCTATTGAAGACTACTTTAAGCTGGCACTTAAAAAGGCCAAGCAAATTGATTTGTAAACAAGCAAACAAAATTTAAGGAGACAGTATGATTGAAAAGACAAAACAACTAGTAGCGGAGCTGATGAAAAATGAAGACTCTGGACACGGAATGGATCATGTCATGCGAGTATATGCCCTTGCCATGAAATTTGCCCAAACAGAAACTTGTGACAAAAACATTGTTGCACTTGGCGCGCTGCTTCATGATGTGGATGACTACAAACTGTTTGGCACGAAAAATCAAGCAGAGCTTACCAACACGCGTATTATCTTAGATAAACTTGGCGCGGATAACCAAACTCAGCAAAAAGTTTTGGATATTGTCAAAACAATTGGCTACACAAAGCGCTTGAAAGGAATTTTCCCAACATCAATCGAAGGGAAAATTGTCTCTGATGCCGACATGTGCGACGCTGCCGGCGCTATGGGCATTATACGAACATTTCAATATTCAATAAAATTTGGTAAGCCCTTTTTCAATAAAGACATTTGGCCTGATGAAGACATCATTGCGGGACGTTCTTTGAAAAAGGCTTCCGATACCGCTGTATGTCACTTTTTCGAAAAGCTTCTCAAGCTTAAAAATTTTATGCTAACAGATTCGGGCAAGCAAGAGGCCGCGGAAAGACACCGCGCATTCACAAGTTTTTTGCGACAAGTCTTTAGAGAAGAAAACGCACCAGAGTGGGAAGAATATCTTGACAAATATTTAGAAAAAAATGAGGAAATCGAACTATGACCAAAACAACAAAGATTAAAGTAGTTACAATTTGTGGCAGCATGAAATTTGTGACAGAAATGCCAAAAATTGCAACTCTGCTAGAAGTACAACATGGTTGGTGTGTTATTCAGCCAGTTTATGATATTGAAACTGCAGAAGCCACGCAAAGAGGATTGCAAAACATAGTAAACGCTCATTGGGAAAAAATTGACATTTCCGATGCAATTTATGTTGTCAACATTGGCGGCTACATCGGCAGCTCTACAAGAAATGAAATAAATTATGCTTTATCAAAAGGCAAAGAAATCATTTATCATGAAAATGCTGGGGGTTGATATCAACTACATTGCAGCGATGGAATTCTCCAATAAAGAAACCTTTTGGAACCAAGCAAATGCAAAGCCGCTGAAAAATTATGCATATCCGACAAAAATTTAAAAAAATAGCACAAAAACAGCCGCAAAGGATTGACAAAGCCCTCAAAGTTGTGGTATCATTGTGCTATCGCGATGGGGAGATACTCAAGAGGTCGAAGAGGCGGCCCTGCTAAGGCTGTAGGTCGGGCAACCGGCGCGAGGGTTCAAATCCCTCTCTTCCCGCCAGCAGAGAATAATACGAACCCATTAAATAGGTTCGTATTATTTTATTAAGAGATTATTTTGGAATTTGTTTAAAGTATGATAATATGAAAAATATAGGAGGCAAGTGAAATGCTTTACTTAAAAAAAATAGGGTTAGACGACAAAGAAATAGTTTTAGATTCTATTAAAGAATTGGTAATGAACGGTAGTAATCGTGACGGCTTATGGTATGAAGATTGCGAATCTTATGAGATTATGCTTCAAAATCTAAAAAGACACGAAAGTACCAAATTCACAGATTTCAATCAAGATATTAATCCTTGCATACAATATCTTTTGATTCGCAAAGAGGACAATAAGATGGTGGGCGCCGTAAGCGTTAGACCGTATTTAACAAAGAAGCTCGATGAATCATATGGTGGAAATATAGGTTATAGCATTAGACCTTCTGAAAGGCAGAAAGGTTATGCTACAAAAGGATTAAAGTTAGCAATAGAAAAATGTAAAGAGATTAATCCAAATGGCAAAATTATTGTTTGCTGTTTTAAAGACAATGTAGGATCGCGAAAAACAATCCTAAAAAACGGAGGAATGTTAATAGAGGAGAAAATAGGGATCATTACACACCAAAAGTATGAAATTAAATAAATACTTGTTATACAACAATAAAATCAACGTTCATACAACCTCGCTTCCTTCTCCGCCAACAGAAACTGATAAGAACATCTTGTCAGTTTTTTATTACATCTTAATCGCAATTTATCAAAACATAAAATCAAATACATATTGCTGCCATCTTTAACACAAAAATTCAATTTTATCAATTTTTCATCATCTTTATTAAAGAAAAAAAGTTAATTCGCTTTGCAAAAACAAAAAAATGTGATAATATATAATTACTATAAGGGGGATATTATGGAAACTAAAAAAACTGGCATGCTGTACAAAATACTTTCAACTGTTTCGATTGTTGGCCTATTTCTTACAGTTGGTATTCTTGTAACAGGACTAGTGCAAGGCTATCTTAACGCACTCACCGCTTTAATCTTGGCAATATTTACCATTTTATTTGCTGGATGCATGCTGTCACTTGTGTGGATAAACAACATTCAAAACCAGCGTTACAAAAAAACATCAATAGCATTTTTAGCGTTTACAATTTTATGTTGCATTCTTTGGATTGTGGCTGTAATTCTTGTATATATTATGGCTCAAAACACAACAACTGCACCTGTTGGCGCACTTAGATTTGTACAAGCTGCTGTAATTGCATCAATTCAATTTGTTGTTGCAAACATTATTGCACGCAACATTATCAAACATCAAAAATCTCACATTGCATTCCAAATTATAATGTACATCAGCTGTTTATTTATAGACTTCTATGTAACAATGTTTGCAATTGGAATCAATTTTACTCCAGCCGACGGAATAAAGCTCAGCGAATCAATCCGTTCATTCCTATTCTCTGGCGGAATGATTGTTACGCTTATTCTGTTTGTAGTTTATATAGCAGTGGCAAACAGCATTCTGAACCAAGTTGAAGCAAAGAAAAATGGTGGCAGAAGAAAAACATCATCTCGTCGCGGATTGTTGGGCTCGCTTGTAGACAACCTTGAACAAGGCGTGCGTGACGAAATTTCTCACCACGTTTCTGAAGCACATGAAGAACCTGTTGAAGCTGAAAAAACAGAAGAAAGTGCACAAGAGCGACTTACAAAAATCAAAAAGCTTTACGAAGATGGCTTAATTACTGAAGAAGAGTTCAACGCAAAGAAAAAAGAAATTTTAGAAGACGTTTAGTAAAAAAGACTGCGCATTGTCAGTCTTTTTTTATTCATTTTTTTTGCAATGCTTTCTTTTTAATTGTCTATTTATTAAATAGTGTGATATACTAAAATTGAAAAAGGAAAAAATATGAGAAAAAAATATCCAATTCATCCAGATTTTAAAAGATGGCAGCATCTCAACCCGCCCGCCAACAGAAACTGATAAGAACATCTTGTCAGTTTTTTTGTTTTTCTTGCATTGTATGCTATAATGATTAAAAAAGAAGGTGATTTATGAGACGCGAAGCAATTAAAACAACCATTAAGCAAGCTATTGACTATTGGGAAACGAGAGTAGATGAATGCTGTTTAAGCGTTGACTGGAGCGAAGCTGATTCTCACTGCTGGAGATGTGGCTGTGAGCGAAATTTACAAAGGTTTCATATAATCCCCCATTCTTTAGGCGGCGAAGATTCCCCATCTAACATTGTTTTGCTTTGTAGCCGCTGTCATGCTGACGGCCCAAATGTCAGCGATCCTGAAATCATGTGGGACTGGATCAAAGCGTATAAAGTGCCTTTTTATGGCACATTTTGGTCTATTCAGGCAGAAGAGGAATACAAACGAATCTATAAGACAAGCGTCACATCCGATTTGAAGCTAATTGAAAACTTAGCGCAAACTTCATCGCCTAATGCAATCAATGACAAAATTAAAAATTCACTAAAAGATTTGTTCCAGTATGCAAGTGTGCATTTTGGTCAACCCTATTTAAATACTGCTACTCTAGCTGGATTATACCGTATGTTAATCAAAAAACTTGCGAATGAATACAATGTGAAGTTACGTGGTAATAATGATACTTACCCAGACTAAACAAAAACCGTATCAACATAAACTTTTTGAGTTTCTACACTTTTTTATACGATTGCTTTGGAATTTATCTCAAATATGCTAAAATAAAAATAAGGAGAAAAATATGGAAGAAATTAAAATTAGATTTGCAAACTCAAATGATTTTGACAACGTTGCCGACCTTAGCAAACGCTTTGCCGACGAATGTTGCTGCAATGGAGTCAAAGCCGAAAGCGAAGAGTTTTATAGAGACAAGAAAGTTTTGGTTGCGACAACGACAAACAACCTTATTGTTGGCTATCTTTATTTTACAATCGAAAATGACACAAAAACAACCCCTTACGGACAAAAAGGAGATCTCACCCTTTGGCTTGAGGAACTTTTTGTATTGCCTTCATATCGCAAAAACGGTGCTGGCAAAATGCTTTTCGACTTTGTAGAACAATACGCCAAACAAGAGGGCTGTAAAAGCTTGCGCGGAAGCGCAGTGTCTAAAGACTATAAGCGCCTTCTTAAATTTTATATCGAAAAACTTGGCATGGATTTTTGGAGCGCACTGCTAATCAAAAACTTATAACGCCCTTATAAGAAATATTTTTCACTGATAGCGATGACAAGCATAAACTATCTTTGAGCGTTTTTGGTCCCCACCTAAATCTAAGTTTTAAATTAATTTTATTTTAAAGCAAATAAGTCTAAGGAGAAATGTAAGTCATTTCTTCTTTTTTGTCAATGTCATCCCAAAATGCATGCTGTTTTAATTTCTTATATTGACAAAGTAGTGGCGTTGTGATATAATACAGGCATAAAAAATAAACATTTCTACTAACAAAAGGAGTCTTGACTTAATGATAAATTTACCTAAAAAATTCGGCGACATGTACGTTAAATTTGACAAAAGCAGCGGCAAACCACTCTATGGTTTTACAGTAAAGGGCAACACAATTGAAAAATTTATAAACTTTAGTGATAGCCTGCCACAATCGATCACACTGCCCATCCTAAATGAAAACGCTTATGTACCAGCTGAAAATGAGTATCTTAATTTCGACAGCCTAGACGGAACATATAAAAACATCACGCCTCAGCATAAAGAATATATTCAAGGCAACATTCAAATTGCAAGCGGCTGTTTTAAAGGCATTGCAAAAGTGAACATCGTTGTTGCACAAAACACATCAATCAAACTTTTGAAAGACTCTTTTGACAAGGACGCAAAAATCAACCTTATTCTTCCGCAGCAAATGACCGTCAAACGCGTTGATTCTCACCGAAAAGAAAGTTTATGGTGGCTGCTTATCGCAAAAAAGAATCTGCGCGTTTCAATCTATGAAAATGAAAACCTTTTCTGTTGTCCGTACGACAACATTTCATGGAAGGCTGCCCCTTACCACATCTCACAGGAGCGAAACTTCTATGTTGATCCTCGTACTTGTGAAATCTACCCTGAAAATTGCATCGCAGCATTCAAACAATCACGCCGCCCAAAAGATATCCTATACAGCTTTTGGTTTTTCACAAAAGAGGACTGGCGCGCACTTGAGAAAAAAGTACGAATGACATTTTTCCCAAAAATTCTTGGAGAGTGTTCCATCTACAAAGGAGGCAATAAAAGCGTCAACAGCGAGCTTGATGAAAAGGCTTATATGTGCTTTAAGATTGACAACCAACACAAGCTTGTTGTTGAGTTCAACTTGAAAAACTGTCAAGTTTATTACTCAAAAAAAGAGGTAATATACCGCGAAGATGTCACAAAAGAGTCAATCAAAAAACAGCAGCAAAACAAGATGATAAGCGATCTTCTTTCCCATGATTTTGCCAGTGTTTTAGTCGAATACGCAAGAAAAAATCATTACAAGGAAGATAATTCTTCCGCAAGAGAATATGAATAAAAATATAAAATAAATTTGTAATATCAAGCACCAATCAAAAATGCACTACAATTAGTAGTGCATTTTTTAATGAATTTTTAAACAATTTTAGATTTCAGCAATATCTCCATTATCTTTTCTAACTGCATAACCCTTTCTTATAAGATATTCTCTTGCAAGCCTCTTCGCTTTTTCGCAAATTTGTCTAACCCGCTCGCGTGAAACTCCAAATTTTTCAGCCACATCTTGGTAGGTTTTAATTTTTCCATCATCAACGCCAAATCTATCGCAAAAAATTGCAAATGCATGCGCTGAGAGTTTCTCTTTTAAATAGAGAAGTATTTGCTTGAGTAGCTCTTTTCTGTTCATCTCGCCAATAACTTCTTCTTGAACATCGTTTTCGTCTGCAATAAAATCGATCAGAAACGCTTCTTCTTCTGCGTCATTCTTAATAGGCTTCGAATCTATTGAAACTTTGGCATCCCTTGGCATTTTTAAATCATATCTGGTAACATATCTTCGAATGTAGCCATCAATATATGGATAGATAAAGGTGGAAAGTTTGATGTTTTTTGACGGATCAAACATTTCAATCCCTCGTCTCAGTCCATTCGCGCCCTCTTGAAATAAGTCCTCAAACTCAAAGGTTGGCATAAAAGATAAAAATCTTTCAGTAATGACGGTGACAATCATGCGCAGGTTATGTTCGATCAATTTATTTCGCGCGTCAATATCTCCGTTTTTGCAAAAACGTTCAAAATATTTTTGCTCCTCTTCCGCCGAAAGTCTTGGTGGCAAATTTTTTATATCCATTTTCTCCTCCTACACCAGCTGAGCTTCTTCTACGCGACGTTTCCTTCTTTTCTTTGATGGCGCTGGTAGAAGTTTAAGCCCAATCTTGATTTTTTCTTGTATATCTTTCAGGATGATGTTGATTCTTTGAGTGCTTAAATTCTCATCCATTGCAATCTCAGAAATTTTCTTCGCCTTGTGGCCACACAATCCCCAATATGAATAAAATATACGCTGTCTACGAACATCCATTTGCTTAACAATCTCTATTATTTGTTTCATCAAATCTTCATTCTCAAGCTTTGTGACAACTTCTTCTTGCACATTTTCGTCACTTTCAAGTTTATCACTTAAGAGAACATCCTCCGTGCCATTGCTTTCGTATATAGTAGTATCAATAGAAATAACATTACCCTTTCGTTTTTTGAAATTTGCATTGCGCAGCAAAAGCATTAAAAGGTTTTCAAGGCATGTTGTAAAATAAGTTGAAAGAGCGATATTTGAGGCAGAATAATCGTACTTATCAATTGCCTTAACCATATTTTCAGCAGCATACGAATAAAAATCTTCCTCAGCAATTTCGTCGTTTGGATGCATTCTTATCACTTTTCTAGCAAGACGCAGATTATGAATAATCAATTGATCTTTTGCTTCTTGATCACCTTGTAAAAAATATCGATCAAGCAAAGCCTTTTCTTCCTCTTTAGACAAAGCACGTGGAAGCTCTTGCCCTGTTATATAAAGTTCATACTCACCCATTTTTCCCTCCTATAAATATAAGTCCTCATCTCGAATCTTCATATTTTGCTTCAGCATTGCTCTAATAGTATCCTGCGCTCTATGATTTTTTTGACGAACATTTTCACTGCTGCAATCAAATTTAGCCGCTGTCTGTGTAAATGTTTTCGCTTCCCCATCATCAAGTCCCCAAAGATAACGCAGCATGCTTCGTGTCCACTTAGATCTTGTTGTTAAATACTGCCCAACAACGGCCATAAGCTGCTCGATGAAAACATTATGCAGTCCCTCATTTTCAACAGGCTCATCATCAACGATAAAGTCTTCTTCTTTGTCAGCTATATCCTGTGTTTTATATGCACCCTTGATATGATTTGGATACTTACTTTCAAGCGATCTTGCAACGGTGATGTAACAACGTGTACGAAGGCATGCCTTGCCTTTTACGTTGTATGCGTCTATAGTTTTTTCAAGCACCAACACCGCTTCATTGAACATTTCTTGATATTGATCATCCTTGACAAATCTATGGTCTATAACTCTTTCAATAATTGGAAGAAGCTTGATGATCAGCTTTTCTCTTGCCTTCATATCGCCTTGAATGTAATACTTGTCCATAAGCTTGCTTTCTTCTTGATCAATCATCTTGTCCAGCCTGTCAACAAACTCTTTTTCTTCCTCGCGCTTGAGTCTAGCTTTTTTGCGTTGCAAATCCATTTTAGCAACCGCGATAAGAAGGTTGTGCCAATTCATGCTTCCGTCGGCAACCTTATTTGCAAAAGAAAAAATTTCTTCTCTTGTAAAACAATAATTTTTCTCAAAGGATTTAATAACCTGTTCTGAAAGTTGTTCCTCGCCCTGCTCAACTTTCTTAATAAAATCAACCTTCTTTGCCATTTGTTTTGCAACCGTCTCGATTTCTTTCTCCTGACAAAGTCTAATTACCTTCAACACCTTTCCAACACTCTTTTGCATATATATCTCCTAATATAAAAAATATAACATATATTATTTTGCTTGTCAATACCACTTTTGCTATGATTTTAATATTTTTTTACAGTTTTGTACTTGATTTCAGCAAATTATTGCGTAAACCAGCTATTTTTACATAAAGCTGACAAAGTAAATTTTGGTTTAGTAAAAAAACGCTGGCCCTACTCATTAGAATATCCAGCAATTTTTTAATTATTATATATTCAGCAGCGCTTCCCAGTCTTTAATCATTGCGTTGCACTCGTCTTGACTATCGGCCTCAACAAAGATTCGCAAAATAGGCTCTGTGCCCGAGAATCTAATAAGAGACCAGTTTCCATTTTTATAGTACACTTTCACATAATCTTGATAAGCAACATCCGCAAGATCATATCGATGCTCTGGCGTGAGGCGATCTTCAAAAATCACCTTGTCAATAAATTCTTTTTGCTGCTTCGTGTATGAATATTGCTTGTCAAAAATGACTTTCTCATAGCCACCAACAAAATCTTTAACTTCTTTCAAAATTTGACTGAATGGCTTTTTCATAACACTCATTGCCTTAATGCAGATCGCAATGGCAAGAAGACTGTCTTTTCCCCAAATATGGCCGTCAACAGCAAGCCCCCCGCTGCTTTCCCCACCAACAACAGCATTGTTTTCAATGAGCGCAGCTGAAACATATTTAAACCCAACAGGAACTTCATAGCAAATATTCCCAAGTTTTTCCGTTACTGCATTTAATAAATTTGAAGTTGCAACATTTTTTACAGAGCCACCCTTCTTTCCGCAATACTTCACAAAGAAGTAGTAAGCAATTGCCAAAAGATAGTTGTTGTCAATGTAGTTACCCTCTTCATCTACCACAGCAAGCCTGTCTCCGTCTGCATCAAGAGCAAAACCGATATCCGCCTTGTTTTTCTTAACGGTTTCAGTAAGCTTAGCAATATTATTTGCACTTGGAGCTGGTACTTCAAAGCCAAAGAACGCATCTCTTTTATTATTGATAATCTCATAATTACTATTGCCAATCTTCTGTGAAAGCATATCAATTTCTTCCACGGTCGATCCGCACTTTGCATCATACACAATATTTAGTTGTTCCGCAGCACTCTCAATGTCAAGCAACTTAACAATATTGTTGATGTAACTCTCCATATAATTTGCGTGAACAATCATGTTGCCAAACGCCTCGTTGAAATCCACACTCCTAATTTCAACAACCTTGTCCATTTCCCTTTCAATTTCACCCGTTTCGGCAGCAGATGCGTCTTTGCCTTCTTTAACAAACGCCTTGATGCCATTATAAATATATGGGTTGTGGCTCGCAGTCACCATAAGACCAAAGTCATTTTCTTTTAGCTTAGTCGCATGCATAACAACCGGCGTTGATGTAGCACAGTCAAAAAGCTCCACTTTGACGTCATTTCCAGCAAAAACTTCTGCACACCACACTGCAAAATTCTCAGACATAAAGCGATAGTCATAACCAATACAAATCTCTTTCTTAAAATTCTTTGCCTTCATTATGTTTGCCATCGCCTGACAAATTTTTTGCACATTCTCTTTATTAAACTCTTCCCCAATTACAGCACGAAAGCCGCCTGTACCAAATTTTATTTTACTCATATTTCCCCTTTTCTTTTGTTTCCCACTATTTTATCATAAAACTTTGATTTTGCATACTATATAACTGCAATATTTTATTACCTACAAAAATTATGCAGTTTAAGATAATTTCGCCAACCAGCATGAAATTTTTATTAAAAACATAATTTTTTCGTTTTTTTCAACTTCGCAACCAAGCCGCTCTCATTATCACTCTGCAGTAACGTCAGCAGCCTTTCTTTCAATGGACTGGGCTTATATTCTGTTTTGATAATCGGATTTATTCGTGCAAGCATCTCGCTCAGAATTTCCGCAGTCTCTTCAATTGATGCATTCACCTTTCTAATTTTGCGTTTCTTTTCTTCTCTTACAAGCAAAAAGGCGGACATATTTCGAATCTCATTTTTTAGCAAATACTTAGTTCTATCAACAATGGCCGAAAGCGCAAATACTTTCTGCCTCTTAATGTCAATTTTTCTATGCTTTTCGTTGTTGCTTTCAACAATCCACGTCACCACCGCCGAGCAAACCAGCCCACTTCCAAGCATTGCAAAGATGTCAGTCAACACAACCAGCCAATATGGACACCCTGGAATTATGCTAAAGCACAGCGAAAACGAAAACACAAGCCCAATCGAAAGCATCCAAATATACTTTTTCATAACCTCTCCTTAGATTTGTTTTACACTATAATTATAGCACATTTAACTAAAAAATTAAAAGCATTATCATTCTTTTCTAGCACATGATAAAAAATTATTATTTTTTATTCCAGCCCTCTTGAAAATACGCTTACATTGTGCTATTATATTAAGGAAGATAAAAAAGGAGAAAAAAATGGAAAGAACATATATCATGGTTAAGCCTGAATTTGCAAACAGCTGGAAATTATTAAGGGCAATTCGCAACAGAATTAAAAGTGAAGGCTTTCAAATTGTGCAAGCAAGTTTTGTAAAATATGAAAAAAAGGACGCACAAGAGCACTACGCAGAACATTTTCGCGGAAGCTACAAAAACGCAAAGCCTTTCTATAAAGGACTTGAAGAATATATAACTTCTGATAAAGCTTATGGAATGATTGTTGAAGGCGAAAACGCAAAAGCAAGAATGAGAGAAGTAATCAAAGAGCTTCGCATTTCAATCCCTGCATCTATGGGCAAAGAGCCAGATTCAAGAAAAAATATTTTGCACGGCTCCGACCTTACTGAAGGATCTGAAGTAAACGAAATTAAAATTTTCACCCGTCTTGCACAATCTTATTCAAAGAAAAAAATTGAAGCTGCAAGAGAACTTTAACAATATAAAAATAAGGCGTTTGCCTTATTTTTTATTTTTATCCTGCCTTTCACGAAATCATCAAACGTTTTTTTTATTAATCAATGCCGATTTATTCGCAATTTTTATTATTTTTTATATTTTTAATTGAATTTTTTACTAATTATTTATTAATTTTAATATTTATTTGCGAATTTATTAATATTTTTTATTTATTTTTAACATTTTTCTGCTTAAAATAAGAATATTTTCTATATTTTCTATATTAATTTAATATTTTTCTTTTATTTTTTAATTTTTATAAAATTTATTAATATGTTTTTATTAAAAGCTACACCCCTTTATTTGCATGGTACAGAAATTTTTATTATTTTTATTTCTCGTACTATAAAATCAATTTGTATAATATAAATTTTTAATCAAACATAAATTATTTATTTATTAATAAAAAATATATTTTAATTCATAAAATAGTTTTATATAT
>JAGAKV010000025.1 GCA_017625505.1 Clostridia bacterium | reverse complement strand
TGTCTGTCTGTCTGTCTGTCTGTAAAGATTATCGCAAACATTTCTTCTCCTGTCAACTAAATTTAATCAAAATCTCGACTTATTTTGACAATTCTATTATAACACAAAAAAAAGAAAATGTCCACTTTTTTGCATACATTTTTCTTTTTTTTATTTTAACCAGTTGTCGATGTCAATATTATTTTTACTAAAAATTAGAAAAAGAATGAAATGACACAGATATTTGATAAGCGGCAGGCTCTTCCCCCATCGGCTGCATTATAACTTATAGTTCAACCTTTTCTAAAGAATGAAGAATCTGAGCATATTTTTCATTTTTTTGCTGAATGTAAACAGCAATCTAAATCAATTTCAGAGAAATATTTTTCAATTATTGCTCGGCTTTCATTTTGCGAACAGAAGCGACCTTTTAAATCATAATAATGAATTATTGCCTCTTTTAATGCATTCTTTAATTTTTTATCACGACGAGAAAACAAATAGCGAAAAACAAAAAGTTTTACATCCCCCATCAATTCTTTTTCTTCCACTTTCTCAAGCTTTATTAAGGAAGAGTACACCTTTGGTGCTGGGTCAAAATTTTCAGGCGCAACATCCTTGACATACGTTCCACGAAAGAAACAATGACACATTATTGACAACTTTGTTGGCAACAAATTTGTAGCAGACAATCCAAAGCGCTTGCCCACCACTAAATAAGCTGATGAAAAATCCTCTTTTGCCAATCTTTCAACAAAAGGTTCTGTTATTTGATAAGGTAAATTTGCAACAACTTTTTTAGGTAAATCCCCTGAATAATCTAAAACATTTTGAAAAACAAAATTGACATTTGCAAGTCCTAAGCCGACAAGTTGTTCGCGCCTTGTTTTGTCTATCTCAAAAGACAATACTGCGCCACATTTTTCGGCTAGTTTCTTGGTTAAACGCCCATCTCCTGCTCCAACTTCCATAACAAAATCTTCGTTTGACAAATCAGCAATTGACACAAGTTCATCTAGCAACTCCTCATTTTTCATAAAGTGTTGACCATAAGAAATTATTTCACGATTCATAACATTTGCTCCTTTCACCGCTTAGCAAGATGTTGAAAGTGCAAACAAAAAATCTTCTCTATGAAGCGCAAACACCACTTAACTAAGCGTAATTTGCCATTCATAAAGAAGATTTGAACCTAACTTTATTATTCTTCTTATGTAACACATCGCGAATGGTCGAATTGAAATGTTACAATTTTATTATACACTATTCCTTTTTAGTTGTCAATAGTTTTTTTGAAAAATAGCTATTTCCTTATCACGTAACAAAAAAAGAGCAGAATTTATTGCTCTTTCTCTACAACATTTTCTTCGATAAATTTGTTCACATCTCTTCGCATAAAGTCATGTGGACATTCAATAAGATTTCCGTTTGTATCATAGTAAGTAGATAATCTTTCCATATTTGTAAAAATTTTGACACTATAAGGTTCACGAGAACTTATAAAATTATTTATTGCTTGTTGCAATACTATATTATCCATATCAAATAAAAATATATTAAGTTCAATTTTTTGCCCTAATTTTCTAGCCTTTCTCGCTACATCATAAGGCATATGACCACTAATATAATTTTTCTTTATTCTTAGAAAATTATTATTTTTAAATTCTGCCAGTTGTTCTTGTAATGACTGAAACATTTCCTTGTTTTTACCTCTAAACAACTCTTTTAAAATAAGTGTTGTCATATAATATGAGGCTATAACTTTCATTTGAAAATCATTATCACAACTAAGAAAAACTCTTTCTATTTCTTCTTGTTGCTTGCTACATAATTTTATGTTGCAAAGCTTTACTTCATGATTGTTTTTAGATAAAAGTTTCTCTGCGAAAATTAGAAATTCAGTAGGACAGCTTTCAAAAATAAAATTATCATATGTGTTTCCAGCAACCAAATATTGACTGGTAAAATATTTATCTACTTTCATAGTACTATAATAGCATATTTTCAAATTATTTGCAATATTAAATCAGCAATTTCTCTGCTTATACAATCCCAAAACACCCCCAATGGAACTACAAAAGAATTTTCGCAAAATTCTTGCGTAAGCTAAAAAACTAGCAAACTTGTTGAGCCAGCAGAGATGAACGGCAGTGGCAATCCTGTTGGTGGAATTGAGCCTCTTAACACGAGTTATTGTATTATAAATTTTTACAAGTAAAAAAGCAAATTTATTGCTCTTTCTCGCCGATTTTTTCTTCATTAATACCAAGTTGAATCATTTCATTTTTCAAATCATTATAACATTTATCAATAAGAGGTTTGGAACGATCCCATATACCTATTTCTTGATTTGAATAATTTAGTTTTACCCCATAAGATTTATCATTTTCATCATATGTTCGTTCAAGAGTCTGCAATTGAGACACATTAACCATCACATTCATTCCTTCCACTTGCAAGAAATTTGGGTTGGATTTTAACTTTCTGCAAACATAATTAAATTGGTCTATTACTTCTTCTTCATCGCCACATCTTTCAAGCATAAAATGTCCATCACTCAAGGAAAATACTAAATCCTTTAAAATTGGATATATGCTACAAACTTTATTAAGTTTGATTTTACCATCATCAAAAACCACTTCATTATTTTCTATTTTTATCATAATTCCTCCAAGTATGTTAGGAGTATATCATAAATTATAAACATTTGCAATACCAAACCCTAAATTTTACTCTTTAAGTTCTGTCTATCTACATTCAAGCCCACACCGATTGCACTCATAAAAACAAGTAAACTTGTTGAGCCAGCAGAGATGAACGGCAGTGGCAATCCTGTTGGTGGGACTCCCTCCTGTGGCTACGGGAAGATTGAGACGGGTATGATTTTAGCGCGGCTATGTTAAGGGATGTTCAGTTCTTAGTGACAACGCTTTTAAATAGCGGCGACAGGCTTTGATGTTCAGTAGTTGCTCCCCTTTAAAAGATGAATCTCCATGGCCACAGTATAGTTTTTCAAAAGCAATCGAGTCAATTTTGGCAAGAGAATTATATAAGTCTTCGGCATTTCCTCCAATTAAGTCTGTCCTTCCCATGCCTTGTCTAAACAATGTGTCTCCTGTAAAAAGATTGCCGTCAACAAGAAAACACATCGAGCATTCGCTATGCCCTTTTGTTTCAAATGCCGTTACTGTTATTTTACCAAGTGTTAATTCTTGATTCCCCTTAATAAAAGAAAAAGAAGAAAAATCCTCAATTTCAAAAGTCCCGTCACTACAGTTTATCTCAGGATTTGCAAGTGTTTTCATTATATTTGCTGATGCAAAAATTTTGCAGCCAAATTCTTTGGCATATTGAAGTGCAAACATCGCATGATCATAGTGACCATGCGTCAAAAATATGCCCTCAACCTTTTTGTCCCGAAGAAACGGCTTTATTTTGTCCACTTCAGCACCCGCGTCCACAATAATGGCAATGCTGTCTTTAGTAACAACAAAAACATTTGAATCTAAATGATTTGATACAATTCGTTCTATTTGCATATTAGTCTCCAACTTGATTATATTTTAGCATATTTTTCTTGCAATGAAAACCTTTTAATCAAAAAATTATTGACTTTTCATTGCGCACGAAGTTGATTACACACAAAAAAACATGAGATATTTTTTATTTTTTAATCTTTTTGCCATTTTTTATTGACTTTTTCTTTTTTATGTAATAAAATATACCACGTATCAACATAGGGGTGTAGTTCATCGGTAGAATAAGAGTCTCCAAAACTCCTGAGGAGGGTTCGATTCCTTCCACCCCTGCCATACATAAAGCCTTCGGGCTTTTTTTTGTGGAAGAAATCGAACCAAGGTTCGAAACCTGTCGGCCCAGACCGCGAACAAGTCGCTCCCGGCTTTGGCTAAAAACAAGCACACCGGCTTATTTTCTTAACGCGTCGCCCCTTCCACCCCTGCCATACATAAAGCCTTCGGGCTTTTTTTGTTTCGTCCATATTGACAGTAAAGGCGTTTTCTGCTATACTTTAGGCACAAGGAGAAATCTATGAAAACAGTTATTTTTGACTTTGACGGAACGCTTCATCAATCTTCTAACATGTGGAGAACAATATGGCATAAGCTTGGCTACCCTACCCATAGAGAGTCTTATTTCCGCGCCATATTCAACGCGTTTAAAGAAGGCGAGTTAACTCACAAAGAATGGACAGAACTCACTTGCAAAGCCTTTCGCCAAAAAGGTCTTACGCAAAAAAAAGTATGGGATTATGCAAAAGACATCACTCTTCTTGATGGCGCGCAAGAACTTTTTCAGGCTTTGAAGGAAAATGGATATTGCCTATATATTGTCAGTGGCAACATTGAAGAGGTCATCAAAATTGCTCTGGGCAACAATCAAAAGTATTTCAGTGGAATATGCGCAAATAAGTTTGTTTATGATAAGCGCGGCAACTTTAAGACCATTGAAGCCACCACATATGATTATGAGGGAAAGGCAAAGTTTATTGAAAAATACAAACAAAAGACTGGCTCTATGGCGCAAGATATCATATTTGTTGGTGATGGCGACAACGACGAGTGGGCTCACCTCTCAGGCTGCCGCACCATTTGTTTTAACCCGCATAGTGAAACGGACGCTGGCAACAAAACCAAATGGCATCGCGTAGTCTTTTCTGACAACCTCGCATCACTTATCCCTGAGATTATGGGTGATGAAATTGAAAATGAAAATGTTTAAAAAAATCCTTGACAAAACTACCATAATATGATATATTATTTACGTAAAGAGGGAGTAGTTGCTTCTGTTTATATGGCGTCAGTACGATTTTATCCGCTGTATAAAGTATCATTAGAGATATCAACAAGACTTTTTAGAATTTTTTCTAGGAAGTCTTTTATTTTTTTCCTTTCTAGAATTCAAATAAGGAGGAAGCATATGTTAAAATTAAAAAAATTACTACAACTCGGAGTGATTACCTCACTTCTAGCCGGAAGCATTTTCACCTTTACTGGTTGTAGCCAGAATGCCGAATATGATTCTTTAAAGCTGGACAGCTTAGAGTATAGTTACGTAATTGGTGAAGATGAGCAAACCCTTGAAGATTCCCTTGCCAACCTGCTTACACGAGAAACGGGCAAAACAGTTTACAGCGTCAATGTGATTGACCTTGAAGTAGCTCAGGACAAAGCAAAAAGCTATCTGCTGTTGGAGGCAAAAGCTGTTTTTGATGTTGCAAAAGGCTTACAAAAATGTAATATTTGCTTTGAGATTGATGATGAAATTTATCAAAAAATCGGTGAGAAACTGACCGAAGTAATTCACTCTAATGCAAGCGGATACAACTCTCAGGAACCATCTCATGAAAACTTGTTTTCATACAAATATAAAGCAGGGCTTATTGAAGATGTGTCTGCCGCACTTGAGAAGAGACACACAAAAGTGCTTGCGATTTACAACATTGATGATAAAAATTATGAGTATAGACTTAATACCCCTACTGCTCAAACTCAGTCAAGCCTCATTGAAGAAGAAGCTCAGTTACAATAAAACAGACGCAAACAAAACGGCTCTACCTTCTGGTAGAGCCGTTTTAAAACCCAAGCGATATGAGCAGAGCCTTGTTTACCTCTCTCATTTTTATTGGGGACAATGTAGTAACTTTCTGTTTGAGGCGGCGTTTGTCAAGCGTGCGAATTTGCTCCATAAGCGCAACCGAATTTTTAGGCAAGTTGTAATCTTCTGCTGATAAATCAATATGTGTTGGAAGCTTTGCTTTGCCAAGCTGGCTGGTGATAGCGCACACGATGACCGTTGGCGAGTATTTGTTTCCTACGTCATTTTGCACAATCAAAACAGGACGAATTCCCCCCTGCTCACTTCCAACAACTGGGCTAAGGTCTGCATAATAAATTTCACCTCGTTTTATCAGTCCTTCCATTCTCACATTTCCAATAATCAAGCAAATCGACTTTTTCAAGGGGATGATATTCATCTTTTATCGCTTCAAATGTATCTTCAAAAGCTTGTTTGATTTTTTCCCCTTTCATAAACATCTTATGCTGAGCGCACAATAAAATTTCATGATAATACTGCGAATTTTGACTAAACTTTTGCGCAAGATTCTCCATCTCTTTTTGATAGTTTGTTTGTTTCATAATTTCTCCATAATCAGAGTTAGTATAAATAAAAAAAGGGCGCTTTATGCACCCCATTTTGACATTTAAAACTCTTGATTTTGAGTAATTGTCTCCCATGCGCTAGCAATTTGACCAAATTCATACCCCTTGCCCGCCATGTGATTGTAAAATTTTTGCTTTGTTTTGATGTCAAACGCCTTACCTGCAAGATATTTTCTAGCAAACTTTAGGCATTTTTCACTTTCATCTTCCTCATCGATCATCAAATCAAACTTTTGATCGATAATATCCTCATTTACCCCCTTTGACAGAAGGTCATATTTCATCTTTCGCCTGCTTTTTTGATGACGATATGAGATGATATAGTTTTCGCAAAAGCTCTCATCATTGATATAGCCATACTCGGCAAGTTTATCGCAAGCACGATCAATACATTGCTTTGGATAGCCTTTTTCTTTAAGGTAATCTCGCAGCATTTTTTTTGTTTTCATACTCTTTTCAAGCGCCGTTAGGCCTCGGTTGAAACAGGCATAGTCGCCATTTTCGACTTGCAGCCTATCAAAAAATTCCTCTTCAAAACACTGACCACTTTTTAAGCAATATCTTGCCAAAATTTCAGCCTCATAAGTGCCAAAATATTCGCCATCAAGGAAGAGTTTATAGCGATCTCCCCTTCCTATTTTTTTCATTTCTGTGATTTGTTTCACCCTTTTCTCCTAATTAAGCAGATCTGCCGCCACCTTCGCATAAATGCGCACAAGCCCACCAGCACCAAGTTTGACACCACCAAAATATCTTACAATAAAGATTGCTGCATTTTGTTTATCTTTCTTTTGCATAACACCAAGGATTGGACGTCCTGCTGTGCCGCTTGGCTCACCATCATCAACAGCTTTTTCAAAGAAAGGCGTTTTCATCCTCCCCGCCCAGCATATATGGGTGGCTTTTTTATGCTCTTTCTTTAAAAATTCAAGCGCACTTTTGATTTCTGCTTCGCTTTCACAAGACAAAAGGTAACCATAAAACTTTGACTTTTTTTCAATAATTTCGTTTGTCTTTGCAAATTGCATTATTTTAAAACAACCTTTATAAAGTTTTTCTTTCCTTTTTTAAGGAGGATTGAGCCCTCTTCAAAGTCGCTTTCGTTAATTGTTAATGTAAAATCACTTATCTTATCGCCTTTCACTGAGATTGCTCCCCCTTGAATAAGTCTTCTCGCTTCACTTTTTGAAGGCGCAAGTTTTGTTGCAAATAAGAGATCACAAATGCCAATTCCAACACCAATGTCATCCTTTGACAATTCAAACTCTGGCGCATCATCCCCGCCTTGAGCAAAAAGATTTTCACTCATCTGCTGGGCAAGGATTGCATCTTCTTCTCCACGAACAAACTTTGTAATTTCAAAGCAAAGTCTTTTCTTGGCTTTTACAATGTCTTCTTTAATAAGAGCACGAATCTCATCCATAGGAAGATCTGTGAAAAGTGCAAACATCATTTCCACGCAGGCATCTGGTGTTTGGTAGATACCTTGGTAGAAATCGTATGCTGAAATTTTGTTTTTATCAATCCAAATAGCACCTTTTTCTGTTTTCCCCATTTTCTTGCCTTCTGGTGTAAGAAGAAGTGGGTTTGTTGCACCAATAAGGTTGATATCGGTTCCATTAGCAAAATTAAGTTTGCGTTGAAGAGTTACGCCTGCGGCAATATTGCCCCATTGATCAGCGCCGCCATATTGCAATGTGCAGCCATATTTTCTATTAAGCGCAATAAAATCGTATGCCTGCATAAGCATGTATCCCATTTCAAAGAAAGTCAGTCCACCTTCCTTAATTCTATTTGCATAAATTTCATTTGACAGCATTTGGTTTACATTAAAATGAACACCAATTTCACGCATAAAGTCGATGTATGAGTAGTCGTTAAACCAATCAGCATTATTCACAATAATGGCTGGATTTTCACCTTCAAAATCAAGAAACACCTTTAATGTACTTTTGATTTTTTCAATATTTTCAGCAATCTTCTCCTTGGTCATCACTTTACGAATCTCATTTCTGCCTGTTGGGTCGCCAATACACGCAGTTGCTCCCCCCATAAGAAGAATAACCTTATGTCCTGCTTTTTGCAGTCTTCTCATAATGCAGTATGGCACGCAGTGTCCTATATGCAGGCTGTCAGCTGTAGGATCAGTACCCTCGTAAACTGTAATTGGTTCCCCGCTTTCAAGTGCTTTTTTTAGTGCTTCTTCATCCGTGCATTGGTATAAAAGCCCTCTGTCTTTGAGTTCGTTGTATAAATTTGTATTTACCATTTTCTTTCTCCTTTAGTTTGTTTCTTTTAAAAATATTCGTTTGTCGAATGCCCCTCTTTTTTGGGCTTTTTGTTGTCTAATTTTTTCTACTTCTTCTAAATCAATCCCGCGCAATCTTGCGATTGCATAGATTACTTCCATAAGATCGGCAAGTTCTTCGGGCGAATCTTCTTCTGCAAACTCGTTTGCCTCTTCAAAGAGTTTTTTATGAAGTTCTTGCAAAAATCTCTCCTCATCAAGAATTTCGATCTCTGCCTTTTCTCCATTTGCTTCGATAATCTGCGGAATTCGGTCTCGAACAAGCTTATTGAAAACTTTTTTCATAATCCTCCTATCAAAAAAGCACACTCTTCCTAAACTAATAGGACGAAGTGTGCATTCGTGGTACCACCTATATTCTGGGGAGGCACCAATTCCGTTTACGCGGGCACGGCAATAAACTGCCTAACCGCTACTCCATTGGTTCCCCGTCCCAGCGTCGCATCCTACGTTTTTCTACTTTTGATGTAACAAAAGTAGTTTGCCACTCAGTTGCTCCTTTTCCCAAAAATCTTACAATTATTTGGGAACCCTTTAAAGGCCCCTTACAGGTAGATTAAAACCGAACCAATAAAATTTGTACCATCCTTCTTATTATGTCCGTTCGTGGACAGAACGCAAGACTTGAGTTAAGTGTAATTCATTTTCTGTTTCCCGTCGGGCTTGCACCAACCGCCCTATCTCTATCAGCCGAAGCACAAAACTACTTTTTTTAGCCCTCCATCTTGATTATGTGAGTATTATATCCCAAAGAATCACCTTTGTCAACAAAATTTTCAAATTTCATCCATTTATTC
>JAGAKV010000024.1 GCA_017625505.1 Clostridia bacterium | reverse complement strand
TTTAATTTTTTATTAAATTTTAATAATTTTATTGATTTTTTTCTTGTTTTTTTGTATTTTAATGATTTTATTTTTAATTTTTACTATTATTTTTACTATATAAATCTCTTTTTTAATCACTGACTTTTTGCCTTATTGAAATTGTCCTCTGTTATGTCTTGATTTTGTTTATTTATCAATTATATGGTTTCATAAATCAATATTTGTATAACATGTTTTTCACAGAAAAAAAACAACCAAGTTTTATGTTGGCTGTTTTTTGTTTTTAGCTTTCTTATCCCGCTTTGCTTTTAGTTTGTCATAAAATTCTTTTGACGTATCTATAAATAGTTGCTGCGTGCGATCTCGAAGTTCTTCCGCCTGTTTTGGCTTTGCTAAAGTTTCATCACCACACACAACTGGCTTGATGTGAAAATATGCTGTATATTTTGGCCTCTTCTTGTTTTTATTACGAGTTTTTAGGGTGATCACAATGGGCAGCACCGGCACTTCATTATTCACCGCCAGCGAGAAGGCCCCCTTATCAAAAGGACGAATGCCCTTATACCCATGCCAAAGAGATTTCTCCGGAAAAACTAGGATAGGTTTTTTCTTTCTGAGAAGCCAATTGCAATAAGTCATAAACTTTTTAGTACCCTTAATATCATCCGCAATAGGAATCCCACCCAACGCAGTTATGATCTTGCCTGCAACCGGAATAGTTGCATTTTCTCCCAAAATGATAAAATTTAACTTTCGATACTTAAAAATTGAGGACGAAATAATAGCCGCATCCATATTTAACACATGGTTTGCAACAACAATAGCACCGGTGCGCTTGATTTGTTTTAAATTTTTCAACCCCTTTATTCTAAAGTGATATCGCCAAAAATTTCCAATCGGCAAAAATATCAACGCAATTGTTCGCAAAATTCTGCTATAAACTTTATAAAAAGGGTTTCTATGCCTATATTTATAGTCATCAGAGATTTTTCGCCTCTTTTTTGGAGGAGTCATAATGTGGGCAGCAGGATCGTCAGGCCATACTCTTCCCTCATCATCAATCATTCTTGTCTCCATTATGCTCTATTGCATACTTAAACATCTCTTCCATTTTGTCCATGCAGCGCTCAATTTTAAACTGCTCCATAAACTCAACATATTTCTTGCTCATTTCGGCTTTTTCTTCCGGATGTTCAATCCACCAATCAATTTTTTCTGCAAGATCTTTTTCATTTCCCGCTTCAAAAAGATTGTTTTCAGAGAGCGTGAATTGATAAAGTGCCGCATTCTTGCTGTTTGAAAGAACTGGAACAATTCCGCAGCTTATAGCTTCCATACAGCCAATCCCCTCAATTTCGATGTCTGACGCGTGCACATAAAGGTCGCAATAATTTATTGTACTGATAAGTTCCTCTTTTGAAAGGAAACACATAATCGGTTTAATTGGTAACTTTTCGCCCAATTTTTCAATTTTATCGCGAAGAGGGCCATTGCCAGCAAGAATAACTTGAATTTTATCTCTGTATTTACTTAGATTAACAGCTTTCAGTAAAACATCTTGTCGTTTCTCGTTTGAATATCGTCCTGAAAGCATAATGCAAATTTTATCCTTCAGTTCTTCCGGCTTTTCAGATGGGGTTGGTCTAAATTCCTCCCGTACTCCGTTTGAAATCACAAAATTTTTAGTTTTATATCCGTTTTCTACAAGCTTATCTGCAATAAACTGGCTTGGGCAGTGGATATAAAGACACTTTTTATAAAATTTTGACTTAAAATGTTTATATAGCCACCTTGTCAGCCATTTTACATTTTGCAGCGAAATATGGCTTGTCACATTTTCTGGTTGGCAGTGAAATGCTGTTGTAAAAGGAATTCCCTTTTCAATACAAATTTTAATACCGCATTTGCTCATCTTAAATGGAAGCAAAAAGTGAACAACATCCGCCCCCTCAATAGCCTCAGCGATTGTGCTTTTCTTTGGTTTTCCAAGAGCAACCCCATTAATCTTTTTTATATAATTATTGAAAAACAAGAAATTTCGCTCTGGAACAGTATAATAATTTTTGTCATCACACTTATATGTGGAAACAACTTTCACTTCGTGTCCACGCTTTTTCATATTTTCCACAAGTCTTGATGCTGTGGCGCTTGTACCGTTGTTTGTTTGTCCAAAAACATCCGCAACGACTGTAATTTTCATAAAAATCCCCCCTAATAATCCTTTGTGTTTAATTAGATTAACATTTTTTTATGATCTTTCCAAACGATTTTTAAACAATCTTGTTTATTTGACAAATTTTTACATATTTTTAATATCCCATATTTTAATTTTTATATAACAAATATTTTTCAAAATTTCTGAGCAAAATATCTAAAAACATCCCTTTTTTATTTCATTTTTTTTAAGTTTTATGATATTCTTTTAATGAGGTTTAAAATGAAAATTAAAGCAACTAAAAAACAAACAGTTAAATTTATCATACAAATAATCTTAGTCGCACTTGCTGGTGTTGTAGGTGGAGGAACATTTAAGTGCTTCTTCGAGCCGCTCAACATCATTCCAACGGGCATGTCTGGCTTTGCAAAACTTGTAAGTCTGTGGCTGTCTTATATTGGACTTTCACTGCCAACTTCAGTAATTTATTTGGTGTTGAACATTGCACTATTTGCATGCGCCCTTAAATTCTTTGGTTGGAAGTTTTTGGTATTGTCTGGTGTGGGCCTAGGAACGTATGTTTTAGGAATGCAGTTTTTAGGAATTGACGCCATCATCCAAGACACAAGCGCGCCACTTCTATATTGCCTTGTTGGCTCAATTATTTCTGGTGCATGCGTGGGAATTGCAATGCGAATGGGCGGTTCTACTGGCGGAAGCGATATCTTTGGAGCATTGATAAACAGGGTTGCCCCAAAAATTAAAACAGGCTACGCAATTTTAATCTTTAATGTAATCGTTCTTATACTAAGTATTGTCACTCTCGGACTTTCAACTGGCTTATACGCGCTTATCAACTCAATCCTTTCTTCAATTGTAACCGATATGGTGCTTGATAAATCGAAAAAAATTGTCGCATTCAACATCATATGCAACAAGCCAGAAGAGGTGGCAAGCGCAATTATGAAACATTATGGCCGCGGCGTAACTCGCATGGACGGAACAGGCATGTTTACACATAATGATAAAGCAGTTCTGCTCTGCCTTGTACCATACGACCAATCATACAAAATGCGTGAATTTGTGCTTAAAATTGATTCAGGCGCATTTGTGTATTCAACACCAGTAACCGAAACAATCGGCGAAAACAATATGCTTAAGGCTCCTTTAAAAGCAACTGAAGAAGCGCTAAAAAACTTGACACAACCTCAACCTACTGTTGAAATCAAGGAGGTTTCTGCTGACGTTGACGCTGATAAAAACATATCAACTACAGACACAACACAATCTATTGATAAAAACATAAAGAAACCTAGAAAAAACACAGCAAAATCAAGCAAACAGGATGAGCCTACCACAAGCAAAAATACACCAGCCTATAAAAAAGAAGGAACTAAACAAGGACCGTCAAAAAAATCTTCTACAACCAATAAAGCAGCCGCCAAGAAAAGCGAACACAATAAAAAATCGGCAGCTAAAACAACTGAAAATATGTAGGCTATACGGCAGAGTACTTAATCAGCAAACTATAACTAATGTATTGATAATTACAAACAGACATATCAAAGGATATGCCTGTTTTTTTACTCACATTTTTTAAATAACTCAGCAATGGACACTTGCATATATTGTGATAACTTAATAAGCGCTTGAACACGCATGTTGACATGCCCTAATAAAACTCTGTCTAGCGTGCCAAGGTCAAGACCGCAACGTTTGCAAAACTCAGTTTTCGTAAGTTTATTTTGTGTCATAAAATCCTCGATAGGTTTTACATTGTACAAATCTTTCATTGTCCCCCTTAGCGCTCTCATATTTCCTCCTTTTAGCAAATGCTATATTTTAGAGCATTTTTATTAATTATAGCCTTGTTTTAGAGCAATGTCAAGCATATTTGCCATAAATATTGACATTTTTGTTGTAAAAATTAAGATTTTACTATACAGGAGAAACGCAAATGGAAATAGAACGCTTAAGAAAAGCAACAAAATTAACGCAGCAAGAAGTTGCTGATATGTTGAAAATCGCAAGAACCACCTATCAAAGCTATGAAAAAGGCAGGAACGAACCTTCAATCGAGCATCTTATCAACCTCTCGAAACTCTTCAACGTTTCTGTTGATACATTGATCGGGAATAAGCGCAGCAGCAGTCCTCAAAAGAACGAGCTGCTTGAAATTATTGACAGACTCACCGACACTGAGTGTAAAAAACTTGTAAACTATGCTGAAGGTATTATTATAAACCGCAACGCCGAACAACGAGAAAAACAAAAGAAAATTCTTAGCGAAGAAGAATAAAGGCAAAAGCCAATGAGGAAACGAAAAAAGATGTCAAATGAAAAGTTTGACATCTTTTTTTATAATAAATCTTTTAAAACCAAAATTTAAGTGAGCCGTTTACAAAGCATATTACCACAAAAACGATTACGGCACAATAACATAGGAAAGCGAGAATCAAATTGACAATTTGCCAAGTTCTGCCATTTTTTACACATTTAATACTTTGAAGATAGGAGTTGCAAATAAAAATTCCTGCCATTGAGAATGATACGACAATCATGCACATCCATTGATCAAAAATTTTGAAATACATCAGCGTAAGTGCGCCTGCGCACACTAAGCAAAATAGAAGCCCCATAATTCTTGAAACTATCAGCGACCTTCTCATATATTTTGCAACATCTTTAAGTTGAGAATTCATATTCTTCCCCCTTATATTCTTATTTTAGGACAATATCAAAAACAAGTCAAACAAAAACAAGACTTTGTGATAACAATTTTAAAAATCAGGTATAAAAGACTTGCTTGACGAGTCAAAATCTTGAAAATAGCCGCGATCAATTCCCAGTTTGTCCGAATAAGAAAGAACGATTTTATACTCAAGAGGGTACAAAGCGCGCGTTATGTCGCTGTTTGGAACGGGAGTAAACTGACTCATTAGCGAGACAAAAGGATTTTGAATTTGCTCTTTTATGTAGTCTAACAATTTAAGCGAATCGTCCTTACATCCCGGCAATACAAGATGCCGTATAAGCACGCCTTCTTGCAACACTCCGCCCTGAAAGACTTCCTTTGGTTTGTTTCTGCGCATTGCCTCAATAGCCTTGCTTGCAACTTGAAAATAATCCTTAGCCTTTGAGTGTTTAAGCGATAAGTCGCAATCAAAATATTTCAAATCAGGAAGAAAGACATCGACAACTGTTGAAAGCTTGTCAATCATCTCTGGCTTTTCATAGCCACTCGAATTCCAAACAATGGGAATGGGAGAAGAAAAGCCTTGAAGAGCCTCAAGCAGTGCAGAAGAATAATGCGTTGGAGTGATGAGATCAATGGACGAAAATGTGGATAAGTGGAAAGATTCAAGCAAGGCGCGAAACTCTTGCGGCGAGTACGCTTTCCCCGTTTGATAATGCGAAATTTTGTAATTTTGACAAAACTCACAGCGTAAGTTGCACCCCGCAAAAAAGATGGCAAGAGCCCCCTTCTTTCCACTGATACAAGGTTCTTCCCACATAAAATTTTCAATTATTTTTGCCACATAAATTTTGTTTGAACAGTTGCAAAAGCCAAATGCGTTTTCTCTGTCAACACCACAGTTTCGTGGACAATCAAAGCATAACATAGCCTTATTATACCTGTTTACTTTTAGTTTGTCAAAGTAATATCACCGATAAAAAGCAAAAGAGCCCCTCAAAAATTAAGGGACTCTCATGGCACTTATCTCCTAAGTCAATATTATCTTACAACATTTTGTGTTGTATGTCAAGTATTTTCCTTTTTATTTTGCTATCATTGCACCATAGGAGGATTTATGAAAAACACAATCAATACAAAACCAATACTTTCTTTCATGAAAGAAAACCATCTCAACAAAGCGGCATTTTGCCGTCTTTGCGGGATTTCTGTATATTCTCTCAACAAAATACTGACAAACCCTAAAGGACTAAGAGTAACACCGATAGTTAAAATCGTCAACCTTCTCAACATTAAGCTGTCTGATTTATTAAACACATAGAATTTATCAAAACGTTCGGGCGACAATTTGTCGTTTTTCTACGCTGAAAAAGTTAGAATGCCTTTTGTGACTTTTGCTAACTTAGTTTTGCATCCCCATTTATTGTCAGCACGATGCAAAGGAATAATTAATGTTTTTTGGGTTCGGGGAGAATCGCAACTCCCCGAGTTCTTTTGTTACTTTTCTAACATAGAAAAGTAAGTATGTATTTTTTGTAACTTTTCTACGCTAGAAAAGTTGGTATTAACCTAATTATTAAAACACTATTATACTAATTTTAAGCCTAACCCATTGCAACAATATTGATTTTCTGCTAAAAAAGATGTCTTTCAAATTAGTAAGACTTCTCATCACGACAATCCTAAATAATCAACCATATAAAAGCGTTTTAAGGGTCTGGGGAAATCGCAATCCCCAGCGTCTTTTGTAACTTTTCTACGCTAGAAAAGTAAGTATGTTTTTATGCACTTTTTCATACTGAAAAAATTTAGTATCTACGAAGATATAAAAAACAAATAAATGGTGCAATGTTAAATAGTTTTAATAAATACCATATAAAAGCGTTTTAAGGGTCTGGGGAAATCGCAATCCCCAGCGTCTTTTGTAACTTTTCTACGCTAGAAAAGTTTAATAATAGTTATTCCCGGATTGCCATGATCTATATCACAGTCGCCATAAATTGATTTATCGGCGTTTAGAATTTCTTGGCTTTGTTTATTAAACAAACTCCATTTATCGCCGCCAAAATAATCAACAATAAACCCCTGTTTTTTCCACATCAGCAGCACCTTGCGCAGCTGCAACATAATTGCTCCGCCCTTGCCGTGAGAGCCGTAGCCGTGGAGGATTTTTAAGGCAACAAGCCCCTCTCTTTTTGCATTTTCAATCTCTATTTCTACCGTGGCGATTGCCGACTCAACATTGTGCTCGCCCTCTTTCAAATTTATCAGTCTAAGCATTTCTACCTCTTGCAAGATAGTTTAGCATATTCCACGCTAAAATGCAACGCTTTGACAAACTTAGCCTTCCATAATCATTTTATCTGCAATCAATGCAATAAGCTCGCCGTTTGTCGGTTTGTCGTTTGATCCATAAATTTTTAATCCGAAAAGGTTGTTGATGTTTTCAATCTTTCCGCGATTCCACGCAACTTCAATTGCATGGCGCATACCACGCTCAACTTTTGACGAACTTGTTGAAAATTTCTCTGCAATCGTTGGGTAAAGCTTCTTGGTAATTGATGCAATAATGTCCGGTTCGTCAACAGCAAGTTTGACTGCTTCACGCAAAAATTGATAGCCTTTGATATGCGCTGGAATACCAATGCTGATAAAAATATTTGAAATTTTTTCATCAAGCTGACGATCGCGATCGTTGATCTTGACAATTTCTTCAGGATGGGAAAGATCGATGATTCTCTCCTCAAGATTTTCTGGAGAAAGAGGTTTGACCATAAAATAACTTGCCCCTTCTTTCATCGCCTTTGAAATAAATCCTGCGTGAGAGAGGTTTGAAGCAAAAATTACTTTAGGCGCCTTTTCCCCCAGTTGCTGTTTGCATGACTGAAGAATCTTAAATCCATCCATTCCGCCAAGCAAAACCTCACTGATAAGAAAATCTGGTTTAGTCTCAAGCACATCTGCCAGCACCTGCTCTCCATTTGAATTTTTTCCTACAATCAAATACTCATCTTTATCACTAAAATAATTTTCAATCTTCGACAATTGTTCTGTGTCTGTATCCGCTAGATAAATTTTTATCTTGTTTTCTTTGTCCATAATATTCTCCTTTTTGACAATAAAAGTTGTATTTCTTTTGACATAAACAAGATAGCACATTTATCGAACAAAAAAAAGCATAATCTTCCCATGCTGGGCTCGAATTATGCCTTAATTTGTCGTATATTGTCGAACGGGCGTTACGCCTCTTCAACTTGCGCTAAAAGCTGGATATTTCCGTTTTTATCTGCTTGATAAAGATAGTGCTTAGAGTCTTCAGGTTGCTCTTCAACTTCTTCAAGCTTTCCGCGTTTTGCATAGAAATAGATGTACTGTCCATCATATCCGCACTCGCCAGAAATGATTGTCATATCGCTTGCAAGTGTTTGAGTGATAAAAGCGCTGGATAACTATATGAACACATGGGCAGCCTATCAGACCGTGGCCTGCCGCCTTATGGCGCGTACAAGCCTTTATCAGCGGGGCGGCGCCATCGGCTTTCGGGATCAGCTTCAGGACGGGGTGAATATGCTGCTTGTGTCGCCGGAATTTGCCAAGGAGAGAATACTGGACGCCTGCCGGCATCAGTACGCCGAAGGCGATGTGATGCACTGGTGGCATGCCCACCCCAAGGGCGACAGGGGCGTGCGTACCCACTGCTCGGACGATCTTCTCTGGCTTGTGTGGGCGCTGTGCGAGTACACGGAGAAAACAGGGGACTATGCCATATGCGATATCCCCCTGCCCTTCATGCTCTCACTTCCCCTTGAAAAAAACCAGAAGGACCGCTACGAGACGCCGGAGTCCGGCACAGATACCGCGGCTGTCACCGAACACGCCCGCGCCGCCCTTGAAATGTGCATCTCACGGGGCTTTGGAGCTCACGGGCTTCCCAGAATGGGCAGCGGCGACTGGAACGATGCTTTGAGCTGTGTGGACGGGGAGAGCGTGTGGCTGGGCTGGTTTATGGCCCACTGCGCCCGCCGCTTTGCCGCGCTTTTGAAAAAACTGGGCGATAAAGGGGCGAAGCGCTACGAAAACCTTGCCCGCCGCCTTGCCGCCGACACGGACAAGGCCTGGGCGGGGCGTTGGTATTGCCGTGCCTATTTTGCCGACGGCGAGGCCCTTGGAGGGGCTGAGCGCATCGACTCGGTAGCCCAGAGCTGGGCGGTGCTCAGCGACACGGTGGAGACAGGCAACAGACCTCAGGTGGCTCTGGACTCAGCATTGCGCTCCCTTGTGGACAGAAAGCATAAAATAGTCCGCCTCTTTGACCCGCCCTACACCGCCGATGAGCGCTACGCCGGGTATATCGCAGGCTATGGCGAGGGCTTTCGTGAAAACGGCGGCCAGTACAGCCACGGGGCTATCTGGCTTGCCATGGCGGCCTTCAGACTGGGCAGGCATGAGGACGCGTGGGAGATACTGTCCATGCTCCTGCCCCAAAACCATGACCTTAACCGCTATGCAGCAGAGCCCTTCGTCCTTGCCGCGGATGTGTATTCTGCCAAGGGCAGGGAGGGAGAGGCCGGCTGGACATGGTATACAGGCTCTGCCGGCTGGTATTTTCGCGCTGTGTACGAGGAAATGCTGGGGCTTAAGCTGAAAGAGGGCAGACTCTCCGTCTCACCAAGACTGCCTGCGGCCTTTGAAAAGTGTACTGTATACTGGACTGACGGCGCGGGAGTTTCCCACGAAATCGCCATCGACCGCCAGAGCGTAAAGGTGGACGGCAAAAACTACAAGGGCGAGCCTATAGGGTGAAAAGGGACAGGGGAACGCCCTGTCCCAAGTTTTAACTCTTTGTTCATCCATTGTGTAAAGCAGGTACTACCAATTTTTGCACTTGGGTGATATAATTGGCGTATAAATGATACGGAGGTGTCTCATGGAAATATCCAGATGCGAGATAATGAACGGAGTTGGGCTGACCTGCCTGCGCTCGGACAAGTTCAAAACTGCCTGCATGAGCGTCAATCTTCTCTGCCAGCTTGAAAGAGAGACGGCCTCCATCAATGCCCTTGTACCCTATGTGCTGCGCCGGGGCAGCAGCCTCTATCCGGATATGGAGGCGCTATCCACCCGCATGAACGAGCTTTACGGAACTGCCATAGAGCCGGTCGTGCGCCGCATCGGGGAGATACAGTGCATCGGCCTATACTCAAGCTTCCCGGAAGGCGAATTTCTGCCGGAGAAGACGGAGCTTCTGCCGGAAGTTCTGAAACTTGTCGGGGAGATACTTCTGCATCCCGCCACCCGGGGCGGCCTTTTCCTGCCGGACTATGTGGAAAGCGAAAAGGAAAAGATGATAGACGCTATCCGCAGCCGCTTAAACGACAAGCGCAGCTACGCCACCATAAGATGCATGGAGGAAATGTGCTGCTTTGAGGATTTTGCCGTGGGCCGTTTCGGCACGGAGGAGGACTGCGAGAATATAAACTACAAAAAGCTCACACGCCGCTATAAGGAGCTTTTGCAGCAGTGCCCCATTGAGATAATCTACTGCGGCAGGGCTGAGGAAAAGGCTGTGCGCCGCGCCGTTAAAGATGCCCTTGTGACCCTGCCCCGTGGCGAGATAAATTACGATATAGGCACCGATGTGCGCATGAACGCCGTTGAGGATGAGCCCCGCTTTGTCAAAGAGGAGATGGATGTCACCCAGGGCAAGCTCGTTATGGGCTTTCGTCTGGGCGAGATCATGGAGGAGCCGGATCCGGCTGCCCTCTATGTTTTCAACAGTGTATTCGGCGGCAGCAGCACCTCAAAGCTTTTCATGAACGTGCGTGAGCGCTTGCAGCTTTGCTACTATGCAAGCTCCGGCCTCAATATCCCCAAGGGCCTGATGCTGGTATCCTCCGGCATAGAGGCCGACAAGCTGGACGAGACCAGAAACGAGATTTTTGCCCAGCTCGATGAGATGCGAAAGGGCAATATCACAGACTCTGAGCTTTCCGCAGCCAAAGCGGGCGTGGCCTCTGATCTTCGCTCCACCATGGACTCTCAGGGCGCACTGGAGGGCTTTTTCCTCTCCCAGACCCTTATGGGCCTTGAATACGGACCTATGGAGCTTGCCGAGCTTGTGGCGGATGTAAGGGCAG
>JAGAKV010000023.1 GCA_017625505.1 Clostridia bacterium | reverse complement strand
AATTTAGATTATGCTACACATGATGGAGAATATTACGTTTACAGTGCAGAGTCTCTTGAAAACAAATATGTGATTACAGCATCTTCAAATGAATATGGGGTGATTTCTCCAAGTGGTAAAAATTATTTTGATGAAGGTGAAAGCCCTATATTTACATTCGCCGCAAACACAGGGCATTATGTAAAAAGAATTGTGGTTGATGGAGAACAGCTTAGCGAAGAAACACTAGCAAGTGCAATCGAAAACGGGTATAGATTTAGTGCGATTGATGCAGATCATACTATAGAGGTTGAGTTTGCAGCGACTGAATATACTATTACATATAAGGATGCTAATGGAGACCTTCTTACAGATTTACAACCAACAATGTACACATATGGTGTTGGTGCAACTTTGCCAGAGAATATAGAAAAAGAAGGATATGTTTTTGGCGGGTGGTATGCAAGCGCAGATTATTCTGGAAATCCAACAACAAACATTTCAGTTAGTGAATCAGGCGATAAAACTTATTATGCTAAGTTTGATGAAGAGATTACCTACACTGTCACCATAGAAGAGACAGAATATGGGACGGTTGAGCCATCTGGAGCTTTGACGGTACAAAGCGGAGATGACCTAGAATTGACATTTAAGCCAGACGATGGGTATATACTATCAGAGCTTGTCATCGACGGCGAAGATGTGACACACCTTGTTGTTGACAATAAATACACAATTGAAAATATTACAAAAGATTATCGAGTTCGTGCAGTGTTTGATAAACCAATGTACACAATTACAGCAACGTATGACAGCAATGGTACTATAGAAGTAAATGAAGGTGGTACAAATTCCCCAGCAGAAGAACACTATGTGTATGGTGGTGAAAGCCTTATTTTCACATTCCTTCCAAATGTTGGTTGTTATGTAAAATCTATAGTTGTTGATGGCGAAGAATTGACAGGAACAGAATTTGAAAATGCACTCGCAAATGGCTACACATTTGCAAACATTGATGGAAATCATACAATCAGCGCAGTGTTTGAAAAATACACATACAGCATTACTGTTATTCAAACCGAACATGGGGTAATAAGCCCAGATTCAATTGCGGCAATCGCATATGGTGAAAATCAAACATTCACAATTACCCCAGAGCTTGGCTATCTTATTGAAAGAGTGATTGTTGACGGAGTTGATCTATCAAGTGGCGAAATTGAAGACGCAGCAACAAATGGCTACACATTTGCAAACATTGATGAAAATCATACAATCAGCGCAACATTTAAAGAAGACTTAACAACACCTTATACAGTGAAGCACTGGCAAGAAAGCTTAACTGCAGAGGGCGCGACACTTATTGAAGATAAGTATTACACTTTAGTTGCGACTGATGCTTCTCAAAAGGGAATGGCCGGACAGCTTACTAGCGCGGCTGCAAATGATTATGAGGGATTTACTGCACAAACAATAAATCAACAAACTATTGCAAGTGATGGAAGTAGCGTTGTTGATGTGCTCTACAATAGAAACACATACTTGTTGACGCTTGCAACAACAGATGGCATAGCGAGCGTGTCTGGAGCGGGAGAGTATCTGTTTGGACAAACTGTTAGTGTAAGTGCTATTATTGAAGATGAGTATAACTGGACAGCATGGGTAAGTTCAGATGCAAGCAAGCTTGCGGACGGCGAAAGTCTTGAATATTCATTTACAATGCCAGCAGCCCCAATTACATTGACTGCTACGGCAGCGTTAAAACAATATACAATCACATTTGAAGATATAATTGATGGAAGCGTTATTGTTGATGGAGACACAATAACAGATGAAAAACTTGTAAATCATGGAGCGGATCTAGAATTAACATTTGTTCCATACGAAGGGCTTTTGTTGCGAGAACTCTTAATTGATGGCGAGGATGTAACGCATTTGGTTGTAGACAATAAATTCACACTTACAAACATCACAGATGATTACAGACTGTCGGTGATATTTAATTTGCCAACTTATGAGATTACAGCACAAAGCAATGGTCTGGGGACTATTGATCCAGAAGGATTGACGACTGTATTTGAGGGAGATGAAGTTGGATACACATTCACACCAGACGTAGGCTGTAAAATTAAAGATGTAAAAGTTAATGGCGTTTCTGTAGGAGCCGTTGACAGTTATACTTTTACAGAGATAGACTCAGACTGTACAATTTATGTTGAATTTGAGAAAATAAAACTTTCAATCAATGTTATAGCTGGTGATCATGGAATTGTTACACCAAACGGCGAAACTATCGTTGAGTATGGCAGTGACGCAACATTTACCATTTTCGCAGAAGCAAATTATGGAATCGAATATATCAAAGTAAACGGGCAGTATATTGATATTAAAGAGATGTTTACTCTTAGAAATATAACCGAAAATACAACAATTGAAATTGAGTTTATGAAAATGTACTTCACTATTACCGCAACAAGTGGAGCCAACGGCTCAATCACTCCATCAGCAGCAGTAAAACTCGGACAACAAAAACGATTCGACTTCATTCCAAATGAAGGATACAAAGTTAAGGACGTTAAAGTTGATAATGTAAGCATTGGTGCTGTTGGGCAATACACTTTTGTCAATGTTGATAGCGATCATACAATTTCAGTTGAATTTGAAATCCAAACATTCAACGTCACCGTGACTAGCGATGGGAAGGGAAGTCTTAACACGGAGCAAAGCTTGGAAAATGTTGCGTATGGCGAAAATATCACATTTACAATAAGCATTGCAGAGGAATGGGAGTTATATAAACTTTACGTCAATGGAGAAAGTGTTGACGTAGAAAACAATATACTAACAATTCGTGTTGATAAAGACACAACCATTCAAGCAATATTTAAAGAAAAAACAGCTGAGATGAATACAATAATGATTATACTTATCGCGGCGGCGGCAGTAGTTGTGATCGCTCTTGCAACCGTGCTTATTGTTTATCACAAAAAATCTAAGAATAGAAGAAAAGATGGAACACCACCAGATGCTACGACTGGTGGGGGAGAGCAAGGCGTAAAAACGATAAAAACCGCTCATAGTGCGCAGCCTCACCCACAGGCACCAAAAATGCCGCAAGAAATGGATATGTCAGACACGAAATTACAGATGCAGCAAGAGGAGGTTGTTCCTGGTGTTCAAGAGTCTCAAGTGGAAGACCAAATGCTTTCTCAAGCGCTTCAGTTTGCAAAAGGTAGACAAGATCATTTTATTGCCTTCTGCGCAAGGAATAAACTTGATTATCAAAAAGACTACAACGGCGCAGTAAAAAGATACTATCAGGCATATCTTCGGTCAAGAAACAAGACGAAACCGCCTCAAGGGTGATGACGGCTAAAATACAAAAAGGCAACCGCTATGGTTGTCCTTTTTGATATAACCAAATTGCAAGCTGTATACAGATGCAGAAAATAATTTATTTTTTATGACAAAGAGATATGACATTCTGAAGTTTTTATGTTATAATGTTTAAAAGGAGGCAGTAATGATATATTTTGTTAGACATGGTGAAACGGACTATAATTTAAACAGCATAATTCAAGGGCAACTTGACATACCGCTGAATGCTACAGGTCTTAAGCAGGCAGAAGAGCTTGCGACAAAATTAAAAGATTATCAAATTGATAAGATTATTTCTTCGCCGCTTGTAAGAGCGAGTAAAACGGCTGAACTGATAAATAAATATCATAATGTGAGTCTATCTTATGATGATAGACTTAAAGAATATTACGCAGGATCCAAACAGGGATGTAAGTTTGAGTCATTTGACAGCAAAAGTAAATCCAGTCTCATTGAAGTGATGTATAACCCAGAAAAATATGGCGCAGAAGGCTGCGTAGCTTTTTATAATCGTTCTGTGGAATTTTTCAAAGAGATTGAAAACGCCAAAGAAAATATTTTGCTTGTGGCGCACGGGGGAATATATAGAAATTTATATAGATACATTCATAATATCACCGATTGGAAAGGAGAAGTTCCTATGATTAAGAATTGTGAAGTCGCAACGCTAGACAAGCCAATTTAATGTTATAAAACTGGCTAAAAAACATAATAACGCCTTGAAGTGTCGTCAAAAAAAAACAACAGGATTTGCCTGTTGTTTTTTTGTTTGCCTTTCAATTATATATAAAATTGTTTTGCGTGAAGGTTGTTGGCTTAAGGCTCTTTGTTTACAATTCGCTGTCGCTGCTAATGCCTTTTTCTTGCTGAATCAGTTTGTCAAGTCCGGCCATATAAACACCAAAAGTGAGAAGCATCAGCTGCTCAAATTTATTACAATTTGAATATAATTTCACCAGTTGCCTACGTCTCAATTTTTCCCAAATTCTAATTTTTAGCGGTTTTAGTTGTTCTTCTAAGGAATTAGCTTTCTCGACGCTAAGCCTATAGCTTTCTTTAATGTCGCGTTTAAGAGAATAAAATTTTTCAACAAAACTTCTTAGCTGCTCATTGTTATTGTCTAGAGGTTGTTGGGTACTTTTTGCCAGCTGGTCAACTTTACTTAAAGATTTATACAAGTCTTTATACGTTTCCTCTGATATTTGTCCTTGAAAATACACCTTAAAAACATCAGTTATCTTTTCTTTGCTTTTCATTTAAAAATCCTCCCTTACAATACGAAGTATATCATACGCAAACAACACTGTCAATGTAAATATTAAAATTTAATCGAATAAGAAAGCAAACGATGTCATATTAACTTCTTTAAGGCTTGGGGGAGAGATTCAAAATGCATCTCGGGGTGCGTTCAACCTAAGCCACCAAAAACCGCCTATTTAATAGGTTTTTTTAGAGTTGAATATGCAATTTTGAGTCCGCGCCTTATCCTGCTTCCTAAAATTTTGATTTTATAATGTTGAAATTTGACTTTCTTCAACAAGTTTTTCTCTTGCTTTACACTTTTCTAAAAGTCTTTTCTTTTTCTCAATATCAGTCATTTGCTGTTGAATAAATTCTTCTATCATTTCGCTCACAGCTTTTCCATCTGCCATTGCTTTATAAATAGCAGAATTTTCACCGAAATTAGCATAAATCAATCCTATTTCGTCGAGTCCATAGATGCATTGCCCAGGTTTAATTTCGTGAGGTTGAATTGTTCTTTTAAATTTTTCTTTTATCATACTTACTCCTTTATAATTCTATTATAACACACAATCAAAAATTTTGATATGTTTTTCTAAAACTTTTCTAAAATTTTTCTAAAATTTTTCTAAAATTTGTCTAATATTTTTCTAACAAATTTCATTAGACACGAAAGAAGTGTGATTTTTCTGTTAGAAATTTTGTTAGACATGATTTGTCAGTTCGAAAAACCGTTGAGGTGAATGTAGTTAATGAAGAGTGAAGAATGAAAAATGAAGAATTTGAAAATCATAAAATCAACAGCAATTTTTCACTCTTCATTCTTAGTTCTTAACTCTAAAATAGTCCGAAAATATAGTGAAACGTGAAAAACGAAAAAATAAAAGAGAAGGGTAAAAAAAAAATAACCCAAACAAAAGTTCGGATTATTTTAGTTTGGCGGGAAGGAAGCGAGGTTGTATGAACATTATTTTTTAGTTGTTTTATAAAAGTCATCTTTAGTTAAATTTGTAACAATTTCAACCACTTCTTTATTAAGGGCAGGACAAAAATTTGTAGTTTTACCAACTATCTTATATCCTAATTTTTGTTGCATT
>JAGAKV010000022.1 GCA_017625505.1 Clostridia bacterium | reverse complement strand
GCGTCTGAACAAGGAAAAAGAGATGAAGCTAAAAAGCATTTAATCACTGTTATTATTGCAATTGTTGTTACCCTTGTGCTTGTAATATTCTTCTTATATCTGTTACCTGCAATTTTAGGGGCATTCTATAATGATGGAGCAAACCCTTACCAAGGCACCGTTTAACGGCAACAACAATTAATAGAGAAGCATAATAAAATTTCACACATTAATTTGTGTGATTTTTTATTTTTACTTTAAAGTTCTCTTTTTGTATTTTAATATAAATCGTATTTTACCCCAGAAAAAAAATATCTTTGTAAATTTAAATTATTCTTTATAGTTAAATAATTTTAAATTTAAATTATTTTCTTTATTTTTTATTTTTTTGCAATATTATTTGCATTAATAAAAAAAATATGTTAATATTTTCTCATAGGAGAAAAAGTATGGATTTTGTTTATTCTGGACATTTGGCATTTTTGAATGACACCTATGCCACCCTTCCAACCATTTTATGGCTTATGCTTGCTTTTCTAGGCGGAGCGGGCTGCGTTTATGCTGTAGTACTAGGCGTAAATCTTGCCAAAGCTGAAAGTGACGACAAAAGAAAAGCCGCTTCAACTAGGCTTCGCAACACAATCATCGGCGTTGCAACGCTGCTTGTTTTAGTTGTGTTTATCAACATACTGCTTCCTTTGATTTTACAAGCTATTTGGCCAGATTTTGTTGCGCCAAGAGTAGCATAAGAAACAAAAAAAACATATAAACTTGTGTAAAGGAGAAATCTATGCACAAGTTTTTTTGTAATTACAACAGACTCACCGAGCGTTATGAGCTTTCAAAATCACAAGGCATCATGTTTGGCGGCAAGGTGAACATTCAGGCGGAAAACACCCTACTTCCACAAATACGGTCAAACCTTCAGGCGCTGTACGAGCTTATTGTCACAATCAAGGACAATGAAAAAGAAGAGCGCAGGCTTGCACTACTCGATGAAACCGAGCTGCTGCTATCCAATCTTTTTTACTCCCTTTTCGCCTCACCACTCGACCTCCCCACAGAAAGAAAGACATTATCCGGAAACGAACTTGCCTCAGCAATTGCCATTGTCAGACTTTTGGAACGAGATATCAACATTCCAGAATACAACCGCATGGCACTACTTCTTAAAAACAATCTTCTTGCGCTGCAAACGACTGTATAATTATTTCTATCGAAAAAGTTTGCTTGCTTATTCAATCATCTTTCTTCAACACCAACCTGCTTGCAACTTTAGATATTAATCCAACAATTTTCCAATAAAAGTTTCATCTTTCCTCGCTGTGTCATTCAAAAACTTCTTTGCATACTATGTAGTGGGCAGACAAACTGCTCACTACGAGAGGTTTTTTAATGGCTTATTTAAACAATAATGGTTGCGGATGCAACAATAACGATCGTTTAAGACGTACAATAGTCATAAATACTTCCGGCATCGGCCCGACAGGTCCAATAGGCCCCGCCGGCCCTGTAGGACCTACAGGGCCCACAGGTCCAAGCATAACTGGAGCTACCGGCCCTACCGGAGCAACTGGCGCAACTGGACCTACCGGAATTACAGGAGCCATCGGCGCCACGGGAGCAACTGGGGCAACCGGTCCTACTGGTCCAACTGGGGCTACTGGGGCTACTGGTTTAACTGGCGATATAGGCCCAACGGGAGAAATTGGTCCAACAGGTCCTACTGGTGCAACCGGCGCTACGGGAGCTGCTGGGGCTACTGGTGCAACAGGTCCAACTGGGGCTACTGGTGAAATTGGACCTATCGGCCCAACAGGAGCTACTGGTGCAACAGGGGCTACTGGTCCAACTGGGGCTACTGGTCCAACTGGGGCTACTGGCGCGGATGGAACATCTGGACTTTCAGCTTATGGCGGACTTTACAATTCTGCAGCGCAAACTCCTGCAATTACAACTGCTGGAGACTATGTTCAAGTAACACTTGATACCGCCATGCCGCTGCTTGATGTGACCACCGGTACAAGTCAAGTCACAATAACAACGGCTGGCGATTATGAAATCAACTACAACTTGGAAATCACGGGAACAGAAGAAAACACCTACAATGCAGTTGCCAGAGTGAACGGTACACCAATCGTTCAGTCATCAACAACTGCCCTATCAAAAAGCACAAATGCTGGCGGCACTGATTTTGGGACACATCTTGGCACAAGCTCAATCGTTACACTGGCTGCGGGAGACATAATCGACCTTGCTTTGACCACAACCACAGCCCCTGATGGCACAACCACAATTCTTCCAAACGGAAGCGCAATTTTGACTGTAAAACGTCTTGACGGCTAGACACAATAAAATCACCAAGGAATTCTTGGTGATTTTTCTTGCGACTTTTCATTTCTTAGGATCACAGTTATAACAGTATATCGCTATATTGTTTGTATTTACGATTTACAACTGAAAACTATTTACTAAGCAACAATGACAAAACAGCATTATCCTTTACATTATTTTTCTTTTATATGCATTCGCTGAAAAAGAATCAAATTTATAAAATAAAGACAAAGTGTTGACACTTGACTCATTTTATGTTATATTTGTTTAAAATGGAGGTTTAACAAATGAAACAAAACATGCTTAAAATCGATCGAGTTTTCCGCAAAGGAAGTGCCTCTAAAGGACTTAACATTGGTAAATATACCAGAATCATTCGAAAAAATACCATTACTGAAAAAGTCACCCTAACAGAGGACGAAAAACTTAAAGCAAAAATCCTTTTGGCAACCAATAATAATGATCATGGTTTTATTTCGCTCAAAGAACCTAAAGAAGGCTTATTCTCCAATAAGGAGGCTATAGAAAACAACAAGAACAATTTCCCACATTTCATAAGAAGAGGAGTTGCCATTAGCTACTCTGACGGTATTGCAGCTGACTTTTCTGTAGAACCTTATTTTTCACATGACGAACAATATTTCCTCACAAGCAACGAGGCAAAGCCTAAAATTTATGGAACGGTAGATTTTTCATCCAACAGCATTGAAGTAAAAATCTTTAAACAATATGCACAAGAGGGAGAAATAATCAATCTCGGTTCAACTGGGCTCTTATCAAGAAGCAATCAAAAAGAAATTTTGGCTTTTGCAGATCAAGAAAGCTTAAAACAATTTCTGGCTCACCCTAACCTTTCAAATATTGATGAGGAACAACTTGAGTTGTAACAATAACCACAAAAGATGATAAAACTATCATCTTTTTTTGTATGCTTTTTTCAAGCCCAAACAAAAAAAAATATAACCTGATGATGCTGGCACTCTTCAAGCATAAGCGTATTCTAATTCTTTCAACAGCATATTAATTGTCGTCTTATTTATAAAAATGCTTATTTTACAGCAAAAATTTGCTTGACAAATCGTCATTTTTCTCTTTATACTAAAAATAAGGAGAATGAAATGAGCGAAAAAGCATTTCTAAACAATATAAAAACAAATAACCCCTCTTTAAATATGGAAGAGATTGAAAAAATTATACCACTACTTATCAAGGAAAATTCTTACTATTTAATCAGATTCAAGCTCAAAAGAAATCCTGTTAATTGTAATATAAACTACCTTTTTATGGATAACAATGGCAAAGAGGTTGGCGATGCAACAGCAACCGTTTATAGCTGGAATATACACGAAGCAGAGCTAACTTATGGCATAGCAGAAGATTGGAGAGGACAAGGTTTAGGCACGCGTCTTTTAGAGACTGTCGTGAGAGATATTTATGAAAATCATCCCCTTAATAATCTTTCATTTAAAGACGAGGTTAGCGCTGTACAAAATATCTGTTTGACAATAGACTGCCAAAATATAGGCAGTATAAAAGTTGCTGAAAACAGCGGATTTGTTGGGCCTAACGAGCAAGAAAGAAAACAGCTCACTGAGTACGTATACAGCCTAAGCTACCAGCAATATCAAACATTAGACGAGCCATATAGATAACCAAAAATAAGCATGAGTCCACTGCCCTGACATTCATGCTTTTTGGTTGTTTTACGTCTATATTGAAAAACAATTTACTCCAAACCAGCCAAATAAACAATATTGAAAATACAGTCATTACTTTCTTCACCTAGCCGTTTGATGTACGCTGAAGCATAATAAGTCTAAAACAATTGCAATAAAATTATATTTGTGATATACTATAGCTATGAAAAATATATATAATTGTTTTGAAAATTACACCGTAATTAAAATTGAGGGTTCGAACATCCACGACGTTTTTGAGCTTTGTAAACAAAACAAAAAATATTATGAATATTTGCAAGAACAAGCTACGCTTGATGCAGTTCAAAACATGCTCACAGAACTTCCACCAAACACCAAGCTTAAAGATAAGTACTTTTTGGGGTTTTATCAAAATAAGAGCTTGGTTGCAATTCTTGATATAATAGACGGCTATCCGGTCAAAGGCAAGGCGTTTATTGGGCTATTTATGATTGATCAAGCATTACAAGGCAAAGGCATTGGCAAAAATATAATTAAGCAATTACTAAGCTTTCTTACAAGCAAAAACTATGCTTCTTGTGAGTTGGGCGTAATTGACACCAATGTTGAAGCACAACAATTTTGGACTAAACTTGGTTTTGAAAAAACGGGGAAAACATATACTCATGAAAAATACAATGTGATCATGATGAGCTGTAAATTATAAAAGCAACAAAAATTTCCTGTTGCTTTTTTTATTTTCATTGTTTACAGCCTCTTCAGCCAAATCTCTTATATATCTATATACGATTAATGCCAGAATATGATGTCATGCACCGAAGAACGCCATGTTGATTGATCCAAAATAAAAACGCTCAACAAAGCAAGATTCAAATAAAAGAAGGAAGATTGTTATACGCCAAAAACTCCAACATTTGTTTATCCTGCTGTGTATGATCATGCCTAACATCAAGAAGCAAAAAGAAAGATAATGGTTATCGAATCCACAAACTGCTCAGCGCATTAAACTAGCTCGTTTTATTCACTAAGGGCGTGGAAAATGGGTGCCCACAAAAACACAATTTATGTTTAAGATAAATATATCAACATCTCATAATATTCTATAGGCTGCATATCTTGTATTCCTAATTTTTTCAAAAATTCATCACACGCCGCTTGGCTTTCAAAGTTACGTCTAATAGAAATATATGCATCAGTAATATCATACCATTTTTGTCTTATTCCAGCATTGCCAACATCTATAAAGCCAGAGAGATTGTTTCCTTGAATAAATACATTTGGCATAGAAACATCGCCATGTGACAAACAAAAATCACCTTCGGGTTTATTATTTTCTAAATAAGATACAACTTCATTGATATTTTTAAAACCATCAAAAACTTTTTTGTCAGGCAGGTTTATTAATTCTCCGCGGTCTAATCTTTCTTTAATTTTTTCTATTTCCTCATCAATATAAAATGTTTGAAAATCATGCCTTAATTTTGTATCAATTTTGATTGATTGAATTTCTTTAATTGCCTCGCACAGTATGCTGATTGTTTTGTCTGGAAAAAAGTCAATAAACTCATCATCACAGCTCATTTTCCCTGCCATTTTTGTGGTTATAAGAATTTCAACGTCTTGATTGTAATAAAAAACAACTTTTGGGACATTTAAATAGTTGATTAATTTTTTTAAATTAGAATGCTCTTTTGATAACATTCCAGATTTTCCAACTTTTACAAACAAGATTTCATTTTCATTTGATATTTCAAATACACAGGTGTCGGAACAACCTATGTCAATTTCTGTCCAAACATAGTCCCTATATTTCTTTAATTCTTCAATTTCCAACAATCTAGTTTTCATCGCAATTCTCCTTGTTTTAAGTATAGCATAAATAGGAAATCTTGCCAAATAAAAAACTGATAAAGTGTTCTTATCAGTTTCACTTGGCGGGAAGGAAGCGAGATTGTATGAACATTATTTTTTAGTTGTTTTATAAAAGTCATCTTTAGTTAAATTTGTAACAATTTCAACCACTTCTTTATTAAGGGCAGGACAAAAATTTGTAGTTTTACCAACTATCTTATATCCTAATTTTTGTTGCATT
>JAGAKV010000021.1 GCA_017625505.1 Clostridia bacterium | reverse complement strand
TTTGTCTTCCTCTCCGACTTTATAGCACTCAGCACCATTTGTATTGTGTGCACCTGAGGTTTCAAGTTGATCTATACTCATTTGACTTACTTTTGTGAGTCTATGGTAGTAGTCATCTGGCAAATCAAGATCCCTTGGCACGCCATAAGTAAACTGACTTAAATAGTCTCTAAGTGAATCATACGCCTCATATTTTCCTGTGTCATGATTATATCTCAATGAGAAATGTTTGTTACCATCCGTATAATCATACTCTGTACCAAATAATCCGTAGAAATCACTCGCCTCTGTGCCACCATTATATGCAATTGACGATTGTCCGTATTGCGTAACATGAAGCCCCTGAACCACTGACTTAACTTTGTATTTAAAATCTACAAACGTGTCTGTCATCGAACTAAATCCATCCGCTCCTGAGCCTGAGCTGTTCGAGCCGAGATAGTAAACGTCTGTAATGTTGCTTCCGCTATGAATGTCTTGTTGGAAAATAATGTTGTTTTCTGTTACACTCACATCATCCGGAAGATATGGTTTATAATCTACAAACGCGCCCACCTTTCTGATGTCGTACACTTCTGCAAAAATAGTTGATGTAGTATAGCAGCTTCGCATTGTAAGAGATACCGCTTCAGTGTGGCCAATAAAACCGCCTACTCTTGCAATAGATTCTACACCTGATGTGTATGTTTGCACGTTAAGCGCAGCCGTTGAATAACAATTTGAAATTAAAATTTCACCAGTTTCGCGAGACAATTTCGCAATTAGTCCGCCAAGCATTGGATTTGCCCTGTTTCCAACAATTGAAAGTTTCTCGGCTTTTACAGCAATGGAGTCGATGGTCATAATTCCGCTGACCTGTCCGATTGCGCCGCCAAGAGTTGTGCAAGCGGTGATATCCGCATCCATAACAGAATCTGTCACAGACGCCCTTTGAGCTTTTTCAGATTGTACAATCCCTACAAGTCCGCCAATAACCTCAATAACATTTCCGCTATCATTGTTGAGAGAATCAAATGATTGCTCCATAACGCTGTGAGCTATCTTTCCGCCATTAAGTCTTCCGGTAATTCCACCAACAGCAAGCGCGGCCTTTGGAACAGTCAAGAATGGAGTCTCTGTTATGCCCGAGCTTTCAACATAAGCATATTGCAGTTTTCCACCAACTTCTCCAGCAATAAATCCTCCATATCTATATGCTCTAATCTTAGCAAATTGTTGCATTTTTACAGCTACATAGCTTACATCAGCATCTTTGCCAAGTCCACCAAATGCGAATCCTGCTCTGCCTCCCATAACCGACCTTACGCCGTTTACGTAAGCATTATAAATCCTTCCGCTTCCAATATAACCAGCGATTGATCCAGCATAAGAATACTGAGCAAAGCTTGTATTTTTGTCTGAATACATAGAATTATTTGCAGGATTGCTTCCCGCAGAGGCGTTGAGGTTGCAATAAACATCCTTCATTTCGAAGTCATTGATTGCGCGACCTACAATTCCACCGACAAAATTCTTTCCTGAAACAGTAATTGTTCCACCTTCTGCCGCGTTATCAACGCCAACATCAACATCGTAAACATAGCCATAGTTAAGCGTTCCCGCAAGCGTTCCTACGCTGGCCGCTCCACTAAACGCAACCTCGCGTGGAGTAATTTCAAGGTTCTTCACACTGCCAGGCTTATCATGCGAGAAGCCTATTTGTGCAAAGAGACCTGCGCTATTCACTGATTCCATCGAGACAAGCCCAATTTGAGAAATCTCCATGCCATTGCCTTCGATGACACCAGCCATTATTGTGTTGTAGAGCGAAGAATATCCTTCAATTCCATTGTGTTCATCACTGTAGTTGATATCGCTTATAATTCTATAATTTGAAGTATTGAGCTTTGTGTTAGACGTTCTTTCCGATATTAATCCTTCCATATTTTGTGCGGATGAAATTAATATTGGATTATTGAGTGATCCTCTGTTTGGAGCATTCTCATCATCTATATAATGATAAGTCACATCCCCTGTTTCAGGATCAATTTCTTGATTTTTCTCATCGTGATTTCTTCTTGACAAACTGAAGATGTTTGCTGATACAAGTTCCAACCTACCTGTTGGAAGTTGTATATAAACAGGCTCTTTCTGATACTCTGTCTCACTATCAACCGATGTTTTCATAGAGTGTTTTTTGAATACTTCTGATGTAGAGTCAGATGAATAGAACCATACTGCTTTTGTGCTTGGCCCGTCACTATAAGCATAATCCGCAAAATATGTCGTTAGGTTTTCCTGACTAAACCCGGTTTTGTCAAGCCTCACAATACCAAATGTGTCATCAACCTTGGCAAGTGCTGTGTTGATGTTTTGTGCCGGATCCGGATCATAATAGTAGAAACAGTTGACAATCTCACCCTGCGCTGCTGTTGTACTATTTTGCATCGCAAATCCTGCCGAACTTTCATTGTTTTCAACCAAAATTGACAGAGAGAAACAGTTGCGTATTCTGCCACCATTTGCAAACACAAATCCTGCTCTTCTTGCAGTCGTGCCTGCCATATAAATGTCACTGTAACAATCTTGAATTAATCCTTCGTTTGTAAATACAAATCCCGCTGAAGGTTGAGATGATTCAATAATGCATCCCGAGCCATAGATTTCACTAGCACTCTTCGTCTCGCCTGAAACAAAGCTTGTAATTATTTGTCCATTGCTGCTGTTTGAGTAAGCAAATCCTGACACTCTTTGATTTGTTGACGATCCCTTTAGTGTGCCGCCCCTAAACGTTGTGGCTGCAATTTTACCGCTGTTTTGAGCAACAACACCCGAGATGTAGTATTTAGATTCTAAATTAAGTTTAACAGAAGAATTTGTAATATATCCGCTGTTTGACGCTGTAATTCCAGCAATATGGCTTACACTGCTTATGGCATTTGGTGCTTGAATAACAACATTTGATGAATTGTCTGCCGTTGAGAAGACATGACAATTTGTAATAATACCGTCATTTGACGCCACAATCGCGCCAAAGTTGAAGCTTTCTGCTGTTGTAATAAATTTAACACCACCAGCTCCGCTGCCAGCAAAATTAACATTAAGGTTCTTTATCGTTGCCCCATCTTCTAAGGATTTAAACAGGCCAATTTCGCTTTCGCTGCCTACGTTGTATTCTCCAGCAAAATGAATGGTGTAGCCGTTTCCATCAAGTGATGCAAAGTTGCCAACAAGCGGCATAAACGAACCATATTCGCCATTCTCGCTTGCCTTGTCAGGCATGCTAAGGTCTGTAACAAGAATATAATGTCCTCCAGCGTTCATTTCAGTGAAGTCTTGATAATTATCAATTGGAATAGGACTTTCCTCACTACTTGAAGTATATACATTTAAAACAAATTGAGTTTTTATAATCTCAGCATCACTATTCGCTGAGAAAATGTAATTTGTTCCACTTTGTGCAAATGATGTTTCAAGAGTAATGTAATAATGCCCTGCACTTGACTTGTGAGTATGAACAGGAATCAGATTAAGCCCATTTGATTTGAAGTAATAGTTTGCTTGCGTAATAGGCTTATCAAACCGATCAAAGCCAATTTTATATGATTTTAATTTACTATCTTCCTTATCTGGCTGCTTGTTATCATCTGGCGAATAGTCATCTGTCAAGTTTGTATACGCCATCCAAAGCGCATTTTCTGAGAGAGATTTAAGGAAATTGTTGATTATGCTTACAACTTCACTATTTTTCTCATCATATTCAATATAATTATACAAATCAATTTCAAATGTAGTTTGAGTACCAACCTGAACATTGATTATTCCATTACCCATGCCAGCAACAATATCTGGTTTCTTTGGATTTTCAATTTCGCCAGTATAGTTTAGTACAAAATCTTGAATGATAATTTGCGTTGTACTTGATGCACTGCGCTCTTCTTTCTTTGCGTGAGCGACAATGTCTAATGTATTTTTTCCGTTTAATACGCTTGTAGATGTAATCTCAAGATAGTACTGTCCGTCCTCATATACAATTTTTCCAAGATTTGTATTTTGAGACACAACAGAAATATCTTCTGGAGTAAATCCATAATAATTAAGCTTGATTGGATAACGAAGCCCTCTTGCAACTGTGTATGCACTATAATAGTCATCACTTACCTGAGTTTTCGCCTTTCCTTCAAGTTCAATGCCAACAAATTGTCTCAACTTGATGGTCAGCTCCTTCGTCCCTATCGCCACAGGCGATGTCTCGCCATCTTTCATAAATTTCACATTAATTTTTGAAATGCTGTTGTTGACTACGTCGTCTGAGCTGAAATCATAACGAATATAGATTACACCTTTATAATCCATATATTCATTCTCAGTATCTCCAGCGTCGCAAAGGTTGATGAGGTCATTATATTTGATTTCAAGCCCCTTTGCTCCTTGCGCGCCTATAATTACAGAGTCATCAAACATTCCGCCAGTAATATCATTTTTTCTTGCGAGAAGAGTAAATACTGCATGAGAGTGCCCTGTTGCAAAGTTGAGCTCATCATTTTCTATGATTACGCTATCAAAATCTGCATCTTCTGGAGACACTGTAATTTCAATCAAGCCGCTTTGTCCTGGATAAACCTTATCACTCTTTGATGGCAGACTGCTCATCGAACTGTCATACTTTGTATAGTTGTCAATTGGGACCGCAACAATCTCTGTCCTTCTAAAAATAAGTTTAAATGATACACTTTTTACATTGTTACTTTCGGCATAGAAAGTAATTAAATACTCTCCATAAACATTTGCTTTGTGTCTATTTTTATAAGCACCGCTTGATGTATTAATCAGAATATTCAAATCAAACTCATGCGCAAAGAATAGTGGGGCCTCTTCCCCTGCTGGAACTTCAATCTCTGATATAGATTGGTCGCCATCTTTTGGAGACCTAGCAGTAAAGAGTACTGTAAATAAACAGTTGCTTGTTGTTTGATCTTGAATGAAGTTTCCGTTCCAATCAGTAATGCTGTAATGAGGAGCATTTTCTACGCCCGCAGTCGATGTTACTCTGATTGTTTCTTCAACATTTGCTGAGGCATAGATTGACGTTGAAATATATTTCAAGTTTTCAATCTTTGTTGCGCCTTGCTTGTAATCAACTTTTGCAAGCGAAAGTACTTTATTGACAATTGCAGTATACTCGTTGTCATCAATGCGGCATTGTAAAGTTGGTGTAATACTTAATTCAACAATCACATTATCCGAAATTGAATCACTTCGTTTAATATGAATTGTTTGACCATTTACGGCAATATTTAAATAGTCTACCTTATTTCCATTCACAAATGTCTTCACCAACGCTGAAACATCTGCATTCTGAACAAGATTAAATACCACGCCCTGGAATTTTGCCTGTCCTAAATCATCAGACTCAAACTGCACGCCTTCATAACTAAATTCGTAATTTGGACGAATATATAAAAGCGCAGAATTATCACCACGAAGGTCAATCACTGTTCTATCAATCGCCTGCGATGACGACGAAGAATTTGGATAGATGATTGATGTTTTATTCTCATTTTCAGTAATAAGGCTTTCGCTATTGATATAATTTGTCACATAAATGTAGAAGTCAAGCCCGTTGTTTGTGTTTAAAAGACTTGTCGCACTAATATGAGCAAGGCCTACCCCCTTGATTGTCATAGTCCCATTTTCAGAGATGGTCAATACATCAGGTGTCTTACTTGTAAATTTAACTTCTCTTGACTGCGACACAAATGGATAGAATATGCTGTTGATATTAAGAGTATTTAGCGCTAAATCAAATGCAGTTTGCCAGTCTTCCATGTCTGCACCACTTTCTGCAACAAGTCCATCCGACTTAAAGTAATATGCATAAAACATTGTAGGGGCATCTTCATGTGAGGTCATTTGATTTTCGAATTTCGCTTGGATTTTCAGTTGTGTAGTTGAGCCCGAGCTAAACCTAATAGCATGTTCGGTGAAAGATTTTGATGTGCCTTCTTCCTTTGACACAACAATAAAATCACCATAGAATTGCGTTAACTCAATATTATCCAAAACCTCAGCTTTATCAAATGCACCATTTACATCCAATTCTACCAAGTCCTCATTTTCCAAACTACCATCATTATTCTTGTCAATAAAATATTCCGCTCTTGAGCTTCTTGTCACATATGAATAAGCTTTTGGAAATTTGGAATTATTCGTAATAGTAAGGTTTGCATTAAGTCCAAAATAAATTTTATATAAATTGTCATAGCGATTTTGCGCCATATATACAATTCCCATTGAAGCTTCACTGCCGTACTTGCCGTCGTCAATAGCCTCAACTGTAATCGTATCCACGAAGTTATCGGTCGATATTCCCCAGTTTGCAATAAGAGCCATGCTTCCTGATGAGCGCACAAACGTTCTCGTTGTAATATAAGAAAGCGCGTCATTCTTGATGCTGGTAATAAATCCCGCAATACCACCTACAGAGCTATTACCAGAAACTCTGCCTCCGACCAACAAACCTGCACTGTTTGTTGAATCAGCATTAACAACAGGCGTGCCTTTGATTGTTCCGCCGCTTTCGCCTGCAATACCGCCAAGACGATTTGCTAGGCTGCCGATTACAGCAATGTCAACATAAGCCATATAGTTTGTATAGCCATATGTTTTTGCATATGAATCAATTTTCTCAATTGTTGCATTGTTTAATCCCGCAACGCCACCGATATTTGCGTTTCCAGCATCTCCCTGCAAGGTAATGCTGACTTGCTCATTTGTAAATACAAGAGTTTTAGGTGAGCTTGCCGCATAGAGAGCAAGATAATTTCCATTTAATAACGCTGTTTGATTGCCGTTTACATCAAGTTCATATTTATCATATCTGCTAAAGTTTTGAGATATTTTTCCAGAATTTTGTCCTACAACTAAACCAAAATTTTGGCTTGTTAAAACTATCTTTGATTTGTTGATCAGCACGCTTACATTTTCTATTAATCCTTCATTGATACCAGCAATCAGACCAATGTTTGTCGAGCGTGTTGGCTCTGCATTCCATTCAAAACTTCCTTCAAAAGTCAAATTGCGGATTTTTCCTGTCGAACTTATGGATGAAAACAATCCTAAATTTGCAGTAGTGTTAAATTTTGCACTTTCATCTCGATTTCCTATCAAATTGAGACCGTAAAGCTTCGAAAAGTCTTTAGTTCCGCTTAAGCTTCCCTTAAACTCACCTAGTGGCAACTGATCATTTTTTACAAGGCTGCTTAAATCAATCATTCCATCAACTTGGTAATGCGCTGAAAGATTATCTTTCATCGAGAGCACTTCTTCGGCTGTAGTAAGCGTAAAAGGCGCATTTTCTGTTCCATTTTGGAACCTGATCACAAGCGAAATCACCTTTGAGTGATAATCGCTGCTCACACTGCCCTGATCAAGCCAATCTGTTGCAAAAATCGAAATTGTAGCAATCAATTCGCTGTTTACATTTGCAAGGCGCTGCGCAAATGTATCGGTGACACTTAATGTGATTTGAGTTTTTCTTGTTGCCTCATCATAATATTCAAGAATCTGTCCATTGCCTTCTTGAAATAATCCATTAAGGGCTTCAGACTGAATTTGGAGTGAATATGAAATTTTTGGATCGGTTGGTCTTTCTGCCCCAGCAGCAGGCACAACAATTAATGAAAATTGTTTCTTAATTGCCGACAACCTGATTTGATCAACACCGTCTTGCAGAGAGATTGCCGTCACGGGTATATAATTCTTAATTTGAATTTTTGTTGCATATGTAAAGATTTTTCCGTATTGCTCTACATGAGTCAAAAGGGTAATTGTTCCCGCGTGGGTATCTTTCTTAGCAATAAATGTAATTCTGCCGCTTCGAGTATCAAGCATCAAATCACCTTGACTAAACGACCATGATATTATATTTGTTTCTTCTAATGGATAAGTAAAATATCCACTTTCACCTGAAACTTCCCAGTAAAAATACTTTTTATCAAAGGTTTCTGCCTCAAACTCGCCTGTTGCTGCATTTTTGAAGAGATAGCCAGTTTGACCTTCTGGCTGAATTACTGAAAAGTCTAATATCACTTGACGCAGCTCAGAATTATTGACTTTCGTGTAAACACTTACATAATTTGCTTCGCTGATAGTCTCATCGCCATCCTCATCGATCGCGACTTCGTTTGCGTGGACACCATCAATATAGCTGTATACATACAGGCTGAGTGGTTGTGTGATTGTTTCTTCCACTTGTTTGAAGTTTTCAATCTTATAACCTGTTGCCTCAACAACAAGACCAGTCCCCTCTGCGTCAGTATATTCAAGCTTTCCATTTTGTCTCACAAGAAGATCGAAATCTCTGCCGCTTGCAGATTGTCTGTAAATTATAAATGTTGATGTATCTGCGAGCTTGATATTTACACTTTCAATGGCTTTTGAAGAGGTATCTCCGTTGGCATAAACATGAAAATCAATCGTCTTAGATTCCATGTCTTTGCCATCATTATATATATAGAATACATCATCAGCGTCATTTGGGAGCACTATAAGCCCATTTTCGTTGTTTGTTTTTACAAAAATTGATTGCAGTGTTTCTTTAACGCTCACAACAAGTGGAGTATTAAGCGTAACGCCATTGTCAAGCATAATTTCATATTGCACTCTCTCGCCAATAGTTTTTGGCGTGATGTCAAGGTTTAAGTAATAACCGCCGCCTACAATAGGCTCCGCTTCCCCGCTTTGTACTATTGCAGCAACATCCTCGCCACTTGCCAAAATATGATTTACAGTAATATGTTCAAATGCAGCATCTGCAATAATTTTGCCAGAAAATGTTTGTTTTCCTTGAGCAATGTCAAGATAAATATTGGTTGCAAACTCGCTGTCTAATGTCAGCTCTGTTGCACCAGGAACAATCTTGTAATCAATGTGGAATTTAATGGTATCTTTCCCCACAAAATTTACACCAACTTCAATTGAAATTTTTCCAGCCTCTACAGGATCTGCTCCCTCTCGACCACGAATATAGACATTTTGTTTCAAGTCACCTACAGATAATTTCCCATCTGGCAAATCTTCTTCAGTATAAATTTCATTTTGATATTTCACGCTAAGATTTGTGCCAGTAAAATCAAGCACAAAAGATGAAAATTCCGCGCTTGTTGGTTCGATCAAAAACTTGAATGGAATCCATCCCGCAGAGCCTACATAATGATTGTAGAATGTATATTCATATTCTCTATCGTCTTCATCAGTTTTATTGTCTTGTTGATATTGAATATTATTTATGTATAATGAATTTGGAATATTTCGAATTTCTACTGGAATTTGATATCTATAACTTACGTCATTGTCATGCAAATTCTCAAATCCTTCATAATAGAAATGAACAGTAAAGGTTGTAGCAGCCTTATTGCCTTGAGCACAGTTAAGCTCAAACCAATAATCTTTATTATCCGAAGAAACAGAAATAAGTTTTCCCGTCACAACGCCAGTATCTTCTGAGTATGCCTTCACCTTTAAGAGCGGATTAACATCCTTAAGGGGAACCTTCACATAAGCTGTCAAAAAGTCGACTGTTTTTTCTTCTCCCCCAATGGTTACACTTGGCTTATAATAAGGAATGAATGTAATTTTGTCTTTTTCAAGACCTTCCAAGGTAAGTGCGCTTGAGGCCTGCCATTTGCAAAGGTTGGCTCGCTTATCTGGCTATCTTTATATGTAAACTCTGTCGCTTCTGTTTTAAGGGCTATGCTGTCAAAAACAGCAAATGGCTTTGTTGCATACAGTTCATTCACTTCGCCTGTAATTGTATGAGAAAGATATTTTGAAATAAAAACATACCTTTCTCCAGCTTTGACAGCAGATGCATCTTTTTCTTCAAAGTCATATGTTTTGCCATCTGCATTTAGCGGCGCTTCAATAAATTTGTATCTGTTGCCTTCCTTTGTTTTTGATAGAGTATATGTTTTCCCCTCTTGATCGGCAAAGATTATAAAAGTTTGCCAGTTTTTTTCAATAAGCGTCGCAGACACAAAACCGTTTACGTACTTGCCTTCAGAGTCTTTTACATCTTCAAGCGAAAGGTTTTGCCCTTCCTGATACGTTCCATAAAAATAGAACTCAAGCTCTCTTTCAGACACATTATTGTCAAAAACGAAATCTGTTTTTGTTGGAACGAGAGCACTGTTTTTTGTAATAAACATGGACTGGCTTGTTGCATTAAAGTCATTTGAGTATTGTCTTACAACAACATCAACGCTTATTTTTGCACCACCATCAACCGCTACAAAATCAATGGTTGTTTTACCACCCTCTTTACCAGTAATGGTATAAGTTGTGGCATAGTCATTATGCGTTGTCTCAACAACATCACATTTATCTGACGATTTGCTGACATTTAAGAGTTTACTCATCCCCGCAACTGGGTTTTCAATTGTGATTGTCAGGTTTTTCTCCTCGCCGACAAACAATTCAACATATTCCGGCGAAGCTGATAGATATGATTGTGAATAATCAAGTTTTCCACACGCAACAAAAAGAAGGCTTGACAAAACAAGCACTATACTAAACAACAACATACTAAATTTTTTGGATTTACTCATTATATCTATTACCTTCCTTTTGTTTGAAACGTGTAAAATAATTGCTGTGAGTCTATCGTTTTTCAATAATTGAGTGAACATAATCAAGTGGGTGAACTTGAACCATTGTTCTGGCTGTTGGAGAAGTGATTAGGAAAGCTTGACCAACTGATGCAGAAACAATTCTGTTTCGCTCTTCTTTGTTAATACCACCCGAGTTTTTATAAAGTTCGATAAGGTCGTTTACGTCGTTTGGAGACAGCGAGAAAATAATCGAGTACTGACAAGCATTGATAACCGCCGTTGACTGACGTTTGATTTCTTCAGAACCAACGAAGTCGTTGATGTTCTGCGTAATTACGATAAGCATACCACCATACTTACGAATACGTTTTGCCATTGAAGTCATGAAGTTGAGCGCAATTGGATATTTAGGGTTGATATACAAGTGGGCTTCATCAACAACGACAATGATTTTACGATTTGTTTTATGCACTTCGTTGTAATCTTTATTATTGATAACTTCACTTTCTATATATTTAAATACCAAAAGCATTTGCGCGCTAGTAAGCATCGCGTTGTTTCCGGCAAGCAGTGACTGGAAGTTGAAACAAACAAAGTTTTCGTTTGTTTCAATTGATGTTGGACCATTCCAAAGGTTTGCGTTTCTTCCACCCTTTGCAAATTTTCTGATATAAGTTTGTGCTACACGCAGGTTGTTGATAAGAAACTCTTCTTTTGCTTCTGCAAGTCTTTCATTTAACAGCGCGTATAAATCATCAAATGTTGGATAATCTTCTGCCTTCAAATTTTTAAGGTTTGTTGTTTCATCAATGTTAAATTTATGGTATAAGTCAAGCACAAGTGAGTTGATTGTCTCGAAAGCGTCAAATGATATACCATCAAGAATTGTTCGCAAGAACTGCTCTAAGAACTGCAAGTGCTGGTTGAACGAGTCATCTGGAGCCTTTTTCTTCTCAAAAACTCTTCCTTCAATTTCAGCCAAGATTTCTTCTTCTGATTTAGCCTCTTCATCATCTGCCTTATCAAGAGCCCTAATAACATGGAAAGGATTCATAATACCATGAATTGAAGAACCTACGTCAATAAGCTTTCCGTGAAGCTGATCTGCAAGTGAGGAATATTCTTTTTCTGGGTCACAAATAAAGATTTTTGTATTATCTGCAGCAAAGTTTGCAAGCAGCGTCTTTGTTGCGAAGGATTTTCCCGATCCAGACTTTCCGATAATCATCATGTTTGAGTTAACTCTTTGTGCGTCACGCTTGAAGAAGTCTACAAACACTGGGTACTCATTGTCGCCAAGATAGAAACCGTTTTCATCTTGAAGTTCTGATGAAATAAATGGGAACACGCCTGAAAGTGTATATGTTGGAATACCTCTTTGCATCTCAACCATATTATCTCTCATTGAGATTCCTGTATTGATAAAGGCATCAATTTGTCTTCCAAACAGTTCGGTGTATCTATAGCCCTCTTGTTTAAGAACGGCCTTAACGTCCTTTCTGGCAGCATCTTCACAAGTGATAAATGTATTTACATCATAAAGTTGTTGGTTTGAGTTTTTAAGTTCAGCCAAAAGATTTCGAAGTGTATCAAGGTGCGTTTCAATTTCAATTCTCGCACTACTCTTGCCAGTTTTGCCAAGTTTGTTTTCCATATCCATAATGGCTTTATCGATTTTTCGTTCTGACTCATACTTAGGTGCTTTTTTAAATTTCATAACAACCTTAGTACGGTCAAGCAGGAAGAATGATGCGCCCCACGCATTGCCTACGTGCAGAGGATATTCATTGATTGCATATGTACGATAGTTTTGTCCGTCAATATTATATTTCGCTGCAGAGAATTTGATCTTCTCTGGAATTGCCCAGTTGATGTATTCTGAGAATGGAACGCTTTCCAAATCTCTTTCATTAAACTCTCTGTTGTAGTTTGCGCGAAGGAAAACTGCAAGCTCACTGCCTATCAGTCTTTTTGTAGTAACTGGAGTCAATGACGTTGCCAAAGAAGCCGCCATACCGTTTACAGTATTTTCCAGCGCCTCAAGGTCTTTGCCTAAAACAACAAGATAGAAGAAGTCTTTGTAAATTTTGTTTGAGCGGTTTTTATCTTCAATGAATGAAATACGCTCATCAAAGATTGGCGTCCTTGCATCAATCTCTTCTTGAGACATTTGTTTTTCATAAAGCTGGTCAAGAAGTCTATCGTACTTTTTGTTTTCATTGTAAGCATAATTATCAAGAACCATCGCTTTGTTAATCTTAATGATCTCACACACCTGTCCTTCTTCCAAACGACGAAGTGCATTTCCAAAACCAACATCAATTACGTTGTTTTGGCTATACTCATTGAGAAGACCAAATAGGATTGGTTTTACTTCCAAAACTTCCGCGTAATAACCACCATAAGAGATGCATCTGTCTTGGTAGATTGATTCAAATGGAATGATGTCCTTGATGTTTGCCTTGCCCTTTTGAGGATTCTTAACATACTTTTTCTTCTGCATAGAATACCTTGCAAGATGGACGAGCGTCACATAAAAGCGATCGCTATCTGCAATTTTAAAAAACATTGAGAAACCAAAAATCGCCCAGACAATTGCAATCCAAATATGTCCAGGAAAGTTTGATGCCGCAAGCACAATCAGCACAGCAAGAAGCACAACAGCAAGTAAAATATCAATCCCAGTAAAGCCCCTTATAAATTCAAGTTTAACTTTCGTTTTTCTTGGTATAATTCTTACCATAACATCCTCGCTCTTTTCAATTTTAAACAAATAAAATTAGTTTTTATTCATGTTTATATTTTACTACAAATCAAACCAAAAATACAAACGATTCAGCGAGATTTTACATAATTTTATATATTTATATATAATTCTATTATTTTTCATTATTTAATTAAAAAATAAAAAAAAGAATAAAATTTTTATTCTTTTTAATAATTTAATATTTTATTGACTAAAATATGCTAAAATACTCAATTTATTGTGATTTTTTGCATTTTTTATTATTTTTTTATCAATTTTGTCATTTTTTCGTGCAATTATCTCATTATTCATGCCAAACAAATCCCTTGTAAGAGAGCGCCCTAACAGGCTATTCGGGTTAGCAAAAAACCTTGTTTGCACTGGCACAACATCTTCCGTTTTGTTCTTTTGCTTTTCACCTGCCGCCACTTCGGAAATCACTATTTTTGGCAATAAATCATTTATTTTTTCAAGTGTTTCATTTTCTTTAAAAATTAATTTATTTGCCTTTTTTTGATTATTTTTAAAAATTCCAAAAATTAAATAATTATTTCCTGATTTTTTAATAAATTTTTGCGGAATTTCGCATCTTTTCGTAATTATTTTTTTTACACATTTCCCCACAACACAAACGTCGGTTACCATACCCAAAAATACACCTCGCTCATTATACACTTCTTTGCCAATTGGATTGTTGGTTGATGAGGAAACATCATACTCTAAAACACGGCTTGATTCAATCACAACACAATCATCACCACTTGAAAGAATATCTTTTCGTTTTAAAAAGAATGTATTTTCAGTTTCATCATCGGCAACAATACACCCCTCATATATTTTGAGCGATTCATCAAACACAGCGTCAAGCACATACCCCGCACATTCCCCTTCAAGAGTGATCACTTTTTTTGAAATTATTAGACTTATCTTTTCCATATTCTTATATTATTGTAATAAATCACAAAATATGATTAAGATTACAAAAAATATGTTTGACTTTTTGGCAAATTGGTGTATAATATAAAATATGAAAAAGAGAAAAATAAAAACAATCACAAAAGACATGATTATTGATGACGTCATCAAACTTGACGAAAGTTTGGGTGATGTATTTTTAGGTTTTGGCATGCACTGCATTTTTTGTCATATGGGAATGGAAGAAACAATCGAAGAGGCTGCATATGTCCACCAAGTAGACGTTGACTTTTTGATTAAAAAACTAAACGAAAGATACAAAGAGACTACCAACAAAAAATAACATTAAAAAAACGCTTCTAGTGGTAGAAGTGTTTTTTTTAATCAGGCCAAATGTTTTGACAAATTCTTGCAAGAAGCTCATCTATCCCGCGTCTGGTTTTTGTACTTATGAGGACTTCGTCATCTTTAATCAGCTGCGGCTTTGAAAGTTTATCGGCTTTATTTAAAACAACAATTCGATTTTGTGTTGCACCAAGCTTGTCCAGAAGTTCATTGGTAACCTTCATATTAACTTCGTATTCTTTCATTCCATCTATATTCTTGTCCAGAGAGCAGTCAACAACGTGAAGAAGAAGATCAGCATCGCAAGACTCTTCCAAAGTTGAAGAAAAAGCATCAACCAGCTGGTGAGGTAAATCTGAAATAAACCCAACTGTATCTGTCAATATTGCATACTTCCCCTCTCCTAAAAAGAGTTTTCGAGTTGTTGTGTCAAGCGTGGCAAAATATTTGTCATCTGCATAAATATTCTCTCGAACAAGAAGGTTGAGAAGGGAGGTTTTGCCAGAGTTTGTATAACCAACCAGTGCAATCTTTGGCAGAGGCGATTTCAGACGCTCTTTCCTTGACTGCTGGCGCTGCTCCTTAATTTTCGCAATTTGCGTTTTTAAAGTTTCCATTTCCTTTTCAAGAATTCGACGATTAAGTTCGAGCTTAGTCTCTCCCGGTCCACGCATTCCAACGCCTGCGCCACCAAACCTTCCGCTTGTTCCCTGCATTTGCGACAGCCGTGGCAATACATATAAATCCTGCGCAAGTTTTACCTGAAGTTTCGCTTCTCTACTTTTTGCCCCGCCTGCAAAAATATCAATAATAAGCCCAACGCGATCAAGCACTTTCACTTTAAAGTGATCGGAAAGATTTTTCATTTGAGAACCTGAAAGCGGATAGTCAACAATCACTACATCGATATACTCTTCACATTCGTCAATGTATTTTTTAATTTCTTCAATCTTGCCACTGCCAATGACTGTGCCTTTATTAAAATCTTTAATAATTTGATAAAAATTTTTTACAACATTTAAATTTGCAGAAAAAGACAGACGATTAATCTCCTCTGTTTTTCTTTCAATATTGTCACCTTTTTTAGAGCAAACCACAACCACAATTGCATTTTCTTGCTGCGGCTTTGTATCAATAAGTTTCTTTCCCATACTTTGATTATAGCACAACCAAAGATTTATTTCAACTAATATTTCACACAACTACCCACTAAAAACCACATTTTCATCATAAACACTGATTAAAATGTTGCACGAATCACCATTTCTATTTACTAAGGTAAAACACCAATGAAGCCCCTCGCCGCCAAAAAGTTTGCCATCAAGAATTTTTAAATACCCCTCGCATGCAAGCTTACCGTCTTCTACATAGACGCTTTTATCATCAATCGCATCATAGCCAATTTTAGTGGCCTGTCGATAGTCTACCGCAAACGAATCTGAAAGATTGCAAAGATTGATTGTATCCCCATTATAAACAACCGCAATTTCATCATCCGCCTTTAATGCATACCCAAGATCGGTCATATAACTTAAATTAAGCGGATTAAGTTGAAGGGCAACGTCTTTTATTTGGCCATTCACCTCAAGCTGCACCGCAATTTCATCGCTAACCTCACCATTCTCATTACACAGCGTAATCAATGAAAAATCACAAACATCATAGTGCACACCATCCATGATATAAGGATTTTCCCTTTTGCCAACAGCGATATTAATACTTATGCCGTTATCTTCTCCATAAAAATATACTTCCGTCTGCTCACTCATCACACTTTCAGTATTATTGCTTCCACATCCCACGCAAAAAAACGCTATTGATAACAACGGCACCAACCATATTTTTTTCATAATCCCCTCCTAACACTATCAATATGTTTGAAATGAATCAAAAATGTGATATAATTATCTGCAGGAGAGACACATGAAAGATTTAAAATACTATCTTGCAAAAGCAAAAGACGAAGATTTCGCGCTGGGCGCAATCAATTTTAGCAATATGGAAACACTTCAGTCTATCGTCAATGCAACAAACAAACTGAATAGCCCTGCAATTATAGCAGTCAGCGAAAGCTCTTTTTCATATATCGGAAATTTTCTTCCCTATTTATCCTCCGCCGCAAAAGAAGGCAACAGCTCGTTATTTTTACACCTTGATCACGGCAAAAGCTTTGACATCTGCAAAAAAGCAATTGATATGGGATTCGATAGCGTCATGATAGATGCGAGCGATCTGCCTTTCGAGGAAAACGTCGCTCTTACAGCAAAAGTATGCCAGTATGCACATAGCAAGAAAGTTCTTGTCGAAGGCGAGCTTGGACAAATAAAGGGCACTGAGGATGGTGCTTCCTCTTACGTCAATCATTTCACATCGCCCAATCAAGCCAAGGATTTTGTTGAAAGAACAGGGGTAGATATGCTTGCAATCTCAATCGGAACAAGCCACGGCATCTATAAACACAGCGGTCGTTCTTTACGTTTTGACATCCTTGACGCGATTGAAAAGGCAATACCTGACACCCCACTTGTGCTTCACGGGGCATCTAGCGTAGACAAATCGCTGATTGAGAAGTTTCAGCGCGCAGGTGGGCAGCTCGAGCAAGCGGGAGGCATTCCCCTTCCTCAACTCTCACAAGCAATAGCAAATCACCACATTGCAAAAATCAACACAGACACCGACATACGCCTAACCTTCACATCTGCTATAAGAGAGCAGCTTAAGCATTCCCCTAGGTGCTTTGATCCGAGAAAATATTTAGCAGAAGCGCGACAACAAGTGGAAGATTTGATCACATTTAAAATTGAACATATTTTTAATAGCAAAAACAAAAGAGAGTGCTAAATTTCACTCTCTTTTTCTTCAACTCGAGCATATTTTTGTTTTGTCGCTTCTCCACCACGTATATGCTTATCATCAAAATTCTCTTGTAAAATTTTCCTCAACCTGCAGTACAATGCCCCGTCTATTTTCTGCAATTTCACCGCAAGATCATTATGGACTGTACTTTTGCTTATACCGTAAATTTGAGCAGTTTTTCTGATAGTATCATGCGTACGACTAATATGCTGGGCTTCCGTCAAAACACGTTTTTCAATTTTGCTTGTCATATTCCCCTCCCTCATATTCCTATGAGGGATTTTGTCGAATTATGTCGCATTCACGCTTTTAAAAAGCAAATCATAATTTTATTATAAAACAATTGCTCATGTTAAGATCAAGAATCCTCACTTGAGTCTTTATCACCTTACAAACTATCTCACCTTGATTTCAACAAAAAAAATAGGCAACTGCCTATTTTTGTGCATATTCTTCAATTACTTTCACGATTTGAGGAATTGTTTTAAGTTCTTCCAATTTTTCGTCAGGAATAGAAACCTTAAACTCATCTTCAAAGCTCATTAAAAGTTCAACAATATCAAGAGAGTCCGCTCCCAAATCATCAATCACATTTGCATCATCCTTAATGTCGCTTACTGAAATGCAAAGTTGATCAGCAATTAATTGTTTAACTTTATCAATAGTGTTCATAAAGACCTCCATACATCATGAGTATAACATATTTTATGGAATATACAAAATAAAAAATGCGACTTTTTTTAAAAATATCGCATTTTTTAATGTAAGAAGTTTGTTTTTCTAAATCAATTTTTTTAATTTTTACGACAATACTTCGCGTATGTTGCAGAAAAATCCTTGTTTTTATATTATTTTTCCTGCAAATTTAAATAATTGTTTGGATCTACATACTTATCATTCAGCTTCATAGTCAAACATAAATGTTCGCCAAGATCAAGTTCGCCAGACGCAGAATTTGATGCCTTTCCTATTTTCTCCCCAGCTTTTACCACATCACCAACCTTGTGAGTAATATCCTCAGCAAGCGATGAGTAGATTGACACTAAACCATTTGAATGAGTGATTGTGATTGAATGCCCTTCAAGCAGATCATAATCAACACTGGTTATTGTCCCGTCTAAGATTGAAAACACCTCTCCATTTTCAGAAGCGAGATCGACTGACAGATGAGCTTCCCACTGATTGAGCGTCTCGTTGTTTTGCAGTTCTGTATTGGAAAAATCTTTGATTACCATTGCATCCGTCATTGGCAATTGAAACTCAATTACACTGTTTGACACTGGTGCGGTAGTTCCAAGCGTAGCAAGCAGCGTAAATGAAAGCGCCATAATAAAAATGATCAGCGCCACAGCAAGATACAATCCATAATTTTTTACAAACTCCACAAAACGATTTTTCTTTTCTATTTCCATGATTACCTCCTGCCCTCTTTATTGCCTAAATCACATAATCTTATACATACAATTTAAAATCCCGTCAAAATTATTGGCAGTCCCATAATCCACTGTTCTCCTGTAAACACCAGCTGCACGTTGACCTTTTTGCCGTCAACCAATTCAAACTTTTTATAATGTCTATAAAACCCATAATAAACATCCATTTCTACGCACTCCTTTCTTTCTCCCAAGAAATCAAGTCGCTCTTGAAAATAAGAAAGACTAAGCTCTTTAGAAAAATAAAGATTTACTCCCTTCAAACACTTCATTTCATCAAGAGAAGGAAGAATATTCATCGCCTCCATTTTATCAAATGTATAATAAAAATCATTTCCGTTTTGCAGGGCGTCAGTAAAGTTTTCATTCTTTTCACTTAATACAAGCACAACCTTTTCAACACGATCAAAAACACTTAAGTTGTTGACTTGGCCGCCTTTAAGCAAAAACATTGCAAGCGCACACATAAAAAAAGCAATCATTCTTTTCATATAACAATGATTGCCAGTTTATAAAATTTTAATCTTTAATTATAAAATAAACATCAGTACAAAAAGAGCAATCCCTCCAAGCAAGAAAAATCCGCCTAAAAGCCCAAATAAAATCTCTTTTGATTGATTGTTTAAAGGTTCTCTCTTTGGTTTTACTTTCGCTGGTTTTGCAGCCTGAGGTTTAGTTTGTTGTGCAACAGCTTGCCCTTGAGGTGCAGGTTTTGTAGGCGCTTGCTGCGGTTGAACTTGTGGCCTTACCTGACTTTGAGCTGCTTGCGGTGGTTGTTGCGGCATTGGTCTTGGAGGCACCTGCCCCTGACTTCTCACCTGCTGCGTTGGCCCTTGAGGTGGCCTTTGCTGAGGTTGAACTGGAGTTGTTGGACGTGCTTGCATTGGAGGCCTTTGCTGCATTGGTTGCTGAAGCATAGGTCTTGCCTGCGGCTGAATTCTTGCGCCTGCCCGTGGCTGAGCCACAGCCGGTCGTTGAGTTTGACCATTTGGGTTTTGCATAGGCCTTACCTGTGTTTGTGGTTGAATTGGTTTGTTTGTTTGATTTAAATTCTCCATAATCACCTCTTTTGTTTATTTTACAGGATTCACTCCCCATATTATTTCCACATTCTGCGATGAATCAAGTGACTCAAAGACAAATGTGATAATAAACTTTTTGCTCGTTTGCAACGCAGGATTTTGCGGCGATATAATATCGCTACATAATGCGACTTTATTCTGTGGCGTCAACAAATCATTATAGTAACAATACCCATCTGCACTATTATATGTCCAGTTTGCCGTTTGAATTAAGCTAAGCTGCGACGAAGCATTATCGCCGCTTTCTATAAATGCTTTAGCCCGTATATACAAGTTTTTTTCATCATCAATATTTTTAATTGCAATGATTTGCGGCAATTTTTCTCCTGGAAGGTAAGCCCCCTCCAAATTGAGCGATATCGCATTTGCTTCATTTGCTTTAATTGCTGTTTGGACAGTTTTTCCAATTATCAAATCGGTCGCAACATTTTGTTGTGACTTAAAATACCAGCCCGACATTCCTAGATAAATCGACAGTGCTAAAAGACCACTTAGAAGGGCTACTATAAAAACCCATACTGCATTTTCTTTACTGATTTTCATACAATTATTTTGTCAGTAAAAAGAATTATTATACCCATTATGATTGGTTTTTAAGTTTTCTGCGTTTAGCCCTATCTGCTTTAAACTTGTTGATTTGTTGCTGCTTAAAGAAAGCACTTTCTTCTGCCAAATTATTTTTAACAACCTGCCATCTGTATTTTCGATTTCCATATGCCATATCATATGTAAGAATACATACTCCTTGAAGCAAGTAGAAATAGTAAGAGCAGAATCTCCATAAAATGAGAACCCACACCAAAGGAGAAACTGACAAGTTGAGAGGTTTAATAATGGCACCAAAGGCTGCTGAAAAGGAAATTTCGTTTAACCCTGTTCCTCCAGGCAAAGGGAAGAAAGAGGCGGAAAGATCAACTAGTACACTCATGATAAGCATTTTAAAATACATATCCCCGCCAAGTTCTGGAACAAAAAACTTAACAATAAAAAACGGAATTGAGTAATTGCAAATAAGCTTTATTAATGTCGAGCCGACAAGCACAAGAAAGTCTTTTGGAGACTTTGCATACTGTTTCATTACATCTTGGTAATCACCAATCGTTTTTGTAATTTTTTCGTATTGCTTGTCATAGTTTTTTACTATTTTCATTTTATGAAGCAGTTTCAATGTTTTTGCTACCAACACTCTACCCACTTTTTTAGACACAGACAAAAAGAAAATAATAAAAAGCACAAAGAAGCTGAGAATAAAGCCGATGATACTCATAATTGACACCCAGTCACCATAACTTTTATCAACGTTTGAGACTATAAGCGCCGTAAGGCTCACCAGCAACCACGCAATCTGGCTGAATACATATTTGGAAAGAGGAATTGAAAGTGCATTGTGAATTGGTACCCCTCTTCCCTTTAAATAGGTCACTTGAAATGGTTGACCACCTGTTGCGAGTGGAGTAACGTTATCATAATATCTTCCGATCTGTACTGTCTTAAACGCAAGACAAGGTTTCCACTTGCCTGTTGCTTGTTTTAACAAATAGCTTATTCCTACCGCATCCATGACAAGCACGCCAAAAAGAAGCAGTCCAATCACAAAAAGATAAGGAAACTTGAAAGTAAGTCCCGTCAGTGGCGTAAACTTTTCATGAGTAAGCTGATAAGCCAAGATTCCGCCAACAACCGCAAGGTTTACGAAAAAGAAGATAAGGTTTGTCATCTTACTTTTTCGTGATTTATTTTTTGATACCGCCTGCTCGGCTTCATTCATTTTATTTTGTTGCACACAGTCAGTTTGCCCTTCTAATGTGTCTTGTTTATTAGTTTCCGAAGATGAAAAAGGCTTCTCTGCTGCGAGAGAAGTTTGTTCTAAATTTTCTGTTTTACTAGCTGCTACAATCTCGTGACGAGATTGTTCTACATTTTCGTCCATACATTTATATTAACAAAAAAAAGATGATATTGTCAAACTTAAATACCATCTTTTTTGATTTTTTCTTATTTTAATGTTTCTGGAATTCTTCCATTATAGATTGTAAATGAATATTGAGTTCTCAAAAGTTCGGTATCAGCCTCCTGAACCATAGTAGAATTGTCAACATAAAGTTCGTCATACAATACGTCAAAGATTGTTTTGTCAAGCATTGGACTTACTCTTGTAGTATACAACACTTCAATTGGAGACAATTCTCCTTCAGCTGCTGTATTTTGTAAAGCGAATTTTGAATCAATTCCGACAAACAAGTTTTCACATGCGCCTGTGTATACAAGAACGTGGATACCATAATCGCTTTCTGCAATCGCAATATCTCCCATCTTGCCTGCTCCACCATTGTAAAGCTCAAGTCCAGCGTCGTTAAACTCTGCAACAAAATCTGAAACTGCTTTGCCTTCACTGTCAACACCAATCACGTAGTTGCCATCTGCCGACAGCATACCTGGATCTTGATTGTACTTAAATACGCATTCCTTAATAGAATCACCAATAATTTCGCTGCTTGATGATGCTTGAGCTGCAGATATTACATTTTCAATGTTTTCTTCTACAAACTTGTAAATGTCACTCTTGCTTACATATGTTGTTGATTCTTCGTTATAAACACCGCTTCCGTCATCAGAGCGTACAACAAGCTCGTATTTGCCTTCTTGATCTTTCACTTTGTTGAATAGGATGTTTGCAACTGAGAAGAACTTTGTTGCTTCTTGGCCTTGACTATAGTAATAGATTGTAGTTGGATCTTTTTTCATATTGTCATTGTATGAAGAATCCCCTTCAATGCCATATTGAGTATAAGATGCTCTTACTTTGCTTGAATATAAATCTAGGATATCCTGCACTGAAATTGAAGAGATGCCATCTCCTTCAACAAGAGCTTCGGTATATCTTGCAATAACGTAGTTTTCATAAGATTGATTGTAAAGTTTTGCAATCTCTCTTTCAAACACATCTTTTGCATTTGTAGAGAGCTTTTTATCTTTCTCTGCAAGTTTGAGAGTATTTAAATACTTTGTATAAGCTTCAAAATGTTTTCCATGCTTGTTGTTTTCGTAAAACGAAGAATAAATAGCCGCGCGATCATCTTCATCATTATAGTCTTTATATGATGCTGGATTGAATCCGTCAAGTACGCCTTCTTGCTTGTCTACTTCTTTGATGATAAAACTTCCGTCTGCATCTTTTGAAAGATATGCTTTTTCTTCGTATCCTTCAAATTTAACTTCATCTTCTTTTTCTTCCTCTTTGTCCTCTTCACCTACGATTTCTTTATAGTAGTAATCAAGATTTGATTGCAAAGTATCTACTACTTGCTGCCAGATGTAAGTTTTCTCAAGATCTGTAAGGTTTTTGCCTGTTCTGTCAATTTCCCATTTTTTTTCAGCTTCGATAAGAGTGATTTCTCTGTTTTGAAGAAGTTTAATAGTCTTCTCAACTGCTTCCTGCTTGCTCATACCATAGTAGTACTCATAGTAGTATCCATAACTTTGATATCCATTAAGAAGTTCTTCACTAGTAATTTCGGCAATTACTGTTTTTCCGTCCTTATCTTTAATCTCAGACACTACTGAATTGTAATATTTGTTGCTATCAACTTCCACGAGTGAGCAGCCTGCAAAAAGGGACATGCACACCATGAGAAGACATATAAGCATTCCTGTAAATTTCTTTTTCATGATATCTCCGTACACAATTATAGACATATAATAGCACACATAAACTCAAAAATTCAAGTGTTTTTTGATATTTCTTTCAAAAAGATTAATCTTCTTCAATTTCTTTTGCCTTCGCAAAGAGATTTATCATCTTTTCAAGCCTATCCGCCACCGTAGAGTCACTGCTAAACTTAATTTTAACAAGACTATCAAACGCAATTTTGCCCGAAAAGTCAGCAATAACATGGGATAAACGCGCGTCTATTATATTTTCTTTCTTTTCTAGTTCAATAAAAGTTTCAAACTTATTGATTACAATCCTCTTAACACCAAATTCGCCTGCCATATTCCTTAGGAGTGCAAATTGACTTAGATTGACAATCTCTTGAGGGACAGTCCCAAAGCCATCCTGCATGCTTTCAAGCAGCGTGTTTGCCTCATCCTGCGAGCCTACTTCGCTAAGCCTTGTATAGTAGATGATTCGTTGTTCCCCTTCCTCAATATAATCTTCACTAATATAAGCAGAAAGGGCAATTTCAAGCTTGACATTGCTTTTCTTTCGCACCTTTTCGCCTTTAATGTTTTTCACTTCTTCATCAAGAAGCTTTATAAACATATCATAACCGACTTTGGCAATATGCCCATGCTGTTCTTTGCCAAAAATGTTGCCCGCACCACGCAACTCAAGATCTCGCATTGCAATTTTAAAGCCTGAGCCCAGCTGACTAAACTCTTTAATTGCTTCTAGTCTCTTATACGCATCATCTGTCAGACGCTTATCCTTTTGATATGTAAGATATGCATAGCTTAACTTATCACTTCTCCCTATTCTGCCGCGAATTTGATAAAGCTGACTAAGCCCAAGCCTATCAGATTCAATAACAACCATAGTGTTTGCTGCAGGGAGATTGATGCCATTTTCAATAAGCGTTGTGGCAATTAAAACATTAAACTCTCCGTCATATAGTTTAGCAATAACGTTCTCAAGCACCCTTTCGCTCATCTGCCCATGAGCAACGCCCACTTTAGCCTCTGGAAGAAGGCGGCGTATATATGCTGCAAACTCATCAATTGACTCTACTCTATTATAGACTACAAAAGCCTGTCCTCCGCGAGCAAGTTCTCTTGAAATAACATCCTTAATCAGTTGATCATTTTCTTCTGCAACATATGTTTGAATAGGAAGCCTCTCTCTAGGCGGCGTCTCTATAATAGAAATGTCTCGAATTCCAGACAGTGACATATTTAAAGTTCGAGGGATTGGAGTCGCAGAAAGAGTCAGAACGTCAATATTTCTGCTGCGATCCTTTATTTTCTCCTTATGTTCCACCCCGAAGCGCTGCTCTTCATCTAAGATAAGAAGCCCAAGATCACTATAGATTACATCATCACTCAGCAGCCTGTGCGTCCCGATAATCATATCAACCTTACCCTCGGCAACCCTTCTTAAAATATCCTTGACTTGAAGAGGGGTTTTGAAGCGGTTGATTACTTCAACTCTTACCCCAAACTTTGAAAAACGCTCTTTGGCTGTACGATAGTGTTGTTCGGAAAGTATTGTCGTTGGACACAGAAGAGCCACCTGTTTGCCGTTATATATCGCTTTAAATGCACCTCGCAGCGCAACCTCTGTTTTCCCAAAGCCCACATCGCCGCAGACTAGTCTCTCCATAACCCTATCGCTTTCCATATCTTTATCAATATCAGCGATTGCTTTAAGTTGATCAGGTGTCTCTGGATAGCCAAATGAATCAGCAAACTCTTTTTCCAATCCCTCGTCTCGAGAGAACGCATACCCTTTGATAAGCTGACGCTCTTTATATATTTCAACAAGAGAGATTGCCATTTCCTTAATGCTAGCTTTAACCCTATCCTTAAGCCTATTAAATTCCGCGCCGCCGAGAGCAGACAGCTTTGGTTGCTCCTCGCTTCCTACATACGCAGAAATTGTGTTTGCTTCTTCACTTGGAAGATATAAAATATCTCCTTTTTTATATTCAATTACAAAATAATCTTTCTCGATATCTGAAATTTTCAGTCTCTCAATGCGAATGCACTTTCCAATTCCGTGGAAGGTATGCACAACATACTCTCCAAGCTTTGGAAGATAAAAAAGAGAATGTTTACTTTTTGAAAAAGTACTACTTGATGACCTAAATAAGCTGTCACAACCTACCGCCACAACATTTTCATTAAAAAAAGAAAAAGAAAATGGCATCGCAAGCGGAGAAATGTAAATTACTTCCCTCTCAAGCTCGCCGCCCTCAACATAGTTTTTATATGAAAAACCATTTTCAGTAAGAAAGCTTTCAAGATTTCGTTTAAAGCGCTCCTCGCCCGCAAAAAGAATGATTGCTTGATGAAGATTTTTAAAGTCATAAATATCAGTTTTCAGAGCCATAAAATCTGTAAGATAGCTGCGCCCTCCAATCATATTGTTGCGGTAGCCACCTCGAAGTACATTAAAGTTGTCAAAGACAAAATCTGCTTTATCTAAAAGGTTATCAAAACTTTGATAATATTTATTATTAAAGAAGGATGTTGCCTTATAGCTTTTGATAAGCATTTCAATTTCTTCATCAACGCGCTTTGGTTCATCCAATATTTTTGTGCCATCCAAATCAAAGACACAATCATCCCCAACAGGCAGTTTTGCAGCATAAATATCAAAAAAATCAATTTTTTCGAGGTTTTTCATCTCGTTTTCATCAAAAATTGATATATTTTCTATCTCATCATCAAAAAATTCAACACGAATTGGATGAATGCTTGTTGTCGGAAAAACATCTAAAATGTCTCCACGAAGAGCAAATTGGCCGCTTAGCGTCGCGAGCGAGGTGCGCTCATATCCCATATTTGACAGTGCTTTTGTAATATCTTCAAAGCTGATATGCTGACCGACTTTAAGAGAAATAGGCGAAAGCGCTTCTTTATCAAACTTAATAATTGCAGAGCAAGGCAACAAAATGATTGCATCAAGCTGCCCAGCAATATATTTATTTATACTCTCAATAAGAGGCAACAAATTTTTGTCGTTTTCATCTTCATTTTCGCGAGCATTTGAAATGATTTCAACCCTCTTGCCAAACGCTTCAAGCCCCCTCTTTATTTTTCCAGCAGAAACAAAATTGTTAGACAAAAAAATCAAGCGCTCAAAATGGTTGGAGATAATTATCTTTTCCCCTTCCTTAACGCCAGAAATAACTTGATTTTTAGTTATTTTTTCGATTTTTCCGCTTAAAAATTTCAATTTATCTGCTCCAGTATCATTTTTGCTGCTTTATCAATAGCAGGTTCGAGCTCATCAAGTTCGGCTTTTGAAAGCTGAGCAAGAACATAATCTACAAGATCTTTTGATTGATCTCTTCCTACTCCAACCTTAACCCGCTCAAACTCCTGCCCAATATATTCCACAATCGAGCGAAGACCGTTATGCGTTCCGGCACTGCCATGCTGACGGTATCGCACCGTGCCACGTTCAAGGTCAATATCATCAACTACAACAATAATCCTTGCATCCTTAAACTTCTTTTTCATCAACGCGACAGCTTCGCCGCTATTATTCATATACGTAGTCGGCTTTGCTAGCATAATGTTTTCGCCATTCAGCCTGCCTTCTCCGATGAGCGACTTATATTTTTCTTTTTTTATCTCGATATTTAGTTGGGCTGCCAGTTTATCAACAACCTTAAACCCCATATTGTGAACAGTATGCTCATATTGTCTGCCGACATTTCCAAGCCCAACAATTATAACCATGTTTTCTCCTAAACTTCTTGATTTACAATTTTTTCATTCGCGCCAACAACAGTTCCTTGTCCGAGCTTGCTGTTTTCAATATATGCGCCTTCCACTATGCAATTTTGCGACAAAATACTGTTATTGATTACATTTCCGCTTTTCAGCACACAGCCGCTTGAAATTATACTTTGCCCCTCAATAACGTTGTTTGGATAAATCACAACACCGCTGTCAATTTCACAGTCCGCGTCAATAAACACCGTATTTTCTCCAAATACAACAACACCATTTGCAATATGGTAGTTAAGAATTTTTTTGTTTAAATGTTTTTGAATGTAATTGAGTGTTTTCCCATCTTCAGCAACAAGCAAGCTTTCATCTTCATAGCCGCCAACAGAGCCAGACATAAAGTTTGGATTGTTTCTTAAAAAGTTTGTCTTTACTATAAACCCTCTGGCAAGTTGCAAGAAGTTTATACTACGTGATGAAAAATAATCCATAATACGATAGAATCCCGCGCGGTCAAGCAAAGGTGCATCGCTATAAAATACAGCGATAATTTGTTTGTCTGTGCCAATTGACCTAATTTTCGACATAACATCTTCGCACTGTTCTATAACCATTGATTGACACTGTCCGCCAGCCATAAGCACCCACTCTGTCATAGTCTTTCCGCATAGCTTAAGAGATGCAAAATTTGGGCAAACATCTTTTCTGTTTGTCCTTACAACAACAAATAACACCTCATTTGCAATCCAGTCATGATTGACCGGTTTTATGAGAGTGTTTGGCAGGATTGAACTTTCTTCAATCTCTTCCTCTTTTTCTAACGCATCAAAATCAATACCTATTTGATTTTTTGCGATTTCAAATTGAATTTCTGCAGTTTCCATACTCTAAGTATATATTTTTAATTAATTTTTGTCAACAATAAAAATAGATAAAAAAAT
>JAGAKV010000020.1 GCA_017625505.1 Clostridia bacterium | reverse complement strand
ATTGTTTTTGCTATAGTTTTTGATTTTTTTGCTATTTGCAATCAAATAAACTATCTCCCTTGCCTACAGATACAACAAGTGGAACCTTAAAGCTGTCAACCTCTTGCATACATTTTGTAACAACCTGCTCAACTTGTTCCAGTTCTCCTGGGTAGACATCAATAATAAGTTCGTCATGAATTTGCAAAATAAGCTGACTGTTAAGATTTTTGTCTTTCAGCGCCGCGTCCACCTTAAGCATAGCAAGTTTGATAATATCCGACGCCGTTCCTTGCAATGGCATATTCATTGCAACTCTCTCGCCAAAGGTTCTGGTAACATATTTTGATGATGCAAGTTCTGGTATTTTTCTTATTCTTCCATATTTTGTGACTGCGTAGCCTTTGTCTTTTGCAGATTCGATGTTGCCATCCATAAACTTTTTAACATTAGGATAGCGTGTAAAATAGGTTTCAATATAGTCGCGAGCTTTTGCCCTGGTGCTTTTAATGTTTTGCGATAGACCAAAATCACTTATTCCATATATAACCCCAAAATTGACCGCCTTCGCATCATGGCGAAGCGCAGGCGTCACCTCGTCAAGCGGCAAGTTAAAAATCTGTGAAGCAGTAATGCGATGAATGTCATCCCCTCGATTATATGCACCAATAAGCCCATCTTCACCCGACATGTCTGCAAGAAGGCGCAGTTCAATTTGATTGTAATCGGCTGACAACAGCTGTCCGCCTTCAAATTTTGACACAAATATCTTTCGTAACGTTTTTCCTTCATCATCTCTTGTTGGGATGTTTTGAAGGTTTGGTTCACTGCTTGACAATCGGCCTGTATTTGTAAGCGTTTGGTTGAATGTCGTGTGAATAATATTGCCGCTTGTAAGACAAATGTTTTTATAAACATCGATATAGGTATTAATAAGTTTCGTATACTTTCTATGCGAAAGTATCTTGTCAACAATCGGGATATATCTCATATCTTCCAATATGGTCGCACTTGTAGATTGTTTTTTATTGTTGTAGGTTTGAATTCCAAGTTTATCAAATAAAATGTGTGCTACCTGCTTTGGAGAATTTAAGTTAAACGTTTCGCCGGCTTCAAGAAATATCTCCTGTTCAAGAGATTGCTGCTTTGCATAAAATTCCTGCGCAATTTCATCTAATTTTGCCTGGTTAATCTTAAATCCGTTCACTTCCATTTGAAATAGAAGTTCAATAAGCGGCTTTTCTATACTTTCGTAAACAAAGCTCAACTTATTATCTTTAATTTCCTGTTCAAGAAACGCTTTACGATTTAAATATTCATTAAGCTCAACCTCAAACTCTCGAGACTTATTCCCTGCATTTATAAGATATTCGGCTATACTTAAATCAAAAAAATTATTCAATTTAATTCCAAGCTTATCAAGCAAATGCATATCATTTTTAGCATTCGCTGTGATTTTAACGATGTTTTCATTTTCAAACACGTCCTTTAGCTTAGTGCACACATCTTCAAATTTAAGTTCATCTTCAAACATAGAGAAATTTTTTTCTAAATAATAAATCACATCATTATGCAAGAACTTCATATTTGCAAGATCATAACAAAAGGTTTGTGCTACGCCATTTGTCATTTGAAGCAAAATTTCAGTTGTTAAAACTCTGCTTGCGATTTTTTTTGCAGCTGCCCTTTGAACTGCTTCAATATCAAAAAGCGTCTGATTTTTAATTAGTGAAGAAAAATCCATCTTTTTAAAAAACTCATACGCTTCGCTATTGAATGGTAATTTATACCCACACTCCTCAAAATCGACATCTAAAGGACACGCTGTGTTGATAGTCGCAAGTTGTTTAGATATAAATGCCATTTCTTTATCTTCGATAAGCTTTTCTTTAAGTTTACCGGTTATTTTATCAATGTTTTCATATATATTTGCTACATTTTGATATTGTGACAGCAAATTGATGGCCGTTTTTTCACCAACACCCTTTACGCCTGGGATATTGTCTGATGCATCGCCCATAAGCGCTTTAAGCTCGATGATTTGATATGGTTTTAATCCAAACAGTTCGTCAAGCCTTGCTTCATCAACTTTATCAAGTTCGCTTACGCCCTTCTTAGTAAGCCAAACAGTTGTATGGTCATCAATAAGCTGTAAAAGGTCGCGATCTCCGGATAGAATAATCTTATCTCCTTGATAGAGTTTTGCAACCGATCCGATAATATCGTCAGCTTCAATATTTGGAATTTCTATATACTTGATTCCCATTGTAGATAGCATCTCTTTAATAAGAGGAAACTGGTCTCGAAGCTCCACCGGTGTTGGCTTTCTCTGCATTTTGTAATCAGCATAGAGATCATTTCTAAATGTCCTTCTTGCATGATCAAACGCCACAACAAGATGCGAAGGCTTCTCGCTTTGAAGAAGTTTTATCAGAATGTTTGCAAATCCATAAACCGCACCCGATGGTTTTCCTTCTTTATTAGTCAAAAAAGGAAGAGCATAAAATGCTCTATTTGCAATACTATTTCCATCAACAAGTAATAATTTCCCCATACTCTCCTCTACGCTACAATTCCAAACAGCTCTCTAAAAAATTCTGGTATAAAAATGGTCAAGACAAGCACCACAACTGCCAACACAAGCAATATAAACAGCACAATTTTCAGCGGACTGCCAAAAAAATTGATTGCTGCGTATGCAAGCGCAATTACAAGCCCTCCGTAAAGCTCTATATAATAAATCCAAGTAGGCTCATTTGTTGCGATGTTGGCATAGCACAAAACCCCAACATAAGCCAGGGTGATGATTGCAAGAATGAAGTATAGTATTTTTTTCATGCAAACTCCTTATATCAATTCTTTTCTTTTCTTCATCTTCTTGTCGTGCTTTTCTTTATTCTTGAGTGGTCTAATTTTCTTTGGTTTCTTAGTTGTTTTTGCCTTGCCCACCTTGGTTGCCTTTTTCGATTTTTTCTTAACAACCTTTTTAGGAATTGAGCCATCATCAGGCATCTCTTCAAGCAAAGAGTCTGGATTTGTCATTAAATCTTTAAATAATTTTAAGCATTTTCCCATATAAAATCCGTCTGCAACACGCTCATCAAGGCTCATGCCGATATTAAGAATTTTTGCAACTTTAAGTTCTTTATTATTCTCAACAACTGGCTCCATTTGCTCTTTTCCCATTGAGAAAAACATAGAAGTCGTTCCAAAATTGTAAAGATGATGATAAATATGCCCAAGTTTAATCGATTTAAGATTGGTTATAAACGCACTTGTATGGAATGGGCTTGCCTTGATTAAGGCCTTTGGAAGCATCCCGTGTTTATCTGCCCATCTTGCAAAAGCAAGCGCCCATCTAAACAGAAAATCTGGCAATTTGCAAAATTTTCCTGCCGTCTTTGTTGTTTTGTCAGATACATCTTCTCCTTCAAGATTCTTAGCAATCTCGCTGTCAACAATTTCTTTTATTTGGGCAAGAGATTCTCTTCCGCTAAACATAAACTTAAGTGTCATGTCTTCGCCCTCTTCGGTGAGTTTTTTCTTGACATCCATCGTTATGCTGATAGTATTTCTCTGGTAAATTGTCCCGCGCATAATAAACCTGTTGAGTTTTTTCTTAGTATAAAGCACCCTTACAATAGTTGCAAAAAGAAGATGCATATAAGAATAATTATTTCCATTTTTGCGCTCTCTTGCCATAAATTCATCCATTGGTGCACAAGGGATTTTTACTGTAATATAATTCACAGCATCAATTCTTTGATTCATAAAGAATGGCCCTGCTTTTTCTATAATATCAAGCCCCTTTACTTTTTTCCCGTCACTTCTATGTCCAAACATAATCATTTGTCCCCTTTAAACTTTTTTCTTATAATGTTTTTCTCTCGTCCATTTTGGCTTGGAGTATAATACACGCGATCCTTAAGAGAATCTGGCATATATTGTTGTTTGCAATATCCACCATAATCGTGTGGATATTTATATTTGCCATGACCATCCGCATTTGTACTTGGATGATTTTTTAAATGATTTGGCACTTTATTGTCAGTTGAATTCAGCGCGTCATCTTGGGCCATATGCATGGCATTAATAACAGAATTTGATTTTTCCGCTTCACACACATAGATAATTGCATGCGAAAGGGGTATCAACCCTTCTGGAACACCCATTTTTTCTACTGCATACATTGCACTAGTTGCCAAAAGCAAAGCATTTGAATCCGCCATCCCTACATCCTCAGACGCATGCGCAACAAGACGCCTTGCAATAACCATTGCGTCACAGCCGGCATTAATAAGCCTCTGACTGTAATATAATGCCCCTTCCACGTCGCTTCCACGCAAACTTTTACAAAAGGCAGAAAGAAAATCATAATACATATTCTCATCAAGTGATAATGTTTTCTTATCTGTTGATTCTTGCGCTGTTTGCAAATCAAGATGTATTTTTTTGTCTTTTTGCACGGCAGAGGTCATCACTGCAAGTTCTAGTGCATTTAAACTGTTGCGTAAGTCGCCGCCGCTTGCATAAGCAATATAATCAAGCGCTTCGTCTGTCCAAGCAATCGGCAAGTTGCCAAGCCCTCTCTCTTTATCTTCAATCGCATGCACAAGCGCCTTCTTTATCGCCGCGCTTGTAAGCGGCTTAAACTCAAATATACGACAACGTGAGACAATCGCCCTCGTCATTGATGTATAAGGATTTTCGGTAGTAGTGCCAATAAAGAAAATTGAGCCATCCTCAATCGCCTCAAGCACGCAATCTGATTGAGCCTTGTTCCACCTGTGACATTCATCCAAAATAAGAAAGGTATCCGTGCCAAACATTGCCTTTTCTTGTCTGGCTCTTTCAATAATCTCTTTTGCATCTGCCCGTCCGCTTGTGACAGCATTAAGTTTTACGTAGTTTGCTTTAAGTGATGAGGCGATAATATTTGCCAGCGTTGTCTTCCCCGTTCCTGGCGGCCCATAAAAAATGCAGCTACCAAGTGTACCATATTTGATAGCTCGATATAAAAGCGAATTATTGCCTACTATATGCTCTTGGCCAACAAAGTCTTCAAACGACTTTGGCCTCATTTTTTCAGCTAGCGGAACTCTAGTTGTGTTTTCCATTTAGCATTATAATACAATAACTACATAGCAAAAGACAAGTAAATTTCGTTATTTTTGTCAAAAATTTCCTTTGTAAGCAGCGTATAATTAAAATATTTCACCCTTCCAGCAAATAAATATGTTGACTCTCCGCGAACAATAAAGACTCTTTTCCAAACTCCACCTATATAAATCTTGACTTCCTTTAATGAGGCAATATCCTTTGAAACTTCCCTCCCTACAGGCGATTGTTTGATAATCTCTCCTTTTAAACTAAGCCACCTGTTTTCACTTTGCTCATCATAAGAAAAGTTGTTCCAGCTGTTCCATATCTTTTTAGGAAGCTCGATATTAAAAAGATTGTCAAGCCCTTGATCCCTACTTAAAATACGCGTATCAAAAATTTCAAACATTTGTGCCTGCGAAATATTAAAAAATTCTTTCACATCTTTGGGCGTAAAACTGGAAAACTTTTCTTCTCCAAAATTAAAAAATACTTGTTTTTTTTCTTTTGCCTTAAGCTGTATCTGACACTTAAAATTAATGCATGCATATGTGCAACTTGTAAGCCCATCCACACAAGAAAAATCAGTTTTAAAGTTACCTGCAAAATAATTAAAAAATGCCCTGTCTTTATTTGTCAAATTTTCTATTTCAATACAATTAAATTTATTTTTAAATAAATAATATCCTTGAGGCAATGGAATATTTAATTCTAAGTCAATTAAATTGTTTTTATCCCGTGTATTTACAAGGTCTATAGCATAATTTTTGCCATTTAATAAAAATTGTTTTATTTCTGTAATAATTCCATTTTTCATTATTTTTTTATGATTATAAAAAGGAATAAAATCAAAATTGATTTCTTCATTATTTATTTTTAAATATTCCCTATTATTTTTTATTTTAAAATTGCTTTTTACCAAATAATTAATATTCAATTTTTCTAGTAGTATTTTTAATTCGCTTCCAATTTCATCGCTAAGAAACACAAAAGTATTTTTTAGCAGTTTAAATAGACTATTTGATATATGCGGCTGCTCTGTTAAAATCAGATTAAATTGACACACTTTTTGGGCAAGCAAAAAGGCCTTATAATAAAGTTTATTAAGAGGCTTTTTAAATATAAAAATGGGATATTTCACATCAATGTTTATTGCCGACAGCAAAGAATAGTCCACCTCTTCTCCCAGGGTTATTGGTGCATTGAAAGTCACTTTGTTTACAATAAGCTGGCTAAGCTTTTCAATATACTCTTTCTTATTCATATAAGTGTTATTGACAAAACTTGCAACTTTAATCATATTTCTTTGCTGTTTTACACTTGCTTGCCTATGTACAACGTTTCAAAGTCTAAGCTTCACCGTTTTTTGACAATAAAAAAATCGGCAAAAGCCGACTAGCTATGCTGTAAGCCGAGTTCTGTATTAGACAATCATCTATCTAGTCTTGTTGTTGCCAACAAGCTCAAGCGGCACTGCAGGTCGTGAGAGAACAAGCACATTGACCCAAAGCCTTGCATCAGGTGGGGTTTACAGAGCCTTGAAGATCTCCCTCCAAGCGGTGGTCTCTTACACCACCTTTCCATCCTTGCCAACAAGTGGCGGTTTATTTCTGTTGCACTATCCCTAGAGTCGCCTCCGCTGGCCGTTAGCCAGCACCCAGTTCTCTTGATGCTCGGACTTTCCTCATCATTAAATGACGCGATTGTCTGCATAACTGTTTTTAGTATACAACAAAAAAAGTCGCGTGTCAAGCCACGCGAGCATTTTTTAACCAACACTGAACAATAATTTGATTTTGTTTGTCTTTTTCTCTGGCGCAAACGCCTTGATGATTCCGTCTTGAGAAATTTTAATTGCCGCACCATATTTTGAAAGCGTTGTTGCCGCAGCAAGACGTCCACCGCCTTCACTGCCCGCTTCAATTTTAATAATCGCACCAACTGCAATAATAGTTCCATCACTATCAACAACGGTCGCACCGTCCATGCTTACAAGCTCTTGCCTAAGGCGCCTGCTTAGCTCGTGGAATGTTTTACCGTGGATAATCTTTCGCAGGCTCTGTGCCTTAACGCAATTTTGTTCTTTCAGGAATGTAATATAAGGGACATTATACATTGCCTCAACGCTTGCCAAGCTTTTTAATCCATACAGTTTTCCTGCCGTTTCAAGTTCCTGATTCTTTTTCATTTCAAAATACTTTTCGTCTATGATATCATGTGCGTTGATATGAGTAAGTGCCTGCTCTGCCGTGTCTTTGTTGAGATATACAATACAACCACCGCTATACGCGTATGAGGTGTCAAGCGCAGTGTAGTAAATTGATCTTCGAATATCCTTCAATGAATAGCTTCCTCTGTTGGATAGCAACTGAATTACCTCTTCGTGAGAGTAAACATTCCATACCCCAAGTCTCTTTGAGAAAAGAAGATTTCTGTTTTTGAAAATTAAAAAGTCGCCGTATGTTGTAAGAACAATTCCAATTCTTCGTTCATTGCAAAACCTTGCAACACTTTCGTACTCATAAGGAGCAATGCAAGGAGCTTTCTTAATGCGATCCATTTGCACGTACCCCAAGAGATTGCCTCGCTTATCAAATTCTACATAAGAATTCTCGCCATCAGAAAGCAGCGCAAAGAAATCCTTATTAATTATATCATAATAGTTGATACTGGCGTGATCATCTCCGTTGTCAACAGAGGTGTTGAGAATAATCCCGATTGCTACTTTTCTTCCTTCATAAGTCCTTACCGCCCATTTTTGAAGCTCGTTGATAATTCCAAACATGGTGTTTACAGTATCAGGGCCATCACAGATTGAAGAACAGATTGACTTTTCAATGGCATTCTCTTGCAGGACTGTAACATAACTGTCGTCTTCATATTGCATCTCAGAAATCATATTCAGTTCATGCAAAATAGCCCTAAGCAAATTTACTTCAAAAGTTTGGAAGGGCTGTCCACGTTTTAATATCAGTCTGTATTCATCAGCCTTTGATGGCTTAATAAGAAGGGAGTTTTTCTTACCAAAAGCAACTTCACTATCACGAGATGTTGATTCTTCCTCCCCGTCAATATACGAGCCAGTAAAAAGAGGCAAAACTAATTTATTTACTACTTTATAAAATTCTATTTTTTCCATTGCGACTCCTAGAAAAAATCTTTTGTTTTAAATAGTATATAATTATTTTTTTTGTTATTCAAATGAATTTTGATATTTTTTTAAAAAAAATTAAAAATTTTTCACTTTTTGCCTCTATTTTAGGCATTTTCCTTATTTTTTGATATGTTTTTTTGCAAAATTTTCAAAATCTTGCTTTCTATTCTTGAAATATATGAACGCGAAATATTAAAAATATCAGCCACTTCTTTTTGTGTTTTTTGCGGATACCCCATAATTCCATAGCGGTATTTTAAAATTTCTTGCTCCATTTGTGTGAGGCTTTTCTCCATAACTTTCACAACATCTTGCATAAGTACCTGAGTTTCAACTTGAGCAAAAACGTCCTCTTCACTCTCTGCAGGGATGAGGTTTGCAAGTTCCATATCATCACTATCGGCTTTTGGCGCTAAAATGGTATTCAGCGAAAGGGTATCTTTATGTTTTTTGTTTGCTCTAATAAGCATCAGAATTTCATTCTCAATACAGCGAGACGCATAAGTCGAAAGAAGCACTCCCTTGTTTCCCTTAAAGGAATCAACAGCCTTGATGAGCCCAATTGTGCCAACCGAAATCAAATCGTCTGCCTCAAGTGAATTTGAATACTTTTTCACTATGTGTGCAACAAGCCTCAAATTATGATTTATCAGCACTTCTCTGGCCTTTTCGTCACCATCAGCAAGTCTGTCAACCCACAGCAGCTCTTCTTCCTTTGTGAGCGGTTTTGGAAAACCTTGTATGCTGCTGACATAAGAGGTAAAACAGCAAATGCTTCCCATAAATTTCGCAAAACTTTCATAAATCATATACCACCACCCCACAACACAATGGTATTATATATGTTGAAATATGTCGAAATTTGCTAGTCCTTCAAAAATATATCCTAAAAACTTGACTTGAGGCAAATCTATGATATAATGTCAACATAGGAGATGTTATGGCAAAACTGAAATCTGTCGATCAACCAAAAATATTTTACCAAGTTGCTCATAGGCTTATAGTTCTACAAAAAGAAGCTTTTTCATTGCAAAGTTTATTGACACAATACTATAAAAAATGCGGAAGCAACATCAACTTAGATTATGCAAAAAAAGTTGTAATAGAAACGCTTGAAGAACTTTTAAAGAAAGGAATCGTACAACAGCAAGAGGACAAAAGCCTATATTGCACAATATTCATCCAACATCCTGAGAATCAAGATAGACTTGAAGAGGAACTTCATAAAGACGAATCATGGATTGCGCTATACTAAAACCACCAACATTTCAATTTTAAAAGAAAATATAAGACATATTAGAAACATAAAAAAGACATATTAGATTTTCTGTCTAACATGTCTTTTTGTTTTTTAATCAGCAACAGCTGCTGCTTTAAAATAGATTATCTACAAACTCGTCATAATCAAATTCTTCAAGATCGTCAACGCCTTCACCTACACCAACAAACGCAACAGGAAGCTCATAATCCTTTTGAATTGCAATAATTACGCCGCCTTTGGCCGTTCCATCAAGTTTAGTAAGAATTATACCATCGATGTCAACAAATTCGTTGAATGAGTTGATTTGATTGAGTGCATTTTGACCGGTTGTTGCATCCAGCACGATAAAAGTATAGCGATTTGCATTTGGATATTCCCTATTGATAACCTTATCAATCTTTTTAAGCTCTTCCATAAGGTTTGTTTTTGTATGAAGCCTGCCCGCCGTATCCACCAGAAGAACATCCGTCCCCTTCGCTTTTGCGCTTGATATGCCGTCATATACAACAGCCGCAGCATCTGCCCCTTCTGCATGTTTGATAATTCTTGTTTTGGTGCGGTTTGCCCACTCATTAAGTTGATTTGAAGCTGCCGCTCTAAAAGTGTCCGCTGCAACAAGCGTAACATCTTTTTTCTCCCTTTTGAAATAAGAAGAAAGTTTGCCAATCGTAGTTGTTTTTCCTACTCCATTTACACCTACAATAGTGATAATAGCTGGATATTCAATGTTGATTGGTTCAACAGCAGCAAAGTCTTCCTTCAAAAGCGTCTTAAGCTCATTTTTGACATCTTCGGCATTACGAAGTTTGCCTTTTCTTGCCCTCAAACGCAGATTTTCAACAATATCCATACTAAGCCTTGCGCCGATATCACAAGAAATCAGAATGTCAGTAAGTTCATCATAAAAGTCGTCATCCAGTTCGCCATGACTTAAAAGAGAATCAATTTTTCTCGCAATAGCCTCGCGTGTTTTCTTAAGTGCATTTCCAATTTTTTTAAAAAGTCCCATTTATGCCTCCTGTGCATGTTTGATCGCGTCTGAAAGAAGTACAGAAACAATCTTCGATACCCCTTTTTCTTCCATTGTTACGCCGAAAAGAGCGTTTGCATATTCCATTGTTGGTTTCTTGTGTGTGATAAGAATAAATTGAGTCTCTGTTGAAAGCTTTTTAAGATATTTATCAACGATTTCAACGTTTGAATCATCAAGTGCAGCTTCAACCTCGTCAAATAGGCAGAATGGAAGCGGTTTAATACGAAGAATGGCAAAGATAACTGCCATTGCCGTAAGTGACTTCTCTCCGCCTGAAAGAAGAGTCATGTTTTGAATTTTCTTGCCTGGAGGTTGAGCAAATATTTCTACTCCACTTTCAAGAGGATCATCCTCGTTTGAAAGTGCAAGCTTTGCAAATCCACCACCAAACAATTCTCTAAATGTCAATTTGAAGCTTTCATTGATTCTTGCAAGCTCGTTATTAAACTTTTCAATCATAATTCCTGAAAGGTCTTTAATGATCTTATTAAGGTCATCTTGCGCCTTTTGCAGGTCTTCTGCCTGTCCATTCAGGTCATCATATCTCTCAAGCAGAACTTTACAATCTTCAATCGCATTTACGTTGACATAACCAAGAGCTGAAATATTTTTCTTAATTCGGCTAATCTCAGGCATAGCGAAGTTGATGTCAAAATCTGCCTTTCTAAATTCAAGACAAGTGCTATAAGACAGAGAGTACTCTTCATAAATTCTCTCCTGCATCTGCTCAAGCTCTGTATCAACTTTAGAAAGATTCATCTCCTCTCTATATTTTTTATCTCTAAGATTTGAAATTTCATTCATAAGGTTTGCCTTATCAATGTCATATTCCTTAATCTTTTCAGATATAGTAAACTTATCTTGTTCTGCTTTTTGACGCTTGTCAACATAAGATTGCAGCTCTTCCTTCTTTGCAGAAGATGGTGCTGAGGCAAGCTTATTTTTAATCATTTGTTCGCAGCTTGCGATAAATTCCTCGTTTTTCTTAAGTTGCTGCTCTGCCTCAAACATAGCTGTTTTATGTTTACCAAGCTCGTTTTCAATTCTGGTCAAATCGTCATTAAGGGCAGCAATCTTTGTCCTTGCCTCCGCAATTTCAACCTTAACTGCCAAGATGTTGTTGTTGATGGAATCTCTCTCTTGACGCAGTCTTTCAAATTTCTCTTTTTGTTCTTTAATAAGTTCATCCGCATCAACCTTATTGCCTGACAATGCCGATTGAATTTTTTCAGAGCGAAGAAGTTCGTCTTCAATCAACTTCAGTTTATTCGAAACTGTTGTAGATTCCATTTCTGCAGCTTTGATATGATCGTCAGTTTCTTCAAGTATTGATGAAAATTTATTGAGTTTCTCTTTCTCTCCGGCAATTTCAATTTCAATGTTGTTTTTATTGATGCTAAGCTCATTAAGCGCTTGTTTGTTTTCTTCGTATGCTTGCTTTTCTTTCGCAACTTTCTGCTCAATTTCTTGAAGACGCCCCTCAAGCTTTGCAATGTCGATTCCAAGCGTTTCAATTTCACGCTCGCGCCCCATCAGATTTGATGATTCTGCTTTCTTGCTGCCGCCCGTCAAAGAGCCTTGAGGATTGACAATATCTCCTTCAAGCGTAACAATTCTAAAGCCATATCGAGTTTCTTTTGCAAGAGCAATTGCAGTGTCAATGTTGTCAACGATTGCAGTTGCGCCAAGCAAGTTGCTTACAACATTATCAATTGCTTTGTCATAATCGACAAGTTTGCTTGCAACGCCAAAACAGCCTGCTTTATTTTTAAGCGCCCCCTCATCAAGATCTCTACGCTTCATTGAAGTCACAGGAAGGAATGTTGCCCTACCATAAGAGTTTTGTTTTAAAAAGTTGATCAGATCTTTCGCCCCGGCTTCGTTGTGCGTTACAACATTTTGAAGAGCGCCTCCCAAAGCCACTTCAATTGCCGTTTCAAACTTCTGAGGCACTTTGATAAGCGATGCAACTACACCAATTATGTTGCGTTTAATTTGAGGGTTACGATCGCTTTCTTTAAGAAGTTTCTTAACTGCAAATGAGTATCCTTCGTACTCGTTTTGAAGATCGGTCAAAAGTTTTTTTCTGTTTTCGTAAACTTTTATTTGGGTTGTAGTATTTGCCTTTTCATTTTCAAGTTCGGCAATTGTACGCTCTGCCAAATAGTTTTTACTTGTGAGATCCTCAATTTGAGTTTTCACAAATTTCAGTTTGCCCTCTTTATTAAGAAGAGATTCTTCAATTTCACTATAATTTTTCGCGTTTTCCTCTTTTCTTACTGTTAACGTCTCAAGCTCAATATTTAAGTTTGCAAGATTGGATGAAAGAAGTTCTTTTTCAGCCATAAGCCTTGAAACAGAACTTTTTACATCACTAAGAGAGCCAAGCGTTTCAATAACTTTTTGTTGCCCCGCACCCGCTTCATCCTCGCTATGTGTAAGCTCGTTGGCAATTGACAAGTACTGTTGAGAAAGCTCATCAAAGCTTTTTTCCAGCGCTTCCAATCCATCTGTAAGCCCTTTAAGTTCTGCTACGCGTTTTTCTTTTTCTTCTTCTCCTATTTCAATCGCATTCTTGCAATTGGTAATATCAAGATTAAGCCTATCATTTTCTTTATGAGTAAAGTTTACACGCTCTCTTGCAAGTTTCGTTTCGCTTTCCTGCTTTTCAAGGCCTACAGTCAACTCCAGTATTTTTTCGTTTAGAGAAGAAAGAAGTTTGTCAAAATTTGCAAGCTCAAACATCGCTTTGTCATAATTTTCATTCGCCTTTGCGAAGTCACCTTCTCTCTGATCAAGTTGCCTACAAATTGCGTCAAGTTTAATATTTATATTTTCTTTTACGGTGTTTGCATTCTCGTATTGATATATGTATGCATTTATTTCAAGATCTTTTAGTTCGCCTTTATATTCAAGATATTTTTTTGCATTTTCAGCTTGTTTCTTAAGAGGCCCCATTTGTCTTTCAATTTCAGCTAAAATATCACGCACTCTTGTTAGGTTATCGCTTGTCCTCTCAAGCTTGCTTTCTGCCTCTTTTTTGTCGTTTTTATATTTAGAAATTCCCGCAGCATCTTCAAACATTGCTCTTCTGTTTTCTGGTTTTGCGTCAACAAGTTCTGTTACTTTACCCTGACTTACAACTGAATACCCGTTTTTCCCCAGTCCACTGTTGTAAAGAAGATTTGTGATGTCTCTAAGACGGCAAGTATTTCTATTGATAAGATATTCACTTTCACCCGAGCGATAAAGTTTTCTTGTGATTGCAAGCTCGTCATAATCAAAATTAAAGAAACGTTCTGAGTTGTCAAAAGTAAGAGTCACTTCGCAATATGACAGACTCTTTCTCTTTTCTGTTCCGTTGAAAATAACATCCTGCATGCTATCACCACGAAGACTCTTTGGGCTTTGTTCTCCAAGCACCCAGCGGATCGCATCAGATACGTTACTTTTTCCACAGCCGTTTGGCCCTACGATAGCGGTAAAATTATCTCCAAACTCGATCACTGTACGATCTGCAAAGGATTTGAATCCTACCATTTCAATTTTCTTAAAAATCATAATTTCCTCGTTTCCTTATCTTTAGATTAAAAACAGTTTTTTGATAGCCTTCTTAGCAGCCATTTGCTCTGCCTGAGTCTTTGTTTTTCCTTCACCGGACGCAATGCGGTCTTCATCCATGTAAAAGGTAGATTTAAAACCGCCTTCACAAGCCTCAGTATGATAAGCCATTTTACATTTAAAGTTGCCCTGAACAAGTTCTTGCAGCTTTGACTTATAGTTTTCATCAACCATATTTTGATAGTTGTCAAGATCAAAGTAGTTGTCGATAAAGTTCTTGGCCTGATCAAGACCTCCGTCAAGATATAGCGCCCCTAAAACTGCTTCAACGACATCAGCTTTGATTGCTTTTGAAATGTCACCTTGATAACTTTTGCCAAGCTTGACATATTTTGTTAGTTTAAGTTGATCAAATATCTTTGCAAGATGATTTTCTGAAACATATTGACTTCTAAGCACGGTCAATCGTCCTTCACTTTCCTGACAATGTTTAAAAAAGTATTCACCTACTAGAAAGTCTAAAATACTGTCTCCTAAGAATTCAAGCCTTTCATAATTCACTTCTGATTTTGAGCTATGTGTGAAAGCTCTTTCAATCAGACCAGCATCCTTAAACTTATAGTTTAAAAATTTCATTCTATTCCTCTGTTATATTTAATTTTGCAAGCGAAGATTCAATCTCTTCGATCAAATGATTTTCATGCAGTTTCATTGTTTGTTCAATTGACGCACGAATGTTATTGCGTTTACACGATCCATGATTTTTCACCACCAGTTTCTTGCAACCAAGGAGAGGTGAACCCGCATGTTTGCCAATGATATCAATGCGATCACGAAGTTCCTTGAATGTTTTCTTCATAAGAAGATATCCAATCTTGCTTGAAAAATGGGATTTTATACTATTTTTAAGCACACTAATCACGGCATTCACTGCTCCTTCAGAGCCCTTTAACAGCGCGTTGCCAGCAAACCCGTCAGCAACCATAACGTCAACGTCGCCGCTCATATAGTCTCCGCCCTCTTTATTGCCAATAAAATTGACTGGCGCCGCCTGAAGCAAAGGATATGTTTCCTTCACAAGCTCATTTCCCTTGCCTTCCTCACTGCCATTGCTTAAAAGCGCAACTCTAGGATTTTTAACCCCATAGATAATTGAATAATATGCAGAGCCCATAAGAGCGAAATGAAGTAGATTAACTGGTTTACAGTCAACATTTGCGCCGCTATCAACCATTAAAACATCATTATCCTTTTTGGTTGGCAGAATTGGCGCAAGTGCTGGTCTTGAAATGCCTTTAATTCGACCAATTTTCATAATCGCGCCCGCCAAAATTGCTCCTGTGCTCCCAGCGCTGACAAGCCCCACGACATCTTCTCTTTCTTTTAAGACATCATACGCACGCACCAAAGAGGAGTCTTTTTTCTTTCTAATCGCCTCAGTTGGATGATCGGTGTTTAGTACTACATCTTGCGCATCAACAATTTCAATACGCTCATCCCTGCCATTTAAAATTTCTTTTATCGCTTGCTCCTTTCCGCAAAGAATAACTTCAAGCTCAGGGTTTCTTCTTATTGCATCAACAGCACCTTCAACAATTTCAAGAGGTGCATTATCTCCTCCGAAAGCGTCTACTACTATTTTCATATTTGTACTCCTTAGGTTAAAAAAATAATATATCAGATATATAATAGCAAAAAAAAGCCAAATATGCAAACAAAAACAGCAGTTTTTCAAGAACTAATTTTTGGGTAAAATAGTTATAAAAAGCTCAATATCTTGTGTGTTGTATGTCAGGCTTCTTACAAAATAACAAAAAGCCCCTCAAAATGAGAGACTTTCTATTGAAAATATTTTTTTTATTTTGTTTCTTCTTTCTTAGCGATAACAGTTTCGCCTTTATAAGTTCCACACTTCTTGCAAACAGTGTGTGGTTTTTTCATTTCGTGACATTGTGGGCATTCAACAAGTGTTGGAGCAACTGCAACTGAGTTTGCAGAATGTCTTGAATTTCTTCTAGCTTTTGATGTTTTATGTTTTGGAACTGCCATTTTTTCCTCCTATTAGTTTTATCATGCTCTTCAATTATATGGAATTTTACTCCATTTGTCAAGTGTTTTGTTTAATATTATTGATTTTTCTGCGAATTATTTTTCATTAGTGATTGCCAAAGTATCTCTAGCAATCATAAGTTCTTCATTTGTTGGAATTACAAATACTTTGCATTTAGAGTCTTGTGCAGTCAGGTCACATACAACTCCTCTCTTAAAGTTTTTGTTTTTCTCCTTATCCATAACAATGCCAAGGCAATCAAGGTCAGTACAAACAAGATCTCTTAAAAGTGCGTCGTTTTCACCAATTCCACCTGTAAAGACAATTGCGTCAACGCCATTCATTGCAACAGCATATGAGCCAATAAACTTTTTAATTTGATATGCAAGCATTTTGTATACAAGTCCAGCTCTTTCATTGCCAGCCTTCATAGCATTTTCGTTGTCACGCATATCGCTAGAAACACCACCAACGCCTAAAAGACCGCTTTTCTTGTTGAGATAACTTACAATTTCCTTAAGGCTCCAGCCTGTTTTTTCTTGAATTGTCTCTAAAATTGAAGGGTCAACATCTCCACTTCTTGTGCCCATCATAACACCTGCAAGAGGTGTCATTCCCATTGATGTGTCAATAGATATGCCATTTTTAACAGCTGAAATACTAGAGCCGTTTCCTAAGTGACAAGTGATTATTTTGGCATCCTTTTTGCCTAAAAGTTCAGCACATTCTTTTGATACAAATTTGTGTGATGTTCCATGGAAACCATATCTTCTGATTTTCCAGTCAGTGTATGCTTCATAAGGTACGCCATATAAGAATGCTTCTTTAGGCATACGAGAATGGAATGCTGTGTCAAATACTGCTACTTGAGGCTTATTTTTGAATAATGTTTGACAAGCCTTAACTCCTGCAATGTTTGCTGGCATATGAAGAGGTCCTAATGGGATAAGCTCTTCAAGTTGCGCCATAACATCATCAGTAATAAGCACTGAGTCAGTAAAGATTTCGCCGCCATGCACGATTCTATGTCCTACTGCATCAATTTCATCAAGAGACTTTACTACACCGTATTCCGCATTTGTCAGAATGTCAAAAACGGTTGAAAGTGCTTGTGTATGATCTTTTAAATCTCCTTCAAAAACTTTTTCGATTCCATTTGCCTTATATTTGATAAATGATCCTGGAATTGCAATTTTTTCACAATTTCCTTTCGCGATCACCTTTTCATTTTCCATATCAAGCAGTTGATATTTTAAAGATGAACTTCCTGCATTTACTACTAATACTTTCATTTATTTTTCCTCCTTATTTGCTTGCAACGCAGTTATTGCTGTTGCCATTATAATATCTTCTACAGAGCATCCTCTTGAAAGATCGTTGATTGGTTTGTTTAAGCCTTGCAAGATTGGCCCTACAGCTGTAAGCCCACCAAGATATTGCATTGCCTTATAACAAATATTTCCACTGTTTAAATCTGGGAAAATCAAAATGTTTGCATCCCCTTTAATATGACCATTTGGATTCTTATGATTTGCCACAGATGGCACCATAGCCGCGTCAAACTGAAGTTCTCCATCACATGGAATGCCAAGCTGCTTAAACTTTTCGTACGCCCCACGCACAACATCGATTGACTCGTCTTGTGCTGATCCTTTTGTTGAGAATGAAAGAAAGGCCACTTTAGGATCTTTCAAACCCAGACTTTTGTATGTCTCAACGCTATGACAAGCAATCTGATAAAGTTCATCTTCATTCGGATGAGTCATAACTCCGCAATCAGAGAGAATTATGCATTTATCTCCCAAAAATTTGTTGTCACCATACATTATAAAGCATGATGAGACAATTCCGCCTTTTTGCTTTGCTTTGATAATCTGAAGCGCTGGTCTCACAGTGTTTGCCGTTGAATTCTCAGCACCTGCAACCATACCATCAGCAAGCCCCATATCAACAAGAAGAGTGGCAAAGTAGTAAGGGTCAAGCGACAATTGTTGCGCCTGCTCTATTGTCATGCCCTTGTCCTTTCTCTTGTCGTACAGCCTTGCTACAACTTCCTCTCGTTGCGGGAAAGTTGCTGGATTGATAATTTGAAAATTTATAAGTTTTTTATCGCGAAGCACCAATGCACTTTCATCACCAATCAAAATAGGTTTTGCAATCCCCTTCTTTTGAATGATTTTGACAGCTTCGATTGTTCTATCGCTAAAGCCTGCTTCAGGAAAAACGATGTTTTTTCCAAGCCGTTTGGCTCTTTTAAGAATATCTTTACCCTTCATCAATTCACCTTCTAAATTTCCTTTTATTGGAATAACTTACTAATAAGTCATCCTTTTTTTCAATCATCCCCCATATTATAGACTAAAAGTCGTCGTTTGTCAAATCTTTACGAGGAAAAATGAAAAAATATAATGTTTTTATCTCTATATTGGTGATTTACTTCATCGTCAACATGATTTTGTTTCCAAAAATTTATATAGACGCAACATTTAGAGGCGTTTCAGCGTGGGCGCTAAGCGTACTTCCAAGTGTATTGCCCTTTATGTTTTTTACAAAAGTATTAAGTGCATGTGGCTCAACTACTGCATTTTCAAAAGTTTTTTCATATCCTTGCAAAAAACTGTGGAACTGCCCTTCTGCCTCCTCTTTTGTCTTTTTTACAAGCATTATTTCTGGTTATCCCGTTGGGGCAGCCATGACCGCTGACCTTTATCAGTGCGGAAAAATCAGCAAAACTGAAGCATTTCGAATGTGTAGTTTTTGTTCCACTTCTGGTCCTATGTTTATACTGGGCGCTGTGGGAGTATCCATGCTTGGCTCTGCAAAATTTGGTTATATCATTTTAATCGCCCATATCCTGGGCGCTGCGTTCAATGGCCTGTTATATCGCAACATACATGCCACAAGTCAGGACAAGCCTCAAAATATTGTTCACGCCAGCAATGTTTCTCTTTCATCAATTATACAAGAGTCTGTTTTAAGCATTCTCTCGGTTGGCGCAATAATTGCAATCTTTTTTGTAGTTATAACAGCCTTTTCGCCTATCTTTAACCTCTTTCCTCCTCAAATTTCATGTTTACTTGAAGGAATGGTCGAAATAACAAAAGGCTGCAGCTCTATTGCATCGCATCTAAGCGGATTGTGGGCTGTTTTAGCAGCAACGTTTATCATCAGTTTTGGCGGCATATCAACCATATTGCAGTCAATTACAATGCTTGCCAAAATCAAAATGCCTATAAAGCTTTTCGTGCTGCAAAGATTCACTCACGCCTTACTTTCTTCGGTATTTGCATTTTTGCTTTTTATTCTGCTATAACCACCAGCAAAAATAAAGCACCTCATAAGTATTCCTTATGGGTGCTTGTCAATTTTAGTAGAATAAATCAATAAGTTCTCGAATGAGATATTTCACCTGTTTTTCTTTGCAGTTTTTGAGTGCATAAACGAGTGAAAGCGTCACATCCTCATCTCTCATTTTGCTTGTTTTATTGATGGCTCTGCAAATTTGCATAACCATTTCAGTATTGTAATCTTGTCTTGAAAATTCAAGCTGTGTGAGAATTTGAACAGAAATTTTTTCTGCTTGCTCGAAAACATCGACTTCTTCTTCGTCATCTTCGCTTTCTTCTTCCTCTTCATCAGCTTCATCTTCGCCGTTTTCAGCCTCTTCCGCACCTGTTTCTTCAGCCGCATCTTCAGGCGCATCTTGCGTCTCTTCTTTATGTTCGAGCGCAGCTTCACCAAAAACTTCTGCAATTAGGTTTCTAAACGGAATAATCATTTCTTGCAAAAAGGCTTGGAAAGGAACTTCCGCTCTTCCAAAGAATCTTTTAATAAAATCAATAAAGTCAATTTTCTTGTTGTCAATATCAACAAGCGTACAAAATACAAGCGCAATAACCTTATACTCTTCTGCTGGTGCGATATACACAAAATCACCATGTCCATCTTGAATATATGCCTTAGCAAACTCTCTGTCTCGATTAAACTGTTCAAGACACTCGCCAACAAGCGAACAAATTTGCTCTGAATTTGCAAGCGCCCTAAGCATTTTTTGAATTTTATATTCAGCAACTAAATACTTGCAGCCAATAAGATCGTCGCATGTATTTAGAAATTCTTTAATATTGAGATTTTCCATTATTATCCCCCTCATCTTTAGTATAGCACAAGGAAAATTAAAAAAGCAAACAAAAACTATTTGATTTTTTGAAAAAATATGATATAATGACATATATGATGGAAAAATTTCACACAAGCGAAAAAGAAAGAGTTGTTCACGACAAGCTTACAATGCTTTTTGTTATAGATAAAATGGAGATTCCTCTTACGGAAGACTCTATTCTTGACATTTGCTCAGTTAAAAATATTTGGATTAAAAACTACATGGATTGCAAGACAATTATTCATGACCTTGTAGATAGCAAACTACTGTATAAGATAAGCGACCATATTGACAGTAAAGAGCTTTTTGCGCTTACCTACGAAGGACGAGAGTGTTTATCTCACCTTTATATGCGAATACCGCTTGAAAAAAGAGAGGAAATCTCAGCATACTTACAGGCAAACAAGCTTAATGTAAAGTCTTCGCAGGAATACAGCTCTACATACAGCAAAAACAATGACGGATCATATAATGTAGAACTTAAAATCTACGAGCCACAGGCAACCTCTCCCATGTTTACCCTCGTCATCAAAGCGCCAACAAGGCAAAGCGCAAATGAGGCAATTCATAAATGGAAAACGACTGCACCAACCATTTATGAAACAATTTACGAAAAACTTATAAATGTTGACTAAAAAAGACGCATGCATTGCGTCTTTTTAATTTAATTCATTTTCATCATGGCTATGAACGCCCCTATAATGTTTTTCTCATTTTTTCAATTTCGCCTACTGCTAAAGCGTCACAGCGGTTGTTATATTCGTTGTCTGCATGCCCTTTGACTTTATGCCAAACAACATCATGTTTTTCAGTCAGCGCAATAAGTTGTTGCCAAAGATCAAGATTTTGAACTTCACCCTTTGTCGTTTTCCAGCCACGTGATCTCCAAGAAGAAATCCAGTCTTGAAGAAAAGCATTGACAACATATGCTGAATCGCTATACACATCAACATGTTGTGATCCTTTGATTTTCTCAAGGCCCTTGATCACCGCTGTAAGTTCCATACGATTGTTGGTAGTCTCTTTTTCGCCGCCGCTGAGCACTTTTTCAACCCCTTTATACATAAGGATTGCGCCCCAGCCTCCCATTCCGGGATTGCCAGAGCAAGCTCCATCAGTATACAAAACAATATTTCTGTCATTTGAAGCCTCGTCAGCCTTATTACTCTCCTTCTGTTGAACCTTAAGACAAGCGCATATTTCCTCTAAACTTTCATCATTTTTATTAAGAGGAGCAAAGACACTTATGCCATCATCTTTTCTTCTAGGTAAAATATGAAAATGCAAGTGAAACACCTCTTGCCCAGAAGCCTTGCCACAGTTTGTAATCACATTCATCCCCTCAAAACCACAATTTTCGGTCAAGTGTTTGCCTAACTTCTGAATGGTAGCTGTCAAATTTGCAAGCGTTTGGCTGTCGCAATCGAGAAGATTTTCACAATGTTTTTTAGGAACAACCAACATATGCCCATTTGAATCGTTTGAGATGTCTAGAAATGCATAGGTGTACTCATCTTCATATATTTTGTATGAAGGAATCTCCCCTCTAATAATTTTGCAAAACAAGCAATTATCCATAAATTACTCCCTTTCAAGTAAGAATAATACGCCTAAGGTGTTTTCGCCGCAGTGGCAAGTAATTGTAGCACCTGCGGTTGTTTCAACAACGCAATCAAAAATGTTTTTGCTTTTTACATATTCAATCACGCTCTCAACAATGTCAGCATCTGTTTTCGTATGAGTCACAAAACAAATGTCCTTTTTTGGATTTGGACATTTAGCAAGCATGTCATCTACATACTTTTTAAGAACAACTTTAAATTGCCCCATATATTTACCTGTATTTTCAATCTTGCCTTCAACAAGTTCCAGTCTAGGCTTGATTTTAAGCAGGTTTGCACCAAATCTTGCAAGCCCAGAGCATCTTCCACCTTTGTGAAGATAATCAAGTTTATCAACCACAAAAGATGCTTGATTGAAGTCGCTTTGCTCTTCCATTGCTTTTGCAATTTCACTGCCACTTTTACCTTCTTTGGCAAGGCCTGCAGCATAAAGGACAAGAAGTCCAATTCCTGTTGAAAGCGATTTACTGTCAACGACAAAAAGCCTGTCATTGCCCATTTCTTCCTTGGCACGACGAGCGTTGTCAAATGTTGACGAAAGTTGGCTTCCAATGCCTGTATAAACTACTTCACTTCCATCTGCAAGAAGTTCTTCAAAAAACTCCTTGAAGTCCTCTGTACTTCTAGCAGCAGTTTTTGGAAGTTGTTTTGTTTTCTTCACATAGTCATAGATGTCTTCTGGCTGAATACTTACCCCATCAAGATAGTCATCTTCGCCAAGTGTGACGAAAAGCGGAATCATTGCAATATTATTTTCTTTAAGTTGCTCTGCTGTAAGATCGCAGCAAGAGTCTGAACAAATTTTTACCATATATCCCCCCTTATGAGTCAATTTAATTATACTAAAAACCAACAATAAAAGCAAGTTTTTTTGATATTATAAAATAATTATTTTGTATCTTTTGTATAATTTTGCAATCTCTACACAGAATATAATTGGAGGTTAAAAATGAGTAAACAATACAGACCTGGCGAACAAGCGCCAAAATCAGGCAATTATTCTTGCTATGACTCAAATGGCCAATGCGGCGGAAGTTGCTACCTTGAAAAAGGTCAACGCTTTCCTGCAACGCAACATAGCGGAAGCCATTATGAAGAAGACGCAGAATAGTTTGCGTTAATCTCTTGAAATAAGCACTCAAATCATGAGCGCTTATTTTATTTAAGCAGCCTCAGCATGTTTTCTTATAAAACAGCCTCTCGCTTTAACAGGAAAAGAAAACTTTCTAAGTTTTTTGCAACATTGTTTGACATTTGACTGTAAATGCGGTATTATGTGAAATATGCAAAGGTGTCCGAGCGGTTGAAGGAGCACGCCTGGAATGCGTGTTAGATGAAAGTCTACGCAGGTTCGAATCCTGTCCTTTGCGCCACCAACTTTTGTTGGATTTTGCTTTTTGCTTTATGCTTTCACTGCCAAAATGGCGGCATAAAGCATTTTTTATAATTTGTTATAGTTGCCCTTATTAAAGGCAATAATTAAATCAAACAAAGGAGTCATTATGAACTTTTCACCTATTGCAAAAACAATTATTGAGCACAGTCTTGATTTGAAACAAGGCGATCACCTTTACATTTCTGTGCGCGGAGAAAGTCAAGTTGAGCTTGGCAAAGCTCTGGAACGTCTTGCTGGCGAAATGGGAATCAAAACAACATATTTGTTTAAAACTACGCAAGAATATGCTGACCTTTTTGAAAAATCAACAGATGATGAGCTTGACAACTACATCGCATTTGAGAGCCAAATCATGCGTGCATGCGACGGCGTTGCCCTACTTCGAGAAAACACTTCTCCCAGCCTATCAGAAGACGCACAAAAGAAAAACAACAAATATTTTCTTGAGGTTCACGAGAAAATTCGCTTGAAGAAAAAGTGGCTGTTAACAATTGTGCCTTGCATTGAAGAATGTAATGGCGATGAAAAACTATACCATGAAATGATGGATACCTTTATAAAGTCTTGCTCGATTGATTATAAAAAAATGTCAAAAGCAATGGATAATCTTTGCAGACGAATTGAAAAGGCAGATCATGTAAGAATTATTGCTAAAGACACTGACCTTTCCTTTAGCATTAAAGGGTTGCCAGCAATCAAATGCATTGGCGATCGCAACCTGCCAGATGGCGAAGTATACACCGCGCCAGTCAAAAACAGCGTCAATGGATATATCACCTACAACCTTCCAAGCAAGCATAACGGCTACACGCATAACAACATTCGTCTTGACTTTAAAGACGGAAAGATTATCAACGAGTCAAGCGATCATAGCGAAGAGCTTACAAAGGTGTTTAATACCGACGAGGGAGCAAGATATGTTGGAGAATTCTCCTTTGGAGTGAATCCACTTATAAACAAGTGTTTTAACAACATTCTATATGATGAAAAAATCAGTGGCAGCATTCATTTCACTCCAGGCTCAGCTTATGATGAATGCTTCAATGGAAATAAATCTGCTCTTCACTGGGATTTAGTTCAATCGCATGCCCCTACACATGGCGGCGGAGAAATTTGGCTTGATGGCCAGCTTATTCGAAAAGATGGCAGATTTATCGTAGACGATTTGCTCTGTCTTAACCCAGAAAATTTAATCTAATTTCGTATATTCTGCAACCTGACTCTGCATGTTGCATGTACGGCACGATGTATATAATACGCTTAATCCATTATTATCATCAGACATAAATGCATTTACTAGGAGCGCATAAATTAATATAAACAACAAAAAATCCTCAAGAAAACATCTTAAGGATTTTTTATTATTTATTAAACAGTTGGTTGATTGTTTGTTCCTGCACCTGCATTTGCGCCCGCACCTGCTTCTGCTGACAACAACAAACCGCCGTCAATAATTGGTGCAATAATAAGCCAAATGGTTGCAAGTAATACAAGAATATAAATAATTCTTTCAACCGTTTTGCTTCCCATGCTTATCGCAGCGACAAGGTTGAAATTGAAAAGTCCAACAAGTCCCCAGTTAAGCCCACCTATAAGCACCAAAATATATGCAATATAGTTTGCTACTATCATGTCTCCCTCCTTTAGTGTTAGTTTGTACTATATGGAGGTTTTTATTCATGTTAGTTGTTAAAGCTTTGATCAATACTTCCGCCACCCAAACATAGCCCTTCTTCCGTATACAAAACAACAAATTGCCCCGGAGTAATTGCCCTTTGCCTCTGGACAAAATCAACTTTGATTTCTTTATCGCTTATAATTGTAACCTTCACTTTTTGATCTGGCTGACGATATCTAAACTTAGCATAGCATTCAAACTCTTTTTCTTGAGGGATTTCTGGAATCCAGTTCATACCACTTGCATACAGTCCATCGCTGTATAGCATGTCATCTTCGCCTTGCGTTACGTATAAGATGTTGTTTTCAAGGTCCTTCTTCACAACAAACCATCGCTGCCCATTACCGCCCGCTCTTCCACCTATGTTAAGCCCGCGTCGCTGACCAAGCGTATAATACATCAGACCATCATGAGTGCCCACCTCATTCCCGTCAAGGTCTAAAATCTTACCTTTCTGGGCAGGAAGAAATCCTTGCAAAAATTTCTTAAAATTACGCTCGCCGATAAAACAAATCCCCGTACTATCTTTTTTCTCTGCTGTTGACAGCTCAAGTTCTTTCGCAATTTCTCTGACTTTTGGCTTATCTATATTTTCAAGTGGGAATAAAACGGCTTCAAGCTGCTTTTGATTAAGTTGATTTAAAAAGTACGACTGATCTTTATTTAAGTCATCTGCTTTGGCTAGATAATACTTACCGTCCTTTTCAATCTTCTTTGCATAGTGCCCGGTTGCAATCTTATCTGCACCAAGTTTGATTGCCTGCTCGAGAAATGGCCCAAACTTTACTTCGCGATTGCAAAGTACATCGGGGTTTGGCGTTCTTCCTGCTTTATACTCTTCCAAAAAATATGTAAATACACGTTGATAGTATTCTTTCGCATAGTTAACAGAAAAGTATGGTATACCAATTTTTGAACATACCCTTTTAACATCTTCAAAATCTTCTTCTGCGGTACATTGACCATCCTGCTCTTCCCAGTTTACCATAAACAGACCAATCACATCATGGCCTTGCTGTTTTAAAAGGTAAGCCGCCACCGAAGAGTCAACGCCTCCGCTTATTCCTACAACAATTCTCACTTTTTCTTCCCTTTTGTATCTTTTTGTTTATTTTCGCTGTCACTTAGCTGCGACATTTCATGTTTCTCATCTTGCTGCGCAGTCTGCTGTTTGAGTTTGTCTAAATCTTCTAAAATTTCTTTTCGAACTTCTTTTTCTTCTGCAGTCATTTCGGACGCCTCAATCTGCTTTTCAAGTTCGATGCCATACTCTCCATTTAAGTCAATAGCGATTGGAACCTTATACTTCTTCATCAAAATCAGCACAATATCAGTTGGCCATAGCATCATAAACAAACCTATGCAGGTTGACATTGCGCCATAAGATACCTCGCCCAT
>JAGAKV010000004.1 GCA_017625505.1 Clostridia bacterium | reverse complement strand
CTTAGGAGGCGATCGCTCTATCCGGCTGAGCTACGGCTGCATATTTAGTTTTTTATTGGTTTTGGTGCACTTTGGGTGTAATTCGTGGCTATGTGAGTTTTGTGTGATTGTGAAATGTCCGTGTTTTAGGGATGTGTAGCAATTTAATTTTAGTACAAGTCGGTACTTAGGAGGGGCTTGTTATATCCGTTTAACTATGAGGTCAAGTAGATTTCATATGAGAGAGTATAGCATTTGCGAGAAGTTTTGTCAAGAAAAGTGGAGCGGAAAAATGGCGAGACGGGGAAATATTAGTAAAAGGTTTATTTTGTTTTTAAATTACGTTTGTTTTGTGCTATTATAAAGGCATAGGAGGGGTATATGTTAACAAAAGAAAGGCGAAAAGAACTTATTATGTCGATTGTACTGAAGAGTGTGATTGTGGCAGGCGGTTTTGTTGGCGTGCTTTTAAGCTTTTTGATGACAGAAATTGGCGCGAATAATGAAGCTTTATACTACACCGTGCAAAGCAATATTTGGATTTGGTGTGTCATGGTTGTATTTTTGGCGCTTGATTGTGTTGCTATGAGAAAAGGGCAAGAGGTGGTTCCTCAGTGGCTTCGGACTGTAAAATTCGTTTGCACTGTTGCGATTACGCTGACAGGGTTTGTGTACAACTTTGTGCTTTTTCCTGCAAGTTTGGGATCGGCGAATCCTACAAATCCGCTTGCGGCAGATAGTTTCTTTGTGCATATTTTTGTGCCAGTGCTTTCAATTGCAGATTTTATCAGATTTGATTACCGATTAAAGGTGAATAGAAGAACTGCATTTTATGGCTTGATTACACCGCTGTATTATTTGCCATTTTCGCTGATTGCGGCTGAGCTGGGTGCGAATTTTAAGGGCTCGAGATTTCCATATTTCTTCTTGAATCATGAGAAATTATCTTGGTTTGGATTTAATGGAATGCCTGGCGTGTTCTACTGGTTGTTTATTGTCCTTGGAATTGTTCTAGGAATTGCTTACATTTTGCTTGCTTGTCAAAAAAAGCGTCAAAAAAGCGAAAAAATCAAAGAATTTAAGTGTTTTAGAGAAAATTATCAGTTTAACTGCAAAAAGTTGACTAAAAAGGGTGAGGCTATTTATTTGGGCAAAGTCTGCGTTGAAGATAAAGAAGGGAACAAAACTTTTGAGACTGACAGCTTTATTAATACTGGCTATGGTTCTAAAAATAGCATTTCAAGGGTGCTTTCAAATTTGTATCCTCATTCATTTAAATTCCGCGGGAAAAGGGTTGCAAGCATTGAAGGCGTGCTGCAGGGGATTAAGTACAAAGACAAAAAACTGCAGAATGAAATTTTAAAATATTCCGGCCTAGACGCATACCACACACGAGCGTGCAACAGCCAAGATTTTTGGGGAAGTGACGGCTTGTTATACTGGCAGGGTAAGCCAATGAAAAGAGATTCGCAGGTTTATCAGAAATTTTTGGATGAACTTTATATCTGCGCATCCGCTTGTCCAGTGTACAAAAAAGCACTGCTGTCAACAGGTGATAAATATTTGTTGCACCATATCGGCAATGAGGATGTGACGCAAACTGTTTTGACTCGATATGAGTATGAGTTGAGAATGGCAGCATTGCGAGAATTTTTAAGAAAAGAGGAAAACTAGATGAGTCATTTCAGTGATGTTGGTTTTAAAGTAGGCGGCAGGGAAGATGTTGTAAAATTATTCAACGCGATACACAGCAATGCAAAATTGCCAAAGACTGTTTGGGAATTTGATGAACATGGAACGCAGTACGTGATTCATTACATTGATGATATACGCTATATTTCTCTTGTAAACTATAACAAGAGTCAGATTCAAAAAGTGTCGCTGGGACATTTCAACGAACGCCTTTCAAGAGTGAATGTGATAACGAGGTTGAAAGATAAAGAAGGCAGCTCTGATTTTGATACATTGCAGGTGGAGAAAGATGGAATTCCTTTTTGGTTTAGTTGTGGAAATGTGGATATCTTCAACTTTAAAGAAGGGGAAGAGTTGGATATCAGAATTGCAAGTTTTGCGCATTATGTTGAGGTCAAGAATGCTAACATGCCAATAGGAAATAAAGATTTGGAAGAAATTCAAAGTCAAGAGCACATTCAAATGGCGGATGAAAGCTATTATTCTTACTGGAAAGACGATCAATCAATGGGATTTGTAAGCGGAATTATTAACAATGTTAAAATCAAGAAAAATCCCCTCACCAAGAAACACTATTATGCTGTTGATGTGCAATGCTTAGGCCTGAATTTTGCAATGCTTATTGATGAGAATCTAATCAAGAAAAATCAGCTTAGGCCGGGCAAGGTGCTTTGTGGTGAATTTTGGAATACCGCCTTGCTTGTGGATGAGGACAATCCCGAGAGGTTTTAATATCAAATTGTAAGAAAATATTGACAAATCGCAGGCCTAAAACTGACCAAAGTATGTAAAAGCCTGTAAGGATAGGCGGCGATTAATGTGGAATAATAAAAGTAATAAAAATACCCAGACTTTTTGGGTATTTTGTTTTTTTATTGAGGTGCGAAGGTGAAGGGGGTTGGTAAAACAATATTTAAGAGAAATATATCAATGAGATCCCTCTGCGCGCTTAGCGTAGGTGGGGGGATGCGATGCCAGGTGGCTACTAGAAAAACTTCATAAACTTTATAGCGAAAAATAAAATCGCTTGACAGAGGCGATGAAAAGTGGGTATAATTAAATAAAAAGTTTGGAAAACAAAAAATGAGAAAAATATCATGGAGAAGAAGATGGAAAAAACGAAACGTTCAAACTTAAAACTGAAAGTGACGGCGCTTGTTTTGTCGTTTTTAATTTTGGCTGCGGTTGGCGCGCTTGTTGGCGTCTTTGCTGCAACAACTCAGCGAGTGAAATCCGAATTTAATGTAAACTATACTTTAGGCTCAAATATTGCAGCAAAGGTAAGGACTGAAAAGTATGTCCCAAATCTTGACAGTGATGATGACGGCGTCGAAGACGGTGCAATCAATATTATTCATGACTCAAATGGCAACGAACTTGACAGAGACGTGAATGATTATGTTGTATTCAAT
>JAGAKV010000019.1 GCA_017625505.1 Clostridia bacterium | reverse complement strand
TATTTATGATTCAAACGAAAATGAGATTGAGCGCGACGCACAAGATTATGTAGTATTCAACGCCAACGACAACACATCAGAAAAAGATGTATATATTGGAGAGGTAAATCTCAACCCATACGCATCAAAAGCATACTTCTATTTTACAATTGAAAGCCTTATGGACAGCGGATACATCCGCGTGCTGTGTACACCAACATACAACGAGGATAGGAAGAATATTGATGCCGACATAGCATATTGCAATATTGATGAACACACTGGCTTTGACGCAACACAATCAGCTTCAACGATTGCCGAAGACGACTGGACAAAAGCTCATTACAACAACATCCCAGCGGGCGGCTACAAGATGATTCGAGTAGAGTTGTCAGTCCATGATGTAAACAAAACAGCAAAATGCGGCGGGACTTTTGATATTCAACTTGACTATTCGACAGTTACAGGCCTTGAGGCACTTGATGATACAACAAAATCAACTATTCAATCAAATACAACTGCCGAGCAAATTATTTTTGCTTACGCAGAAGAGCAGCCAGAAGGCGCAGCCCAAACATCAGCAGCCAAGCCAATGGCAGACACGACCAAGAAAATCTGGACAAAACTTGACGGCACAACCCTTTACGTATATTCAAACTACACAATCGACCTTCCTGCAGATTGCACACGATTTTTTGCAAATCGCACCACTCTCAAAACTCTTGATCTTACAAACTTTAACACATCAAATGTGACTAAGATGGAAAAGATGTTTATGTCTTGCAGTGCACTTACGAACTTGAATCTTTCCACCTTTGATACATCAAGTGTGACAACAATGGAAGATATGTTTTATTTGTGTTCTTCGCTTAAGACTCTTGATGTATCAAATTTCAATACATCAAACGTTACAAATATGTTAGGCGTGTTTAGTGATTGTACGGCGCTGACCCAGCTTAATGTTTCAAGTTTTGACACGTCAAATGTCACAAATATGGAATATATGTTTTTCAACTGCACTGCATTGACAAAGCTCGACCTATCAACTTTCAACACTGCCAGTGTAAAAAGTATGTCTCTTCTAGTTGGCGATTGTGAATCATTAGAAAGTTTGGATTTGACAAATTTTGATACATCAAGCGTGACCTCTATGTGGGGAATGTTTCAAAACTGCAAGAAGTTGACAAAAGTCGATGTTTCAGGCTTTGATACCTCACAGGTTACTGATATGTCATTTATGTTTGCTAATTGTTATGAACTTAAGTCATTAGATGTTTCAAATTTTGATACACGTAATGTTACCACTATGAACACAATGTTTCAATTTTGTGAAAACTTGATATCCATAGATGTGTCTGGCTGGGATACTGAAAAATTAACAAATATGTCATTTATGTTTAATAAGTGTGTTGCGCTTGAGGGGATTGATGTGTCTAAATGGAATACATCAAGCGTGACTGATATGAGGCATATGTTTAATGGTTGTGATTCGCTTACATCACTAGATCTTTCAAATTTTAATACTTCATTGGTGCAAACAATGTGCCGAATGTTCAGAAATTGTAGCCGACTTGAGAAAATCTATGTAGGCGATGGCTGGACAATGCCTGCGCTTGTAAGCTCTCACGCTTGCTCTCTTTGCGGCACTGTTGCGGGAGGTTATCAGATGTTTGTCGGCTGCAGCAAACTTGTTGGTGCCATCAGCTATAGTTCCTCAAAAATTGATAGCACTTATGCAAACTGCGAGAGCGGATATTTCACTTACAAAGCGCCAAAGTCGGCGGCTTAAAAATGTAAACTTAAAATGTGAATTTAATAAGTTTAAATACAGAAAGTTGCAAGGACGAAAGCCCTTGCTTTTTTTGTATTATAATTTGTCTCAAAGTTTGAAAAAGCTTATATATAATTTATTGCCTGAGAAATTGCGGCAAAAAATAAATCTTTCATATTATTAAAAAATATTGTCTAATTTTTGTTTATATGCTATACTTAAAGCATAATGAAAAGCATGTACGCAAAAGTAATTATAGACCAAGACGCAAAGGCACTTGACCGCGTTTTTGAGTATAAAATTCCAGAAGATTTGAATGTAAGCGTAGGCCACCGCGTCTACGTTCCTTTTGGCAATCGCGTTTTGCAGGGCTATGTGATTGAGAAGTCAGCTGAGTGCGAATATGCTGCGGACAAACTTAAAAGCATTATTTCGTGTATTGATGAAGAGGCGGTTATCAAGAAAGAGCTTCTTTCTCTTATGCATTTTATGGTAACGAAAAATCACTTGAAATATTCTTCAACTCTTAGGTTGTTTTTGCCAAGCGATATGAGAGAGGGGCGAGTTAAAGAACTGTTTGAAACATTTTATTTGCTGGGCGCGGAGAAAGACGTTGCAGAGATTTCTTCAAGAGCAAAAAAACAGCTTGAAGTGGCGCTTTACTTAAAAGAAAACGGCAAGACAAGTTCGGCCGTCTTATCTGAAAAATTTGGCTATAGCGCTGTTAAGGCGTTGTATGAAAAAGGCCTTATTTTAAAAGAAAAAGAACAGGTGCTGCGTGCGCCAAGCTTTACAAAAATGACGGATAAGAGGGTAAGCCTCAATGAATATCAGCAGCACGCTATTTCAAGCATTTGTGAAGATAAAACATATCTGCTTCATGGTGTGACGGGTAGTGGCAAAACTGAAGTTTATATGAATCTTATTGAAAGGGAACTTTCACATGGTAAAAATGCAATTATGCTTGTTCCTGAAATTTCGCTTACTCCGCAGATTATGGCAAATTTCAAGACTCGATTTGGCGACCTTGTAGCCCTTCTTCATAGTGGCCTTTCGGCGGGGGAACGCTATGATGAGTGGAAGCGGCTTTTCTCTGGACAGGCTCGAATTGCAATTGGCGCAAGAAGCGCAATTTTTGCCCCTCTTGAAAATTTAGGAATTATCATTATTGATGAAGAGCATGAGCAAAGCTATATTTCTGAGTCAAACCCTCGCTATGACACTCATGATGTGGCAGAGTTTCGCGCTCGCGCCAATGTTTGCCCGCTTGTGCTTGGAAGTGCCACGCCGTCAATCGATTCTTATCAGAAGGCGAAAACGGGGGAATATCAATTAATTGAACTGCCAGTGCGCGCAAACGGCAGAGAGATGCCTGTTGTTGAGACGATTGACATGATGAACGAGCTTCGCGCCGGAAACAGCGGCATCTTTTCAAACAAACTTTTGGCGGAACTGGTCAATGTTGTAAACAATAAAAAGCAGGCAATGATTTTTATCAATCGCAGGGGATATTCTTCTTTTATGAGATGTCGCGATTGTGGATATATTGCAAAATGCACAGATTGTGACGTCAGCCTTGTTTATCATAAAGAGGACAACCGCCTTAAGTGTCACTACTGCGGAAAGCAATACCATGTTTTGTCGCGTTGTCCAAAATGTAAAAGTGAGAATATCAAACAGGGGGCTGTTGGCACCGAGCAGGTTGCAAACAAACTCAAAGAGATGTTTCCTGATGTGAAAGTTTTGCGAATGGATAACGACACAACATCAACTAAAAATGCCCACCAAAAAATTTTGGAAGAGTTTAAAAATGCAAAGCCGGCCATTCTTGTGGGGACACAGATGATTGCAAAGGGGCATGATTTTGAGGATGTTGTGTTGGTGGGAATTGTGGACGGCGATCAGACGCTGTATCACACTGACTATCGCAGCAGCGAGCGTACATTTCAGCTTATCACTCAGGTTGCAGGAAGGGCAGGACGTAGCCAAAATGAGGGCAAGGTAATTTTGCAAACCTACAGCCCTAAGCATTATGTTTATAAATTTGCGTCAAATTATGACTATAAAGGATTCTTTCGAAAAGAGATTAATATTCGTCAGACGGCACAGTTTCCGCCTTATACAAGGATAATTCGCATACTTTTTAGTGATATTAATGAAAATAATGTTCGCGAATTGTTGAAAATATGCTATACTGAAATAGAAAAACTTCGGGCGAGGTATGGTCGTGACATCATTTATCTTGATGCGATGAAATCGCCTATTCAAAGGGTGCAAGGCAAATATCGCTATCAGATTATGATGAGGCTCAATTTGCCGACAGCGGACAAAATTGAAAATGAGAGTTTTGAGATTGTGGATAAAGCATCAAAGACGTCAGTATTTTTTGAAATAAATCCACAAAATCTTTCTTAAAAAGGAGAATATTATGGCAATAAGAAAAGTTGTAAAAATTGGAGAAGATTTCTTAAGGAAAAAATCAAAGCCGGTGAAAGACTTTGATGAAGACCTTTGGCAACTTCTTGAAGATATGAAAGAGACGATGTATGCAAGTGATGGCATGGGGCTTGCTGCGCCACAAGTTGGGGTGCTGCGCCGCGTCGTTGTAATGGAGGTAAACAATTCTTACTTCGAACTTATCAATCCAGAGATTATCAAAACGAAAGGTGAAGATGTCGAAGAAGAAGGATGCCTTTCGGTTGGCGACTTTAGAGGAAGGGTGAAGCGTCCATACGAAGTGACTGTAAGTGCGGTTGACCGCTATGGTTATCCATTTACGCTTAAGGGAGAGAAGTGGCTTGCCAGATGCATTTGCCACGAGCTTGATCATCTTGATGGGATACTTTTTGTTGATAAGAGTATGGATCGCGATAAGTATATTAAGCAGGGCGGCAAAATTTAAAAGAAGGTGAAAATGAAAGTTTTATTTTTAGGTAGTTCACAATTCTCGGCAATTGTGCTTAAAGTTATGCTGCAAGAAGGCATCAATATCGTGGGGCTTATTACTCAGCCAGACCGTCCTTGTGGAAGAGGACATAGGCTTACTCCAAACAATGCTAAAATACTGGCAGAAGCAAACGGTATTCCTTGTTTTTGCTATGATAAAATGAAAGAGCATAAAGAAGAAATCGAAGCAATTGATTATGACATCTCGGTTGTTGCATCCTTTGGACAAATTCTTCCAAAATGGTTTTTAGAGCACAAGCTTTGCATCAATGTGCATCCTTCGCTGCTTCCAAAATATCGCGGAGCGTCGCCTATTCAAAATGCGATTTTGAATGGTGACGGAGTTACGGGTGTGACCATTATGAAGGTTGCGATGGAAGTAGATAGCGGTGATATCATCTTGCAAGAAGAATATAAAATGCAAGGCGAGTATTACAGCCAGCTTGAACTGGCTCTTGGCAAGCTTGGGGGAAAAATGGCCGCAACAGCGGTTATGCAGGCAAAAGATGGAAGTATCACCTTTACGCCGCAAGAGCATGATAAGGCTGTGCATGTTCAAAAATTTTCGAAAGAAGATGGCCTTCTTGATTTCAACAATTCTGCAGCCGCGCTTGAAAACAGGGTACGCGCACTTAGCGAGCTTGTGGGGTGCTATTTTATGATTGACGGGCAGCCAATTAAGGTTGTAAAAGCAAAGGCGATTGACGAGCAGCTTGAAAAAGGTGTTGTGGGAAACAATAAAAAACGCTTTATTATTGGAACCTCAAGCGGTGCGCTTGAAATTTTGGAATGCAAGGCGCCAAGCGGCAAGACTGTACGTGGACAGGATTATTTAAATGGACATAATGAGATTTTAGGAGCAAAAGTAAACGTATGATTTTAAGTGATTTGACTTTTCAACAGCTTCAGGAATATGTTATAGCGATTGGACTTCCCAAGTTTAGGGCCAGTCAGATTTTTGACGGAATTTATTCGGGAAAAACGCTTGAAGAAGTGTCAAATCTTTCAAAAGAGATCAAAGAGAAAATCAGCGACGTTTATCCTCAATACAAAATAATACGACAGCTCATTTCAAAAGACGGAACGCAAAAACTTATTGTGCAGTTTGGTGATGGCAAAATTGTTGAGTGCGTGCTGATGAGCTATAAATACGGCAATACACTTTGCGTTTCTACGCAAGTTGGGTGCCGCATGGGGTGCAAGTTTTGTGCCTCTACGCTTAACGGGCTGGAGCGAAATCTTTCTGCAGGAGAGATTTTAGGTCAGGCGCTGCTTGTCAATAAAATTTTAGGTGGGAGCCTGAAGGATCGCAAGATTACCAACATTGTGCTTATGGGTAGTGGAGAACCGCTTGATAATTTTGACAATGTTTGCAAGTTTATCCAGCTTGTGTCTGATGAAAAAGGGCTTAACATCAGCCAGCGCAACATCTCGCTTTCAACATGCGGGCTAGTTGATAAAATTAAACTTTTGCAGGAGAAAAGTTATAATATCACCCTCACAATATCTCTTCATGCAACGCTAGACGAGAAAAGAAGAGAGGTTATGCCGATTGCAAACCGCTGGAGCATTCAAGAGATTATAGATGCATGCCGTGAGTATTTTGATAAGACGGGCAGACGCATATATTTTGAATACACCCTTATTAAAGGAGTTAATGACTCAAATGAAGATGCGCAGAGACTTGCCAAACTTCTTAAAGGGCTGACCTGTCATGTAAACGTCATTCCGCTAAACAGCGTCAAAGAGAGAAATCTTTTGGGCGTTGCAAGGGCGCAGGCATATCAGTTTGTGGAAAAACTTGAATCATTAAAAGTATCAGCTACAGTTCGAAGAACGATGGGGGAGGACATCGAAGGAGCTTGCGGGCAACTTCGAAATAAAATACTAAAAGAAAATAAGGAGTAAAATGAAAGGGCTTGTTATAAAGAAAAATGCAAATCTTTTTACAGTGGAATGTGACGGGCAACATAAAGAACTTTCGCCAAGCGGAAAAACTAAGGCGAAAGGCATTTTTGTTGGAGATATTGTTGAGTTTGATGAATCAATAACAAAGGTATGCGCGAGAAAAAATATCCTCATTCGTCCGCCAATGGCAAACCTTGATAAACTGTTTATCGTGATTGCACCTTCGCCAAAACCAGATTTTGTGCTTGTTGATAAAATTTTGATCTATTGTCACTTAAATGATATTGAGCCAGTGCTTGTTATCAATAAAATCGATCTTGCAGATGAAGACTTTATAAAGCAAGTTCAAGAAGATTACTCTGCTTATAAAATAATTTTACTATCAGCAAAATGTGGAAATGTGGATAACTTAGAAAAAGAAATTGACGGAGTTTGTGCTATGGCGGGGCAAAGCGCAGTGGGCAAAAGCTCTTGTATCAACGCGATTTTTAAAAATGAAGGGTTTACGCAAGTGGGCGATCTATCTTCAAAAATTGAAAGAGGAAAGCAAACCACCAGACTAGTCAGCCTATATAAGGTGGGCAACGGATATCTTGCCGACACCGCAGGATTTTCCCTTTTGGATTTAGCCTTTGTAAGCGATATCCAGCCGAGAGAACTTGCGTCATATTATCCAGATTTCTTGAGTGGCAGAGAAAAATGCAAATATCGCTCTTGCCTCCACGAAGGGGGAGAGTGCGGCGTGCGTGCTGAGGCGGAAGAAGGCAAAATCAGCAAGCGCAGGTATCAAAATTATTTAAAAATCTTACAAGAGTTGAAAAACTCGAAAAAATATTAATGGAGGGCGCTATGGCCAAAAAGATTTATGTTTCAGTTTCAACCGATCCAGAAAAAGACTTGTCAAAGGTTGTAGATTATGCAAAATGCATGCAGGGTGAGGCAGATATGCTGCACTGCGATATTATGGATGCAAAGTTTGTGAAAAAAAAGACTTATGACCATGTGCTTCTTGATAAGATTAATGACAACACCCTCATCATGCTTGACGTGCACCTTATGTGCGGCGAGCCTCTTAAAAGCATTAAAGATTATTTAAAGGCTGGCGCAAATATATTGACAGTGCATTATGAGGCGTTTGAGAATAAAAACGATCTTGCTGAGGCGGCAGCGGTGATTCACGAGGCAAACGCTCTTGCAGGAATATCAATTTGTCCAAGCACTTCCGTAAGCGACATCAAGATGTATATCAATATGTTTGACGTTGTACTTGTCATGAGTGTTGTGCCGGGGGAAAGCGGTCAGAGTTTTATGCCCGCTATGCTTGATAAGATTAAGGAGCTTGACGACTTGCGCAAGGGCAACGACTACAACTTTAAAATTGAGGTTGATGGTGGCATAAATGGTGAGAATGTTCAGGCTGTGATTGATGCGGGGGCGGACATGATTGTAAGCGGCTCTTATGTTTATAACGCATCAGACCGCAAACAAGCGATTGACTCACTGAGGGGTAAAAAGTAGTATGGAAATTACAACAAAAGGAAGATATGCGGTGCGTGTCATGGTTGATCTAGCCAGAAGCGGCGACGACTTTATTGCCCTTTCCGACATTGCTGCGAGGCAAAAAATATCACAAAAATATCTTGAAAAAATCATTTCCAGCCTTGTTAAGGCAAATCTAGTCATCAGTATGCGTGGCGCCACTGGCGGCTATAAACTTGCCAAAGATGTGGCAGCGTATAATGTAAAAGAAATTTTAGACGCAATGGGGGAATCTACAAAAGTTGCGTCATGCGCGGGGGAAGAAAAATGCCCAATGGCTGAGTCTTGTGATACTATGGGGGTGTGGCATACATTAAATCAGCTTATTGCGCAGTATCTTGAAGGTGTCTCTCTTAAGCAGTTGATAGAAAAGCAATCTAAAGACAAAAGGACTAAAGATGGTTGCAGTTAAAGAAATCAAAAGAAAAAAACAATTGAATAAATTGAAACTTTTGCGACTGTTTCGAATTGGTGGTGGGCTGTTTATATATTCCATAGTGCCTATTTTGTCCTGGATTGTTTTGAGTTTTATTAAGGGCGATCCGAGGATTGAAAATGTGTTTTCAATTACTTACCCGATGCAATTTGTTTATGTTATAGTAGTTAGCATGTTTGCAACTGCAGCCAACATAAGAGCAAACAAAGAGCAGGATTATAACCAAATTTACAGCAGTGCGTTTTGGGGAATTGTTTTTTCGGTGTGTATATTTTTAATCCCTACAATTTTTGTTGATGAATATATAGTATTTTTTGGACAAGATGCAGAATTTTATCGCAAGTATGTTATATATTGTTTTTTGCTGAATATAATTCAAACAATATTTTCATTTGTGATTGAAAAAATGTTTTTTGAAGACAAGGACAAAAAAGCAAACTTGCATTTACTGGCATTTAATTTGGCAAATCTTGCCCTTTTAGTTATAAGTAGTTTGATTTTTTCAGATTTTGTTATTTCAATGATTGTTACTTTAGCAGTGTTATTTGTTTACATCGTTGTGCTTATATGCTTCGAATGCAAAAAGTTTAAAATAGATTTTTCCTTTTTTAAAAATTTTCGTTATGAATCGGCAAATCTTATATCAAACATTTTTATGTTTTTAATCTATTTTTTTGGACTAAAAAACGCATTTTGTGCAGGGCAAGAGTATGTTCTTGCATTGACAACAGTGGGACTTTGCACCGATGCTTTTTGGGATGCCTTGCAAGCCATTTCAAAAATCGCAAAAATTGACTTATCTAAAAAGCGTTACAACTACAAACAGGAACTGAAAAATTCATGCCTGTTTACTGGAATTGTTATGTTGCTAAGTTGTGCTATGACAATTGCATTATCATTGATAAATGGGGCAATCTTGTCAATTGTGTTAATATACCTTTCATTTCAAATTTTTGACATGACAACCGAACCCTTTAAACAGATTATGTCAACCTATACCCAGCTTGAATTTTCTCCTCGTTTAAATACAATAATAAACTTTGTTTTTAAAGTCGTAAGGGTTGCCCTCTCGGTTTTCATCATCTCTCCTTTCTGCACAGAAGTAGGACAGATAGCCCAGTGTATTTTGCTGCTGGGCAGCTATATTATTCTTAGGGGTGTAAAATACAAGGTGGTTGAAGGAAAATTGACGCTAAAAAATAAAGATTTTATATCAAATGAGAGTGACAATACTAATGAAAACATCTAAAACTATTGACAATAAAGAAAAATGGAGATATAATAAATTCATACCTTATCGGTAGGAATTGAAAAAGGAGCAATATGATATATTTAGATAATGCTGGTACAACCAAGCTTGATGAAAAAGTGCTTGAGGCTATGACGCCATATCTTTTAGAGGAATATGGCAACGCATCTTCCCTTCACTCAATGGGGCAGAAGGCAAGAGAGGCACTTGAAAAAGCCAGAGAACAGGTGGCAAAATGTATAAACGCAAAACCAAGAGAGGTTTATTTCACTTCTGGCGGAAGCGAAGGGGACAGTCAGGCAATCATTTCGGCATGCAGATTAGGCGAGAGAAAGGGGAAAAAACATATCATTTCTTCTAAAATAGAGCATCATGCCGTGCTTCACACCCTTGAAAAGCTTGAGAAAGAAGGTTTTGAAGTGACATATCTTGATGTATATGACAACGGGATTGTCAAAGTTGAAGATTTGAAAAATGCGATCAGAGAGGATACCGCCCTTGTGACAATTATGTTTGCAAATAATGAGATTGGCACAATTCAGCCGGTTGAGGAAATAGGCAAAATTTGCCGCGAGAGGGGAATACTTTTTCATTCTGATGCCGTACAGGCGGTTGGACACATTCCAGTTGATGTTGAAAAAATGAATATTGATATGCTTTCAATTGCTGGGCATAAATTCCATGGGCCAAAAGGCGTAGGGGTGCTTTATGCGCGAAGCAATGTGCTGCTGACAGCGCTGATTGAAGGTGGCGCGCAGGAGCGTGGCAAACGCGGAGGTACTGAAAACGTTGCGGGTGCAATTGGACTTGCTGAGGCACTGAATATGGCTACTATAGAAATGGAAGAGATTAACAAAAAACAACTTGTTCTTCGCGACAGACTTATTTCAGAACTTTCAAAAATACCGCACAGCATTCTGAATGGAGACAGAGAGAAGCGCCTTGCAAACAACGTTAATATGTGCTTTGAGGGGATTGAGGGGGAAAGTCTTCTGCTTCTTCTTGATGATGAAGGAATATGTGCTTCAAGCGGAAGTGCCTGCACTTCAGGCTCGCTTGATCCAAGTCACGTGCTGCTTGCAATTGGCAGGCCTCATGAGGTAGCACACGGCTCGCTTAGGCTTACATTAAGCAAATATACAACTGAAGAAGAAATTGACAAAACAATACAAATAGTTCCAAAGGTGGTGGAGTACTTGCGAAAAATGTCGCCAGTTTGGGATCAGCTTGAAAAAGGAGTAAGAAAACATGTTATATAGCGAAAAAGTTATGGACCACTTCAGAAATCCGCGCAACGTTGGCGAAATTGAAGACGCAAGCGGCGTTGGTGAAGTTGGCAATGCAAAATGCGGCGACATTATGAGAATGTACATCAAAGTTGAAAATGGCATAATCACAGACTGCAAATTTATGACCTTTGGTTGTGGCAGCGCTATTGCTACAAGCTCTATGGCAACAGAGCTTGTAAAGGGAAAGCCTGTTGAAGAAGCGGTAAAGATTACAAATCAAGCCGTAGTAGAAGCGCTTGGCGGTCTTCCAGCCCACAAACTGCATTGTTCTGTGCTGGCAGAGGAGGCTGTTAAGGCTGCAGTGAAGGATTATTATGATAAAAATGGCATAGCGTACGACCAAGAGGAGTATGCAAGCCACACTCATGAAATCGTTAAAGATAGGCATGAAAAATAAGTTGATAAGAAAAAATTAAAAAAGGTGCAAATTGCACCCTTTTTTGTTTTGACAATTTTCGCCAATATGCTACAATGATACCGCTTGACAAAATTAACTTAGGAGATATTATGCCAGAGCAAGATCTTTTTCTAACTGACTATCATCGGTTTGTAATAAAGTTTGATGAACGCGAGGAAGAAAATCCTCTTTTTCAAGATAAGTTTTGGGGCTTTGAAATGTTTGTAAACATTCCAAAAGCTTTTCCAACTGAAACGCTCGGTGGCAAACAATATGAAGTTCGTGGCGCCGTCAAGCAAATGCTTACTGACTATATAATTCAAAAGAAGGATGCAGCCCTTTCTGCGAAAGGCTTTCTTACTTGGGTAAACAGCAATCCGGGATATACTCACTTTTTAAAAGAGTCGGGACTGGGCGAACTTAAGCTGGAAAATTTTTCAAAACTATATTATCTTGATGAAAAAGGCGACGGCTTTGAATATAAGACTGCACAGGGCAACTTATTCAATAAAGAATACAACGTACGAAAATTTAAGGCAGAGCGTCCTATCAAAAAAGAGGGCGACAAGCGTGTGCTTGCTGAGGATGGGGATTGTAACTATGTCATCTCAATTGAGTTTGATGACGTCACATGCAAGATTGATGCTCCAATAAGTGAAACTTATGTTAAGTTTGCCTTGCAAGAAATTGCCGATTTGTATGCCGAAAAATGTACGTTTAAAGACATTTCAAAAACTTCGATTGTAAATTTTGCAAACAGACACTTCTCGAAGGCACTTGGAATCAAGATTGCAGACATTGGATCCATTGACGTTCAACGCATCGAAATGGGGGAAATTATGGCAAGATTTAGCCATAATTATATCAAAGGTCAAGATATTGAAATAGGGTAAACATTGTTTACTCTTTTTTTGTGACAATAGAGGCGTAATGCAATCAAATTGCTTTTTACAATGAAAATAGTGTTTAATAAATAAACTTTTTTTAAATTTATTTACAAAAATTCTAAAATTCGACCTTCCGAGGCCTTGACAAATATCTTTTCTCATGTTACAATAAAAGTCCTGAGATGATTAAAATTGAAACAAAAGGAGAAAAAATGAAGGAAACAAAATATTTATCAGTAAAATCTATCGACGTAAAAAAACTTGTTGGAATCAATCAAAACATCGACGAGCGTCTGCCACTTGATGAAAACTTTACTGAAGTTGTTGCAAAAGCAAAGTTTGATGCAGAACACTTTTTTGTAGAAATTGCAAGAAAGCAAATCCCATGCAAGAAAGCTTCTTTGACAGAAGTACGCAAAGTGACTGCTGGTGTGTTCAAAAACTGCTATGTATTGATTGAACATGAACAGGATGGCAAAGAAAAAACAAATGTATATCTTCTTCACAAAGATGGTTTTGTTACACTTGCTGAGTCAAAGAAGGAGCTTGAGCTTGTCGACGTTGATACAATGCTTGACAGTGACTACATTGCATACCTTACAGCGCACAAACTCAACACTTTTGATTTGGGACAAGAAAATCAAACATACAAGCACTTCTGCGAAAAACTTCCTCAAGTTCTTTTCACAGATAAAAAAGCAAACTTTGTTGATAGCGTAGTGAAAAAGTTCTTCTCAATGGGAGATGTAAATCTTATTCCAAATAAAAACAACCGCTTTGTAAAAACTCAACTTTGTAAGGCTGAAGCGTACAATTTCTTTGAAGACTTTTCACAAGAACGTATGCACGATATGCATATTGGAGGGTAAGAGAAATCTTACTCTTTTTTATTACTATTTTTATGGACATGTCGAAAAAAAAAGAGCAGGCAGATTGCGCTCGTTTCTTGGATTTGTTTTTCCAAGCATAATGCAATCCCTGCTCTTTTTATATGTTTTGCTCGGTTTCTCGAGTCAAATATTTGTCTTTAATGTTTTTAATAATGCATGCCCAACCAATTTCATTTAAGTCATCCTTAACATATTTGATTTTGCTGTTTGCTTCTGCTTGAACAAAACTCTTAATAAAACCAGTTTTAAGAAGATTGACTTCAAAGTCAGGTGACGAGATGTCTATATTTGTTGTGTCAAGCGAAAACAGAAAGAACGCTTGCACCCAATCATACTTATGATTTCTAAGCTCGAGATGAAAGAAGGTGCGTTGAGTGTAACCATTTGCATCTACATTTTTCTCAAACATGGCAGCTCTTGAAAATTGATAGGTTGGAAGCTGTGCCAGTTTACCATATTTTTTCTCGTAATATTCTTCAACCATGTTTTGCAGGTCGCTGAGTCTGACATTGAAAATTGTTGAGTAGTTTTTGAGGGTGCGCTGGCAATTAGCCATTTGCAGCGGAGAAAGCTCCCCCGCGCTTTTTTCCGCAATTTCTTTAAGTCTTGATAGTTTCATTATTTCTCCTTTAAGTAGTATATTGTTGTTTTTATAGTGGGCAAAGCTGGATACTCTCAAAGGATTTAGAAACAGTGACTAAATGTTTGTTGAAAGTTCTTCTCTTGCCTTTCTTTTTGCAGCCAATTCTTCTTCGCGAATGGCTTTTGCAATTCTACGGTCGTCACGCAGTCTGATAAGATTTTTCGCAACAGTGTCCCAAGCGATAATGTCAAAGTCTGCATTAATGCGTGCGTCTCTTGAGTCTTTTTGCATTCCTTTAATAAACATTTTTGCAAGAAGATTGAATTTTACATCAGCGAGAGGTTGATTTTCATCTTCAAGCTCAATTGTGCAAAGTTCATAATCCTTTGATTTGCCCTCTTTTTCAAGCGTTACCATAAGGGTTGCACCTGTTTTTCCATTTTCTTTTTCTGCAAAGTTGCAGCATGTAAATTTGCAGTCAACGCCGATGTTGGCATAATCCTCTTTTGCAGTGCTTACAAAGTCGCCAAGTGTTACTGTGAAAATTGGCATATAGTTTGCAAGAGTTTGAATTGAACGCTGATTTTGTGCAGCAGCAAGTGCATATTTTCTTTTAAGAGTGGCGTTATCTGGGTTTTGCATGTAGTCTTGCTTGCATTGATAGCATTTTGCGCCGATAGCTTCAGCTTTTGCAACGATTTCTCTAAGTTTTGAAAGTTTCATAATTATTTTTCTCCTTTTACATTTCAAAATATTTTGCTATCACTAGTATAGCATATTTTCTGCAGTTTGTAAAGAGTCTTTTTAAGTAATATTTTCTTTTTCTTCATCAGCGTTGTGCTGTGAAATGATTTTTCGAAGCCGCATCCCGACATGTTGGGGAGGTGATTTTTGAAACATCTTATGAGTGTGTTTGTGAATAATCGGCTCTATGTCTTTGCCACCAATATTGTATGCGTATGGATATGAGAATGTTATATGTGGGTCATGGCAAGGCAAAACATCTTCCCAGCCCCAATTTTCATCACCCTGGAAAGGCGGTTGAGGCAAACAACAGTTGCAAAGTTCAATAAAATATGGTTTTTGAAATTTAGTGCAAACCTTCACAATATCCTCAATCGCGCCGCAAGGACGTCTTCCAATGATGAAATCATATTCTTGAATTTGAGTGTTTATGTCAAAATGTTGCTCGATACTTGAAATATTCATTGCCTGCATGCTGGCACCTGAAAGCAGAAACTGTACATCAATTGCCGTCAAACTGTTGAAGTCATTTGCAAGTTTGATTGAAGCTTTTGGATATAGCCCCGCACCCACATCAAGGATTTTTGTGTTTTTCTTGTATGGGGCAATATCCTTAATAATTTTGACGAAACATTCTTGATGAGTTGTGAGGGGAGACTCAAGAAGCATGTGCAACGCTTTTGCAGAGTATTTCATCAGACGTGGCGCATCTTTGACGTTGCTATTAAAAATTGTTCCACCCCAGCTGGTGAGAAAATCGGAAAATTCATCCACAGCGCGAGTGATGTCTTGCGGACAACTTATTTCATAGGCTGAATACAGCTTGAAGAGCGTGTAAAAATCATAATCCGCATTTTTGCCGTAGATGTGCTTTGAAATATAGTCTTCTAAAAATTCTTTGCAGTCATTTCTCATGGTCAGATTATCTTATCACATTTTATCTTGTTTGTCAATAGCCGGAGGTTTTACAAATAGACGCAAAACACAATCATTTTTTTGCAGAACAAATCAAAGTTTGAGTATATATTTTTTTTGGGTGTCAATAATTTTGCTTAGGAGGGGAAAAATGAATCCAATACAACAAAATTCAAAAGATGTAAACAGCTATTTTATGGACTGGAAAAAGATGTATCCAAAAGCGTACGATAAAAACAAGGTGTCGCCATACACTAAAACGAGGGTGATTTTGATGAATGGCACCGAATTTGAATCAAACTGGTTTTTACATCAATTTGCCAGAAATTGCAATAATCCAAACCTAAAAAGGGAGATTGCTGTAGTGCGTGCGCAAGAGCAGCAACAACAAAAAAGAATCAGCTGTCTTAAGCCTCTTAACGAGGGGATTTTGGAAGCAACAATTGCGTATGAGCAGCTTGCAATTGATTTGACAGCCACACTTGCAAAACATGAAAAAGACAAAAATGTCAAAGCAGCACTTGATTTCGCTCTTTTAGAGGACTTTGATCATCTTTACCGCTTTGCAAACCTTTTAAAAATGGATCAAGGAATTGATGCTGACATGATGGTGGGTAAGTTTACCGAAATTATGCCGGCGCGTCCAACAATCGCGCATCATCGCTATCCAATGGACAACGTAAAACTTAATATAGACAATCGCACGGCAGATGCCTTTACCAAACTTGTGACGGCAACCATTACCGCAGCAGAGCAGCAGACGATGAACTATTATATGAATGTTGCCCAGCTTTATAAAAATAATTTAGGACGCAAACTTTTTGCTGAAATTGGTATGGTTGAAGAAGAGCACGTTACACAATATGAAAGCCTTAAAGATCCAAACGCTACATGGCTTGAGCAGTGGGTTATGCATGAGTACGCAGAGTGCTATCTTTATTATTCAATGGCGCTTGATGAAAGCGATGAATACATCAAAAAGATTTGGGAGGATCATTTTGAAATGGAGGTCGCTCATTTAAAGAAGGCGGTTGAGTGTCTTGAAAAATATGAGAATAAAGAGTATACCGATGTTTGTCCAGAGCCAAACTTTCCAAAGCCACTGAGATTGGGGGAGAACAAAGAATATATTCGCAAAGTGCTCGAAAAAACAGTCAACTATACAGGGGATCGTGAGGGCTACACGCCACTTTCAAAGCTGCCAAGCGAAGCAGACTTTTTCAAGTTTCAACAAATTGTCAATCGTGATGAGAAAAATGTCGCCAGCCACCTTGTCATCTGCAAAGCGATTCAAAAACTTGGCAAAGATTATCGTTATCAAGACGCACCAAATCCAATTGACTGCTTAAATGATCGCAAAAAAGACAATACCTCAGTTGGGCGGGTTGTGTAAAAAAATATCACTTTTTTAAAAGTGATATTTTTTAATTTCTACCTTTCAAGTTCTTCGTCCAAAAAGGTAATATCTTTACCTTCCCAGTATGTCTCGGCTACAAAGTTTGCAAAGCATATTTTGCCGTTGCGTTTAATAAATGCGAAGTCTTGAACATATCCACCGCTAAAACAATGGTCTTTCCAACCGGGGTAGAGTCCTTCTTTAAGTGTAACGTCTTGTAAGAATGCCACGTCATTATTCCAATATACTTTACCGTTGCAAGAGTCTAAAAGGTTGTGTTTGTCATCGTAAAGTTTAAAAGCGTATGAATCGCCTTGAAGAGTAATGTCATATGTGTAGTTATATTCTGTTTGTTCGGCGCCAAGAAAAGTTGAATCAAGCGTGAAATTGAAATCTTGCTTTTCCAAATGTTCGTCTATTTTGAAGGTCTCTTTATAGATGACAGACAAATCTTCGTAATAATGTTTTGTGTATACCTCAATCATTTGCTGCAAACGGGCGGTTTGTTTTGCTTGCTCTTGTGCGTTTTCAAATTTTGGTGCATACAGCGCAACAAGCAATTTAAAATCGTTTGGTGTGATGAATGGATGTTTGTATCCGATATTGCTATTAATGGAGGTGTTGCCCTGAAACTTATTTGTGACAGCGTCAGGCCCTTGAGTATAGACGTCATCAATGCCAAATGCGTGTAAAAGCTCATGCAGGTAGATGTAGTCTAAATTTTCAAAATTATAGGCTTTTGATTGTCGAACTTCATAGCCTTGCATTGCGGGTTTGCTTGTAAAAAGAGACAGTGGGTTATAACTATGGACGATGTGGGCCTCTGCGTTTTCATGCTCACCAAATTCATAATAAATTTTTGTTTTCATCCATATACGATCAAACTCTTCTTGGCTGACAATTTCATAGCGATATGCTGGGTTAATCTGTCCAACCAGTCCAAAGAGATAGTCAAGCGATTTTATTGCGCTTGCGCGACTTTCGCTTGGCAACTCTTCATTGAAACAAACATAAATAGGCTCATCACCATTATGTTGCATGCGTGAGTGGATTCCAAACTTTTCATAAGCATACCCCATATCAGCACCAAATTCTTCTGACAGCTGCTGGACTTGTGCGCTTGATGAGTAATCCTTAAGTTGAATGTTTCCCGCGATGGTTGCCGCAGTCCCCACAATGATAAGAGAGGTCAAAAAGGTGACAAAGCCCCTTTTAAGTGCTTTGCCTATGCTTTTTAAAATTCCTTGTGGTTTATTTGGCGTAAGTTGTTCAATCTTTTCTATGCTTTCTTTCATATTGCATATTATAAATGAGATTTGCTTTAAAAGCAAATAATAATGGGGTTTACTTCATAAATCATATTTCTTTTTATTATTGAGCATATTTAATATTCATTAATAGATATATTCGTTGTAGACTTGCTCGTTGACCATTGGAGATAGAAGCTTGCAGCATGCAATTCGTGCTTGTTGATAATCTGCATCTTCCTCATAAAGTTCTTGATTCTGCCATTTTGCTAAAGAGTCGTTGGTGAAATCGGCAAGTTGCTTGCGCTGAGTCTTTGTCAGCTTTGCAATTGACGCCTCAATATATTCTTCAAGTCGCTCGATTTCGTTTGAAATTTTTTCTTTTTTAAGAAAGTCTTTGGTCTGTCCGCTTTTTCGAAGCAGCTTTTTCAGTTTCCAGCATCTTCCTAAAAGCATATAGAACACTGTTTTAATAAGAGAGTGTTTTGTTTCTTCTGTGTGAAATTCTTTCAACCCTTCAAGATCAACAGTAGCTGCTTTTAAATGATTTTCCCAAATGGATTTCATGTCTTTTTCGCTTGGTTTTGCAGGATAGTTTTTCATGTCTAAGACAAATCGATAATCATTGTCAGGATCAAGGCGTGAGCCGTCGCTGTTTGTCAGCAGCTTAAAACCATTTTTAAGCATGACTTTTTGAGAACCAAAGTTTCTTACATCTGCGCCGCTGATGAAATATTTTACTCCTTCGCTTTTTCCGATTTCAAGAATAGCTTCAACCATTGCCTGTGCATACCCCTTACCCCAGAAGTGTTTGTCTTTTGCGATGCCGTCAAGTTTTTTGCTTCCGTCAGGATTTTGTGTGGAGAACGCCTTTTTGATGTCAGCAACAGTATAAAAATCTTTATCGTCGCTTCTCATAATGCTGTAACCAAAATCCCAAATCATCTCTTCTTTTTTGCTGTCATAACGGGTGCCAAATCTGCAATTTCCTACGATGGTGTCATCTTCAAGTGTGACAACCATAAAGTGCATGCCGTTTTTTGTTGGAAAATCATAGTTTGCAATCTCCTCGATGTCTTCTTGTCTAAAAGGAATATCATTATATCTTGTGCATTGTGGGTTTGACCAGCATTGAAAGACTCTCTTTGCATCGTTTTTTTCAAAAGGGCGCAATATAATGGTTTCTCCGTATTTGGTTTTTGTTTCAATAATTTGTTTTTCCATGTTGTCTCCTATTTTTTATATGTTTTGTTCATCTATTGAAAATAATTGTTATTGTTATTGTTTTATAATCCTAAAATCTTCTTTTTCTTTTCGTCAAATTCTTCTTGTGTAATGATTCCATCGTCGAGAAGGCTTTTTAAAGAGCGAAGCTCGTCAGTGTAGGAAGGAAAGGCGGTTTCAACTTGATTTTCAGTCTTTTCTTCAACCTTGTCCTCGCCATTTAGGATTTTTTCGATTTTTGTTATGAGTGCTCGATACATTGGACGCATGATGTAATGCACTTTATATTTGTGGAAGAAACCACCAT
>JAGAKV010000003.1 GCA_017625505.1 Clostridia bacterium | reverse complement strand
ATTGAATACAACATAATCATTCACGTCTCTGTCAAGTTCGTTGCCATTTGAGTCATGAATAATATTGATTGCACCGTCTTCGACGCCGTCATCATCACTGTCAAGATTTGGGACATACTTTTCAGTCCTTACCTTTGCTGCGATGTTTGAGCCTAAAGTATAGTTTACATTAAATTCGGATTTCACTCGCTGGGTCGTTGCAGCAAAGACGCCGATAAGCGCACCAACCGCAGCCAAAATTAAAAACGACAAAACAAGCGCCGTCACTTTCAGTTTTAAGTTTGAATGTTTTACCTTCTCCACATTTTTCTCCTTGGGGACTACACACCCCTCCCATTTTACTTAATCTTATTATAACCCCTTCCCCATGCCATGTGTCAAGCAAAATAAAAAAATATCCAACTTTTTTGGATATTTTTTGCTATTTCTTTCTTTTTTTTCTTACTTGCATCATCACCAAATATATCACAAGTCCACATGTTGGCAGCGTCACAGCCAGCAGAATCCACATCCCCTTATGCGCCTGATAATAGTAGATAGAGGTTTGATTTTCTTCTGTAAGTTTTTCTTCTGTGCAAGCCCAAACATGACTGTACATCCCTTCTTCTGCAACAACAGTCTTTGCATTGCTTTTAAGCGCTCGAGAATATGTCGAGTAGCAGTATATAAACTGAGGGTAATATGTCTCTTTTAGTTTTTGTTCAAAAGAAAGTCCCTCGCCTGCTTTTAAATAGAGGTTTTTATAGTCAAGCCCCACAACGTTTCCCGCGCTATTTTTTACCGCAAAAGGAAACAGACTGCGACTTTCTTTTTTGGAAAGTAGTGTAACCTTTTCAGCATTCTCCACATTATCTGAAGCATTGCCGAGGTTGTGATAATACTCCCATGCTTGAGAGGAAGAAAAAATTATTTCAAACGCCACCATATCACAGTCCTCTCGGTACGCCGCCTGCCCGATCTTGACCCCTTGCCCAATTTTAAACTGCTCAAGGGGATTATTTAAGTATACAACAGCATACTGCAAAACAAATTTCTGGCGAAGAAGATTAAGCTCTTCCGTCAGCCTTGCGATAAACTGCACTTTCTCACTTGGCGAGGCTATCTTGTCTAGATTGTCGCTATCTGCGCTTATGCCCAGCACCTGCGCAATCTGCCCGTCTTTAAATGACGCAACCTCACTGTAAATAAAAGCCCCTTTCAAAGAAAAATCATCCTTCTTGCAACCACAAAAAAAGGATAGAGAGAATATCAATATTAAAGATAGTAAAATCTTTTTCATATTGTATGATATTCCCTTTATCCCTTTTTAATGAGTAAAGATTTAATTTGTCACGCTAAGCGCTGCAACAAATGATGAATCAACATATGTAATCGAAAGTGTGATGTTGTAGCTCGTCAAATTGTATGTCACGCTTCCCGTTATTTCAACATCTTGAAGGAGAGCGCTAGTTCCGCTTTCAAGTTCTGGAATAAGCGCTACGCCTTGAAGCACATAGCAATCCAACACAGAAATGTTTGCGGTGCATCCACTTATGATTGTTTTTCCTGTCAAATCAACCAGGCCTTTGGCACTGCCCGAATTGAGGTTGAGAATTACTCCGGCAATCTCAGCAGTTCCATTGGCTGCAGTCAAGCTTCCGCTGTTGTAACAATACTCAACTTTGCCACCATTACTCAAAATAGCAGTTCCGCCGATGTAGTAATTTCCTGCTCTATCAGCTTGTTCGGCCTTAACATTGATGTTGCCTGTATTTGCGCATGCGTAAATTTCTCCAGCATTTCTGATTACACCTCCACTAGCAAATATGTTGGCACCTTGAATGCTGTTTGAAATGGCTATTGCGCCGCTATTGCTGCAATTGATAAGCGTTCCAACTGAAGGCAATGTGCTTGTAATATTAAATGCTGTAATCGCCGCATATCCAAAACATTTTACATTTAAATGTTGACTTACTTCGAACGTAAAGTTGCTTACATTGTGGCAATTGATAATTCCACCATAGTTTACACTTACAATGCCGCTCATAAACACATTGTTTTCGCTGCCATTGATTGTTGCACCAATTACTTCAACACTGACACCAGAGATTTGTCCATAATTGAATGCAGCAAGTGGTGCAAACAATGTACCTTTGTTGTTGCTCAAGTTTATGTCAACACTATATTGAAGTTTTAAATCGCTGACAGACGCTTTTGACGCAATTGTACTAAACAGTGAAGAATAGTCATCAAACGAGCAGGTATTATTTTTAATTTTGCCACCTTCAAATGTTGCACTTAAATCAAATACTTTAGAAGACTTCACTGTAACTGTATGACCATTTCCATCAAGGTGACCATTGAATGAAATTGGTGAATAAGATTCATCAATATCAATTTCAATATTCTCGTCTAATACAAAGTAAACACCTTCATTGTTTCTTAGGCTGATTGCTTTAAATTGTTCAGCTGCAGACATTGCAACAAGCCCAGTCGTGAGATTGTACACCGTTTTAATTCTATAAGGGTCTCCTTGCGTTCCCTTTCCACTTGCAAAATGTTTGAATTCGTTGCCAAGTTGTTCTTCTCTTGCCTCAATGCTATCACTGAAAATATAAATGATGGAACCTTCATCAGCGCCAGCAATCTGTCTTACTTGAATAAGAAAGCTTACCACTGTCCCCATGGTTTGAGGACCATAGAATTTTTCTGTTGTAATGCCAGATTGAGTATCTATTTGAGAATTTTGTTTAACTGATACCTGATAGAAGTACTCATAAGATTTTCCTTCTTCGCCACCATCCCAAACAAAACCTATTCTCTCTTTATCCCACGTGATAATTAGTTTTTCTGAACCATCATCATTTGTCTTTGCGTTGTACTCTGTTTGTCTTACTTCAACTATGTGCTCGTCACTGCTAAAGAGTTTGATTCTTCCTATTGTATTTGTCTCTTGACTGTCAATTGCGCTGATAGTCAGCTGCGTCATGGTTTTATCAAGAATAAGCTTAGGCTCTGTCACAGAGACATACGATGTTGTAGTCTCACCCGTCTCGCGTGCAATGTCTATTTTAATTCGATAGAACGTATTATTGTTACCTAATGTAAACTCAAAATATTTTTGGAAGTCAAGATATGTTTGATAATTATCATCAACCTTAACTTCATACTTCCCTTCAATGTTTGGAAGTTTATACACTGTTGAAATAGCCAAAGGAAGTGAAAATAGTTGTTGATCGTCATAACTCATAATCTGTACGCTGAATGATTTTCCAACAAAGTTTGCAAGCGCAGCATTTTCAGCGAAATCGCTTGGAATAAATTTGGCCGTTCTTATTCCATCTAAGTCTTTAACTTGAATTCGTCCATCAATAAACACTTGTTTACCATCGTTCGATGTGAGGCTGACAACTACTTTTGTTGCTGAAAGCTGTTCAAACGTGCCTTCTGGACTATAAGCTATATGATCACCAACCACGAAACTAATAGCTCCATTTGCAACAAATAAAGTTTCTGCCGATGTTGGCGCGGTTGCCACTGGTGGATGTGCAAATTTAGCTGTCTCGCTGCCATTTGATGGGGTAAAGCTTCTAGATCTTAAAACAAAACTGCCATCAGTATAAGTAAAGCTGTCGTTTATTGAGAAGAATTTTCCATTAATCGCTCTGAAATCTGCATAACCTTCCTCTACTTCTTTGGCAACGATCGCCGAAACAGTGAATGAAACAAGGTCTTGTGTTCTGTCAACAAGTTGACCATCAAGCTTTAAGCGACCTTCTGTCAAATACGCCTCGGTGAGATACAAAATTTCAGTGTCTATTGGTGTTGATTCAACACCTTCATCCTGATTGTCATAATAATCAAGCTTCAACATATAGAGAAGTTGTGCTGCATTTCCGCTGCCATCAACCATCTCAAGCTCCTGTTGAAGAGGAATGTCAAAGTAAATAGAGCCTTCCTTCACTTCGTATTGTTGAGAAGTGTCATTGTTGTAATCAAGCATTTTTGCATCTATGCTTGCCTTTTCAGATTTGAAAATTACTTTATATAATCCGCCATCTTTAAGCATAATGTTGCCATTATTTGCAAGAACAAGTTGATGATCGTAGTATTCGCTTTCGACATAATAGTCTTCCATGCCTTCGTCATCTGCATCAATGCTGATAAATGCCCCCCTATTTCCAAGAAGGTATGCTTCAAATTGATCGGCATTAATTTCACCATCAAGAAGTCCAACTGTGTAGTCAATTGTATTTACCGTTGTCGAACCTTCATAAAGTGTGTCTTGATTGCTTGAAATAATATAAGTAATCTCGTCATCCATAAATTTAATTACGCCTGCGGAAAGGTCGCTAGAACTGTAAGTAATTCGCAGATTGTTGTTGATTGAGGACATTGATGGACTTGAAAGCTTATAAGGGTTTGCAATTCCATAAATATCACTTTCAACTTTCATTGTGTTGTAAGTATATGATCCTTCAAGCGAGAAGCTTACAAACAACAGTTCGTTTCCGCCATATGTAATATATGAAAGATCAATTTCATTGTCGCCAATTCCGATTGGAACACGTTCAAGGTGAATTGTTGTTGCGCTTGATGCATACGCAAAACGTACATTCAAGTTTCCTGTAGTCGAAGAAGGAAGCTTGATTGTTCCTCCATCAAGCGACATTCTTGAAACATCAAGATCTTGATAGATAAGCGTAAACTTACCACTCTTTCCATTTAATACGCCCGCGTCGCCGTTTGAAAGGGCAAAGATATCAACTTGATATGTTTGCGCGGTATCAATATAGAATTCTTCCATATCTGCCAAAATTTCATTGACAGCATCACGTAAAAGTGAAAGGTTGATTTGGAAGTATTTTACTCCATCGCTTGTCACATTGCTTTCCAACGTGTACACAACCTGTCCAGCTGATGTGCCGTTTAAGTCTTCACCATTAAAGTATCCAAGCCAGTTTGTGCCATCATAAATGAAATCTACAACCGTAAGAGATATTCGCTCAACTCCCGCATAACCACGTAAAAGCATTCTATAACTACGAGCTGTTGTCTCTGTGAAGGTGCTTCCATCTGCCGTGGTTGCAGTCTTGTTTGGAGTGATTGACGCAACATATTGCTGAGCCTTCCCTCCTAAAGATGCAACATCAAGTTCAATCGATGCCCCCGCAGAAAGATATACTCTCGTTGCACTAGTTGGCGCCGATTCGATGTAATTTGAATTTCCGATTTGTACAAAACTTACCTCGTACACTCCTTTTGGAATAGACGCGCCCACGTCATCAAACAATAAATCATTTGTTCCAATTCCACGTTTTGATGAAAGAAGTGTTGTAATAAAATCGTTTGTGGTTTGAGTAAGTTCGTTTGTTCTTTGATATTCTTCTAAGAGACTATAGAATGAATATTCTTCTCCCACAGCGAAAGTTGACTCTGCAAATTCAATATTGTTTGTCATCATCGCATCAAGAAGTAAATCCATAGCCGATACGGTGATATAGTAAATCTGCCCTTGAGCTCCGCTTTCTGTAATTTTTGTAAATTTAATTCTGATATTCGAGCTGTTTAGTGTGCCCGCACTAAATTTATATGGCTGACTATAGCCGCTGCTTGCAATAAGAGTCTCATCATATGTCGTTGCAGAAGTCCCGCCAAAGTACGCGGCAATATCTCCAAGGAATGTGCCAGCCTGCAACGCAGTCGCGCCGTAATCAAAACCAAGTTTTCCGTCAATTACCACAGGGTTTGCTGTTCTGTTGACCTGTTCTATTGCTCTTGCTGACGATCTGTTTGATGCAATAACCCTCTCGTCAGAGCTTAGCGCTACAACACACACATTATATGATGTATTGACAGCAATACCGCAAGTACGAAGATCAAAAACCTTCAAATCTGTAACAAATTTCTTTTCGTTCAGACCATCTGAGAGAATTACATAATATCTTGTTGCATCCTCTGTTTGTTCGCTTAAGTCTTCTTGATCCCACTGCCACTGAAGAAGATATCCATCAGTAATTGTGAGGCTCATTTTGTCTTCTGTTGTAACTTCATCATAAATTGTATTCAACTTATATCCCGCAAATGAAACTTCGTTGAATTGTATATGTTGTCCGTCTTTGTTGACGCCCATTCTGGAAACATTGATTGTATAACTTCCAAATGTTACCTCTTGTAGTAAAGCGTTTAGGGAAATTGCATAACATTCGATTGCAACTTCATTGTTTGCGCCGCTTGCGTCATTTGTACTTGAGAATCTGCCGCCAAGATCACCTTCAATCCAATACCCAGCAACTTTTGCTAACTCCTCGCCAGTAAAGTAGATGAGATCTTCAAAAGTCTCTTCAACTTCAGCGCCCTCTTTCATGCGCTTGTTTGAAGCGTGGTAACTCAGTTTAATTGTGTATGTAGTAATGTCGTCAAGTGCTGGGAATACAATATAATCTTTATCATATCCCTCGCGCTTAAGAGTTGGCTCTTTAATTAAAGCACTTTCATTGTAATCGCCTTTATATTCAAAAGTAAGTTCTTTCCATACGCTATTTATTCCACCTTGACCACGTACAGTAAATTGGAATGTATGCTCTTTGATCGCTGTCTCGCCAAGTTCATCAAAAAGTTCTTGGAAAATCGCAATCGCCTGTGGCATTGTTAAATAATAGTTAAACTCAGCCTGCTCGTCATCAGTATCGAGTGCTTCAAGCGTTGGTGTAAATGTTTGAGTATACTCCTCTCCATTTATTGTTGTTTTTGCAGTAAATATTGCATTTGTATAACTGTCTGCCGCAATATTAAGGATAATTCGTCCCTTGTCATCAACGTAAATATTTTTTATTCCCTCATATTGATGCGCCATGTATTTATAAACACTAAGTGAAGGCATAATCTTTTTGTTTGCATCAAACGCAACTACTGAAATTGTATAATCGCCTGCACCTAATCCGCCAAGCCACTCGCTTGTGGTAAGATCGATTGACGCAATCTCGCTTTGAGTAAATGTCTTACTCTTAGCCTCCTCGCCACCCAGCGTGAGTGAAATTGCATAAGAAGCATTTTCTTGAGTATCTGTAACAGTCAAGATGCCTTCAGGTGAAAGGCTTACGTTTGATACTTGTGCAAATCTCTTTGTGCCAACTTCAACTTCATCAGATGGAAGTTTTCCTTCGCTTGACACACTAAATTTAAGCGTAAGAGCTTCACTATCGAAATAGCCAAGAGCCATTGAAAGCGTCCACTCGCCTGCGCTGCGACGCAATGTATACACGCCTGGAAGTGTTGAGTCTCGCGCTGGAATCGTCAGCGTTTCTTTGCCATTTGCGTTTATCACAAAATTAACATTCGTAAAATCGCTCCACAAGTCTGTAAATGAAATGTTTAAAGTTCCATTCATTTGTTTTGCCACTTCGTCTGTATCTTCAGACTGCGCAACATCAACCGAAACGTTTGCAAGTCCTTTTAACTTATAGCTTGAAGCTGAATCTTGTGTTTGACTTTCTCCGAATAAGCCAACTGCAAGATCGTCTTCTATATTTAATGTATAAGATGAATTAAATACAACGCTTACATCAATTGTAAAATCTTCTGTATTGTCATTTAAATCGACGTTGAAAAGACTTTCTATTTCACTGATGGAAATTTGTGTATTGGTTGTAGTATAAGTTGCTTCTACTGACTGATCTTTAAAAGTAAGCTGGAATATATATGGTGTTGCTGACGTTCCAACCATAATGTTTTCGCTTGGATTATTCCATACGATCTGGCCTCCATTGATTGAAACTGCTACTTGACCAAGCTCTTGCATTGTAAACGTGCGCTGTGCAGAGTCTAAGTAGTATACTCCGTCTACCATAGTTTGCTTTGCAAGAAGTTGTACAACATTTGCCCCTGCATTGCCAACAACAAATTGAGCAGTTGCTTGACCAAGCGTATAATTTATTTCATCGCCGTTTACAGTCACCGCTTGAACGCTTGTACTGTCGCTTGGAATTGCGATTGAGGCAATGTAATCACTGCCAATTTTTGAAATTGTTACAGTTTTTACATAATCAAGTTGTTTAATCTTGATAGCGTTTGACTCTTTAGAATCAAAATAAGCCGAATGTTTTGAAACAATTGAAATTGATTGAACCTTAGTTAAATCAAGGCCATTAATTTCACTAAGCTTGATTGATGTATTTGTAAGATTGCTCATGTTTGGAGAGCTTGCTGCTGTGCGGTTGATATATAAATCATATTTTCCGCCTTGCACACCGCCTGTCCATGACAGTGTTTGACTCTGCCAATCAAATGAAAGTTCAACTGCATTTAAGTCTTCAATTGTAATACTTTCACTTGGCAATGAAGGAAGATAATTTACGCCGTCTATAGCAGTGTTTTGCAGTGCAGTCACATCCACTTTTAGATAGTTCATTTGATTGTATGCGGTGTTAAATTCTGCAACTTCTTCGCAAAGATATGTAATTACTTCTTGAAGATTGAATGATTTTTGTTCTGTTTGGAATGCCTGATAATAATAGTTGTAAGCAGGGCTTGCGCCGCCAACACGCTCTTGTACTGTTGTTAGGCAAACAATATATCCCGCAACTTTGTCATCGGCGTTTTCATATGAAAGTATGCCGCTATTATATGACAGATTTGTTGGAGTTTGCACGCGCGCAAATGGATATGTATATGCGTGACTATCTAGATAGTAATGATCACCTTCTGCCTCTTGCGCAACATATGAAAGGGTCATTTCAAAGCTGCTTCCATAAACTGAAGTATCATTCATGTCAATTTCATAAACGTTGCCATACGCATTATACGCCGCTTCAACTTCAGTCTGACCACGGTATGCTTTTAATGCGCTAACATGCTCAATTTTTGGAGCTATAATAAGTTGCGATGCAAGTCTTCCATAACTATCAGCTGCAAGCGTAGATCTGCATGCAACGCCTGCAATTCTTGTTACAGTCAAGCTTGATGCTTGTGATGTTGTATGAATAGCGCCATCATATAAGTCGCCTGCCTCAGCAATTACAGAAATTTGATAATCTCCCGCCTCGCTAAATGTTTCACTAAGCACGCAAGTAATCTTGTTTGTGCCCGCTTCATCCCATAATGGTTCTGTCAAAGCAAATACGCTGTCTTGTTGGCCATCAATAGAAATTGTATATTTTCCTGCGAAGTTGACAGGAGTTATTTCAACTTTATATACACCATTATCGTCAACAAATGAAACTTCTGGGGTTTCAATGCTTTGCGATAATGCATAATATACAACATATTCCTTTGTTTGATCAATGAAGTCGGCATCAAGATAAAGATTATCATCGCTGCTTAATGCTTTTACAACTACTTTATAATATCCTACGCTGAGACCGTTTATTGATACACGTGGTACGTCTGTTTCTCCTTGAATAACAGGCGTTTCATCTAAAACAATGCCATGACTATCAACAGACAAAATTTTATATGAATATTTTGCCCCTTCGACATCACCCCATGAGAAATAGCCATTAATCTCTTCAGTTACATCTTCAGGCAGAGGCAAAATTGAAATTTCTTTACTCTTTTCGCTGATTGTAGTAATAATTTTGCCATTTTGCTTTCCAACAGCAACAACTTTAAACTGATAGGTGTCTTCATCTGTTGGTTGATAAGTGTTTAAATTTTCAATTGTAAAAGCAATTGTGCTTCCATTCTTAGTAAATTCCTCTGTAATCAGGGTTTCGTTTAAGTACAGAGCATAGTGCGTTGCATGCGTAGGCGCTTCAAAAGAAATAGTTGAAGTTGTGCCATCAAGCGAGTGTGTTATGCCCTCAATTTCGCCCAGTTTATATACTGATGCGCTTGAAAAGTCAGAAGAAAGAATCTTTGTTGTGCTGCCTTGCCCTTCCACTTCAAAAATACTACCAGTCGAAGGAACTGCTTGCGCGCTAAATGTATACATTCCACTTTCAAGAGATGCAGAAGAAAGGTCAACTTCCACTTGCGAAACGTCACTGGCAACAGTGAGTGATGATGAGGAATAAGCCAGTTTTACATTTTGACTATATTCTCTCTCTGCGAAATTAAGTTTTGCAACCATTCCAACCATTTCAATATCAAATTCCACTGTTGGAAGTTTTGCAACAGTCATAGACTCTGATACCGCGCTGTTTAGCACAAGCCCGTCGCCTTGTGAGCCTAACGTCTTTGCACGCACGTAATATAATCCGCTTTCTTTTCCAGCAAAAGAAGTTGTACGCTGATTAAGTGGCAACGTCATATCAAATTTATTTACTGCCTGAAGGAGATAGCCTGTGGCATAGTCACACTCGCTGAGTGAAAGCACGCCGTTTTCAACTGTAATCGTTGGTGCTTGAGGTTTAATAAGCGTAATTTTTGTTGACGATTCTTTTGGGCCAATCTGTCCATTTGCTTTTGCAATAATTTCAACATGAATCTCTGTTGCGTTTTGATATGTATCAAAATTATAAGTGAAAAAGTTGTTTGTAATGTCGCTTTCAACTTTAAAGCCTTCAATATAAACATCAAACTTGGCTTTTTCTTTTTCATTCCACGAAACTGTAGCATTGCCGTTTTCATTGTTGTTTGAAAGAGTGATATTTTCAACGTGCCCCATATAACCATGGTTTACTTCGCCCTGGAAAATGTCTGAACTTTCATATTCATTACTATGCGAAAGGGCTTGCAATTTGATTGCATAAATTCCTTCGCCATTTGGAAGAGCAAAACTGTTTGAAGAAAGTGTTTTGGTTGTATAAGTTGTCTCTTGTCCGTCAACTACCATACCGTATGACAAGCTATAGTTTTTTGCTTCAATAATTTTGCTATCAATTTTTAAATAGGACTTATCCCAAGAAAGCACGCCCGCATCAGAAACCTTTAAGTTTTGCAGAGATGAAAATCTATAGCGAACTTTCACTTTTGTCTGAGCAACCAGTTTATCTTGATATTTTGCAAGTATGTATGCCTGTCCTGATTCTTTGGCGACAAACTTCCCAGCCTCGATATCAATAAGCTGAGTGTTTGATGATGAGATGACAACATCCTCTTCGTCTATCCCGGCAATTTCAAGTTCTTGCATAAAGTCCACGCTTTCCCCGATAGAAAGAATGTATTCATCTTTATTAAATTTTGCATTTATACTAGAAGGACTATTGCAAGCAGAAATAAAAATAGTCGTAAATATTGAGAATAAAATTCCTAATAAATATTTTTTCTTCATCACAAACCTCTTCTTTTAATATTTACATATTAACATTTTTTTAATCTATTTTCCAAACGATTTTTATTTTTAATTTAATATTTATATTAAATATTTTTTATTTTTATATTTTCATTAAAAATCAAGACATATAAATCATTTAATTAAAAAAGCAAAAAAATTAATTTAAATTATTATTTTTAAATTTAAAGCAGCTAATTAACACGCAAAAAATAAACAAATATTAATAATAATTTACTAAAAATAATTAAAAATTGAATATTTTTTTGCATTTTTTATTAATTTTTTATTAATTATTATTTTTATTGATGATTATTTTGATAATTATTATTTTTCAAACCATTTTCTATATTTAATATTGTGGGCTATAAATTTTAATGTTCTAACAATGTGCATAAAAAAAGCAGGAGCGTTTCCTGCGTTTTTTTAATTATGCAATCTTCCATAAATTTCATTTTTAATGTTTGTGTTTGACTTACCTTGCGTTGAACCTGACTCATTCCAAGAAACGACAACATTGTTTGCAATATTGCCAGTGCTTTGAGCGCCATTACTTAAACATCCAATAATTTGACCTGCATCGCGATCTGCCTTAACTGTGCAGTCGGTTGCAGAGCAATTTTTCACTGAAGCTGAATCTCCTTCATAGATTCCTTTTGCAATGTGAGCAGAAATCACTCCCGCTTTATCTCCAGACTCGTCATCATTATCATAAACTGAATTTACATTTGCATTATATACATGGCAATTTTCAATGTGAGAATTTACTGCATGCCCAGTGATTACTGCAACATAGTGATTTCCCACTACGTTTGCGCCAACAACATTCAAGTTTTTAATTGTAGCACCAAATACATGACCGAAAAGCGCAACACCTGAAGACGCTCCCCCCTCAATGCCACCTAAATAAAACTGAGAAATGTTAAGGTTGGCAATTGTATGTCCTTGGCCATCAAAAGTCCCTTTAAAAGGTTTTCCTGCTTCAACCACTCCTGAATAATGACTTGAGCCATATCCTATTGGCGTCCACTCTTTGTTTTGAAGATCGATATTGCACGTTAAGCTGATTGTGCATCCTTCAAAATCATTTCCTTCACTTACTTCTCTTGCAAGTGACGCAAGTTGTTCTGCGCTGCTGATGAAAATGTCACCATCAAAATCAATAGGAGTCAATCCTATCTCGCCATCCCAAGTATCGAGATTTTCAATTTCTCTTTCATACCCGCAATCACACAGAGTATCAAAATCGTGGTCATACGCATGCTGATGACATGCAGCCATGCCAAGCCCGCCACCAATTGCAAGCGCTGCAACAAGAGTCCCAGCAACTACTTTTGTAGATTTTTTCATACCTACCTCCCCATAAAAAATATCCTATCTATAGTGTATTTATTCTTTTTAAACTTGTCAACTAATTTTATATGATTAATTATTTTTTATTGCAAAATAAAAAGCCGGATATTTTATTGTTTTAACCTCCATAAACTAGCAATAAAAAAATAAAATTGATGCCAGCAGCAGCAATGATTATAAACAGAAACTATACATTTGATTATCATAAGATATCTACACGCAAAAATACGCGAAGTTCTTTTTTAGTGTATTATATTTTTATTGGCGAGTTATCCACATTTCCACATTTCTATCAATTAAAAAATTCCTACGATTGTTTTATCATAGGAACTTTTTAAAATTAAACTAATTATAGGCCTTGTTCATCGTCTGGATATTCTTTATAACCAAATACACCGTCAAAACAGCTTTGCTTTTTCACGCGAACGTTTGCTTTTGAATTTTCTAGAGTCTTTTTATATACGTTTTCTAAGCGAGCGTCAAGTTCTTCTAACGTTGTGCCATCGTCAAATTCTTCACCATATTGTCCTTGCATAACAAGTTTTCTAAACTCTTTCTCGTTAGCCTCAGCTTTCTGCAAAAACGCAAGTTTTCTTTTTGATTGCGCTTTATCTTTGCACTCAAATCCAAGCATTTCTTCTTTTAAATAGCTTGCTTTGAAATCGCTATAAGCATGCTTCCTTGCGTAATTTTTTTCAATACCTTCAATGTAACGAAGAATTTCTTTATCAGTGCCATCAATACCGGCCCATCCATAATAAGAAAGTCCGTTGATGACAGGATATTGAAAGCCTTTAACAAGACAAGCATCCAAAATTCGTTTAATCTCTTTTTTGCAAGCTGTTCTTTCTTTGCTGTCAACAAATTTCAGATTGTGCATTGAAAGAAATTCTACATACTCTCCCATCAAACGAGAAGCCATTTCTGCGATGCGGTATTGCTGATTGATCAGTTTTAATTTGTTGTTGTGCTTTGCTTCAAGCTTAAATTTTCTGTTAATATTGATTCCCAAAAAGTCAGGCTCGACAATGTCCTTTCTTAAAAGATAGAACTCTCCTTTATATTTTGACACAAATCCAAAATCATTTTGAGCAAGAACGTCACCGCAACAGGTAAATACATTTAAAAACCATTCATGACCTGCTTTGACATCTTCAAAACTTTCATTAAAAATACGCTTCTCAAAATCCATTATTTTTTTCATTGTTTCCTCCTTATTTCACTTACAAATAGATTATAGCACAGACAATTTTTATTGTCAACATCAAAAATCAATAAAAAACACTTAAAATTACGTAATATTATTGACATTCTACATATTTTTGATATAATTAAAAAAAAGGAGTAACACATATGTATAATACAAAAACATTCGAATCACTTGTTAAATCAGACTTGACTGATGAAGAAGTTTACCAAGCTGTGATTAAGCAAAAGGAAATCAAAACCACAGCGAAATTCACAAACGACGATGAGTACCCATATGGAATTTTTAAGGGTGGAGTAGGGCCAGACGATTTGGTTACTGTATATGCAGAGCTTGTGAAATTTAAATTTGACGACACCAATGTGTATATCAAATACATCCACGCTCTGCGAGAAAACTTAAAGCAAAACAATGGCGACTTTTTCCCTACCGCTATGCTTACTGCGTGGAATTTCTCAAAAGATTATTTCTACCTTCAAGATACACCAGAAGCAGTGGAGAATGCTAAAAATTTTCAGCCATATGCGGAAAAATATAGAAGTTTGGACAATGCACGAAACAACTACATTTTTGCCTATTCTACAGCAGAAAGCGAAGAAAAAGATGTGTTCAATACTATGGGAGTTTACCCAATGTCAAAAAGTGTTGGGATTGGAGATGGCGCAAAATGTACAGAAATCAACGCAACCCTCTGCAACCTAGTCAACTTTGTAGGCGTTGATGCTACATTAGTTTTGGGTTATATGGACAACAACCCAAGTTATGCTCACACTTTTGTACTATATAAAGGAACATCTGGGAAATACTGTTTCCTTGACAAACACAACAATATGAAAGGAACGTTAAATTTAGATCCAAACACAAAACTTGAAGACGGTTTTCATTTTAGTGTACGCACATTTCATCATCCAATAACTGAAGAACCTGGCCAATTTGATTATTCCTACCACAGTAAACCCCAAGCAAAAGTTTTTGACCTTACCGACGATATTGAAACTTCAGCAGAATAAAACAAAGAAAGATAAACTCTCATGCATATGAGAGTTTTTTATTTACCAAATATATACAAATAAAAAATTCTAACCTCCTGATTAAATTTTTTACCTCCCTTAAATCTTTGAAAACAATCTTTAGTTATATAATATTTTTACAAGCAACGCATCAGAAAAATCTTGACTTTTTGCATTAAGCATTATATAATCATTATTGAGGTATATATGAATAATTATAAAATAAAATTACAACTTCAAGATTTAGAAATAACTATATCAAATATGTACATAACCTGCTACGGCGCTGTCAGTCTACTAGATTTTAAGTATCACCTAACATTAGAATTAAAATCTTTTAAAAATAAGACCATCATTATTACAGATCTATCAGATGATATAGCCTTCCTTTATGAGTTTTGCACAAAAGGTACTTTTGAAAGCCCAACAAATGAATGCATTTTTAGCATATATAACTTTAACAACAAAGCCAGCATAAATTTAGAAACAAGTGACTGCAAATTTTTAAAGGAAACTTTAATTGACGAAAATACACTACAAGATTTCTTTTTAGAATTAAAATCATATTTTGAATTCTTAATAGAAAACTACAAAATCGAACATCCAGACAATAATTAAAAAACACGCAAGCATTTGAAGTGAACCCAAAAAGTCAAGAAACTTTACAAGGTTCTCTTTTTTTTCGAAAAAAGAAAAGATGATAATGATTCATCTTCTCTTCCCAATAAAAAATGTAAGGAATTATTACACCTGCAAAAACACTTGACTCACCAGGATGGGCGACGCGTTAAGAAAAGTTGCCACTGGCAAGTTTTTAGCTAACGCCGGAAGCAACTTGTTGCGGTCCTCTCGAGAAAGGGCGAGCCTACGACCTATCGGTTTAATTTCACTTACATTACATACGCAGAACTTTCAGTTGTTGGCGTTCAGCCTCGCCACTCGGCTGTCAACCGATTCAACAACGAGAAATAAAAAAATTCTAACCTCCTGATTAGAACTTTTTTGGCTCCCCAGGTAGGAT
>JAGAKV010000018.1 GCA_017625505.1 Clostridia bacterium | reverse complement strand
TAAAATTGCAGGTAACAGATATAAGAAGAATATTACAAGCACAAGGGTAACAACAATTGCAATAATAACAGTGATTAAATGCTTTTTAGCTTCATCTCTTTTTCCTTGTTCAGACGCTCTTGCGAGTTGGAAACCAAGGTATACAGCATATACAACGGCTGCAAGCCCAACAACACCGATGATGATCCAAAGAACAAGAGAAATAGTGTTAACAACTTCTTGTGCTGCTTTCGCACCTTCAGAGTCGGCTCCACCAAGTACTTGGTTGAAATATTCCCCCCAGCCAAAAGTTGCTGCTCCGAGTAAAGATTTCATAACTCCCCCCTCCTTTTTTATATTTATCTTTCGACTACAACATTATCTTACCACAAAAAAAAATAATTACAAAATGATTTTAAAAAAAATATAAAAAAAATAATATTTTTTATAGATTTATTTTTTTGAAGGAAAAAGAGAAGTATTTCGCAGAAATAAAATAATAAAAAATAATTATTTTTTAGAAAAAATAGCCCCCGAATGACGGGGCTGAAAAAAAATACATTTATTAAACGAAAGTCGTGGTTGTAAAACTTGTTTGATTTGGGAATGTGTTTTGGTTGCAGCCGCAGCCACAATTACATCCACAAGAGTTTTGACCATTAAGTGCAAGAAGCAGCAACAGCAGAAAGTTTGTGTTGGTGTTCAGGCTTGTGTCGGTGGCATTGGTGATTACAGAAAGAAGCAGCGCAAATAAAATCCCTTGATTGTTCATAGATCCTCCTTATTAATACAAAAATATTCGGGTTTTGACAAAATATGAAAAATTTCTATTTCGTTTTTTCATTTGCATTTGCTTTAATAGTTACAGCACTATTATTTATGTTTGCAAAACAAAAAAAGTGAAAGGAGATTTTATGCAAAAGTTTTTATTGTTGTCCGAGAGAAATCGAAGGGATATTATTTCCGCATTACCGCACGAGCGCGAAATCCTTCGCCTTGCTGATTATTTTCAAAATTTTTCAGATTCTACAAGAATTAAAATCTTGACCTGCTTGTCTTTGTCAAGTATGTGTGTCAACGACTTGTCCACTGTGCTTGGCATCAATCAAACGACCGTGTCTCATCAGCTTAAGCAACTTAAAGATCAAGGGATTGTTTCGTATAAAAGGGAAGGCAAAATTTTAATTTACAGCCTTACATCAAACAGTGTGAATGACATGATGATGTACGCACTTAATGTGATATAACTTTTCTAGCCTAGAAAAGTTGCAAAAGAGGCCGGGGATTGCGATTTCCCCGGACCCTTGAAACGCTTTAGATGCGGAAGGTGATCTTAAATGAGAAGAGTTAAACATCAGCTGCTATTGCTTAGTTGTTTGCGTGTTTTGTGGCAATCGTTGAGGGCTTTTCTAACCTAGAAAAGTTGCAAAAGAGGCCGGGGATTGCGATTTCCTCGGACCCTTGAAACGCTTTAGATGCGGGAGGTGATTTTAAATGAGAAGAGATAAATATCAGCTGCTATTGCTTAGTTGTTTGCGTGTTTTGTGGCAATCAGGATTGTGCTTTGCTTTCAACCTAAATTTCTGAGAAATTAAGTTAAGAAGCTTTTGTCGTCGGTTTTTTGTTGTTTATTAAAAGCGTGGAAAATTATGTTTAATCTAGTTTTTGATTTTTCTTGACTTTTTTATGCACAAGTGGCATACTTATTGGCAGGAGAGAAAATGAAAAGAGTAATTGAAAACTTAAATGAAATGTCTTTTGTCTTGCCCGAAGGTTGGGAAGTGTCAACTGATCAATACAGGCTGCTTAATGGGCAGGGGTTTATTAATGATGAAAATTATATATCACCAGAAGGAAAAGTTGTTTCTTTGTTTGAAGTGCAGCGTGATCCTGATGAATTTTTTGAATATTATCAAAGTCTGGTTGAAGGTCATAATCAAAAAGATGGACTTGAGCTTGCGCTTCAGTTTTCAATTTCTGTCAATGGATTTAGTTTTCCTGTATATGTACTTAAAGGGCTAAAAGAGCCTGTTATATATATAGTTCAAATTTTTATCAATTGTGGCGATTGTCTTGGGTGTTTTATGTTTAATATTGACAACTTTGTTGATGACAAAAAACAGATTATTTCAAAAAACAATCTGTTTAAGGAAGTATCACAAATTTTGAGGACAGTGGAATGAAAAGGCTGCTATTACATAGCTGCTGCGGCCCGTGCAGCACGCAAGTTATTGACGTGCTTAAAAATGAGTATGATATAACTATATATTATTATAATCCAAATATTGACACGCTGGAGGAGTATAATCTTAGGCTTAGCGAGCAAAAGCGCTACTGCCGCGAAGTAGGGATTAATGTGATTGAAGACGGCCATAATCCGGATGATTTTCTAGGGCAAGTTAAAGGTCTTGAAAATGAAAAAGAGGGAGGGGCAAGATGCAGTGTTTGCTTCAAAATTCGTCTCGAGAAAACTGCAAAAAAGGCAAAGGAACTCGGATTTGACCTTTTTGGCACAACACTTACGGTAAGTCCGCACAAAAACTCAGAGATTATCAATGCCATCGGCAAGCATGTAGAAGAAAAAGAGGGCGTGGAATTTTTACTTGGAAACTATAAAAAGCAAGATGGCTATAAGAAGAGCATTGAGTTTTCAAAGCAGTATAATCTGTATAGGCAAAATTATTGTGGTTGCATTTTCGCAAAGGAGAGGTAAAAAGTGGAAGAAAAACCATATCAAGAATATTACTTAGATGTTAGGAAACAAAAAAGCGCCAACAAAGTGTTGGTGTGGTTTGTTTGCGTCTGTGCAATCATTTTTGTTCTGTTTTTTACTATAAATCATTTTTTTGAACAAAAGTATACTTACATCACTGTTTGCGGCGAATCGATGCAGCCAACCTTAAATCCTAACGGGGTGGTTGAGCTTTATCAAGACAACGGAAAAATTAAAGAAGGCACATTTCAAGATGGCGCATACATGGTTAATACGGATGATATCACTTATGGCGACATTATAGTAATTGAAAAAACCTATTCTTCGCCAAATAAAACAGTTGTAAAACGCGCACTTGCTTTTGAAGGCGACTACATAACAATCGCAAAAGTGGAAGTTGAGGAAGAAATCTATGAGTTTCGCTTTATGATTGTGAGGGCAGGTTCTAGTGCTGTTGAAGTTGTGAAAGAAGACTATATCAAAAGCTATCGCGTATGGACAGACATCTATTCTCCATCAAAAAGTCAAATCCCTCAAGATGAGGAGACGTCAGAGATTGTTTATGAATCTGAGTTTTTTGAAACATTTGTAAGATTGAAGTATGAATCAAAGCTTTTTACAGTGGATCAGCTTGGCGGAAGCGAGGCAAAATTCTTTAAAGTGCCAAATGACAGCGTCTTTTTTATGGGCGACAACCGCACAAACAGCAGTGATTCTCGCTCGTTGGGAACGGGCTTGATGAGCAATGTTCCGGGCAAAATTATAAAAATTGTGCGCAATGGCGTGCACTATAAAGGCAATAATTTTCACAGTTTTTACCGTTTTGGAGCCTTTTTGGAGCTGATTTGGCAGGAATTTTTAAGATTTTTTGGTGTGAACATATAAAATCGTTTGGATTTTAGGCTGAAATATGGTATTATGAAGCTAGGTTGGATAACCAATAAAAAAAAGGAGAATTTGCTAATGAACAAGCAACAATTTATCAAAGCGTTTGCTGATAAAGCTCAATTCACTCAAAAAGATGCAGGAATTGCTTTTGAAGCTATGGCAGCAACAATTGCCGAGACTCTTAAAGCGGGAGAAAAAATCCAAATTGCTGGATTCGGTACTTTCGAACTTAAGAAAAGAGCAGCAAGAACTGGAATCAACCCACTCACTAAAGAGAAGGTAAAAATTGCAGCTTGCAACGTTCCTTCATTCAAGTTTGGAAACAGCTTCAAAGAAACTGTAAACAAATAATTGGTTATGAGAAAAAGATTGTCCTAAGATAGGGCAATCTTTTTTTTGTTGTTAAGTTTATTTTCAAAGAATAATCACAATCTTTCAACAATCTTTTAAAAACTTCTTGAATTGTTTGGTTTTTTTGAAGAAAAATTGTAATATGTATTTAAGAGAGGTAATCTATGGACGCAAAAAAAGTAGAACTTCAACAATATGACAATTATCACTATGTGTTGGTTGGCTTCACGACATTTGATGAAGTGATTAAAAAACTGAAGAAAATATTGCCTTTTTGGCGCATATCTCCCGCAGGAAAGAAGTACATCAAAGAAATTTTCTATGACAACGAATATAATATGCTGTCCGATGCAGGTATTGTGCTTTCCAAATCAACGACAAACAAAAACACCTATTTCAACATCAGAAGACTTGTTCGGGTGCTGAATAGGAAGAACAAGAAGTACCAAATTGACAGCAGGTGTGATGAAAAGGATCATCCAAGGGAGTTTGCCGAGCAAATCGCTGCCGCAATCAATAATTCTTTTTCATCTTCACTGACTATCGATCTTGAAAACCTTGTAAAAAAGACTAAGCCGAAGATTCAAATTGATATTTACAAAAAGAATTATCAACTTGTTTGTGGCACGGGCTATAATGCTATGATTGTTTATGAAAATGTCTTTTATAAAGATCTTGAGTCTGGGCGCAAGGTAGTTCAAGATGGTGTAAGTCTGTCAGTTCCAAAAGGTGACTCTGAAGAAACGGCAGAACTTTTAAAAATTATTGAAAGAAACATTCCGGGACTTGTTCTGTATGAGGAAAGTAGATTCGAAATTGCTCAAAAACTTCTCTACACAGACAAAGAAAATGAGGATAAAGAGTAGGCTGAATGCCTGCTTTTTTTTGCTTGGGCTTTGCGAAGAACGTTGTTTTTTAAATGAAAGCGATTATTGAATATGTGCCTTGCCTAAAACATTTTACCTTTTATTTTCATAAAGAGCGAGGCTTGTTCATAATATATCTCAGTGAAAGGCAATCTTAAATTTTATAATAAATTTCTCTATGGAATAGGTGGACTGGGATACAGCTCAATGTCGCAAACATTAAACGGCTTTATCATGTTTTTTGCTACTGCCGTTATGGGGATTTCGGGATCACTTGTGGGGATTGCTATTGCTATTTCGTCGCTGTGGGATGGCGTAAGCGATCCGCTGGTAGGGCATTTGTCAGACAACTGTCGCAGCAAGTTTTTTGGCAAAAGGCTGGGGTTTATGTTGTTTGGAATTTTTATGATAAGCGGGATAAACCTGCTTATTTGGTCCATGCCGATGTCTCTTTCACAGTGGGGGAAATTTGCTTGGCTGCTTTTTGGCATGCTTGCAATCGAAACTTCCAACACCTGTTTTGGCACGCCTTATTCTGCACTTGCTATTGATATCGCTCCTGATTACAACGATCAGTCAAAGGTGCAAAGCTTTAAAACGGTTTTTAATATAATTGGAATGATTTTGCCAAACGTGCTTATGTACTTCTTTATGCCATCAATTTCAATTGGAATACAGTCAGAACACACGCAGCAAGGATATATTAATATTGCCCTTATAAATTGTGCTTTGCTGATTATTTTGGGGTTTATAACAATATTTAGCACCCTTTTCTATGTGAAAAAAAATAAGATATACAGCATTCCGGCGCAAAAGCAAAAGTTTGAAGTGGGCAAGCTTTTGGGCGGCTATTTTAATGTTCTTAAAAACAAAAATTTTCGCTCGGTGATACTTGGCTATTCCTTCGCTACAATCGCTTCATCTTTTTTAACGTCTGTGGGGTTGCACCTTTTTACCTATTGCTATCATTTTTCAAGTCCGCAGATTTCAATCGTGCTTATTGCCATGTTTGGTGGGGCGATTGCCTCTCAGCCCCTTTGGGTTTATCTTTCAAAACGGATTGATAAGAAAAAGTCCCTTATAATCTCCCTTTCCACAATCATTTTAGGTGTGTTTGTCATTGCGATAACCTTTTTGTTTAGAGAATATATTCCATCAACTGTTATGTTTTATTTGGCTATGCCATGTATGCTGTTTTGCGGCATTGGGGCAGGGGCGATGTATAGTCTGCCTTTTTCGATGTATGCCGACGTCGTAACTCTGCAAATGACAAAAACGGGTGAAAGCAACGCGGGAGCATATACAGGTTATTTCACATTCACGTATAATCTTGCCAACTCAATTGCGCTGCTAATTATAGGTTTCTTGCTTGATTTGATCAAATTCGACTCCTCGCAGCCACTTCAAGCACTGTCAGTACAAAATGGGTTGGGTGCGATTGTTTTCTTTGGCTGCTCGGTCTTTATGGCGCTGGCGATTATGGCGTTTTCATATTATTCACTCAAAAGGTCGCATGTGCTGAAAATTCAAATGAAGATTGATCGTGATAAAAAAGCAAAAATTGCAAATAATAAGTAGCATGAACAGAATTTTACTTTTTTTTACAATTTTTATTACTCTCTTCTGTGCGGGATGTGGGGACAAAGAGTTTTCTTACAACCGCATAGAGCGTGACGCTTACAACACTGGCGGCAGTGTTTCTTTTGAATATGATGAATATTCTCACACTGCGTATTTTGGCGGTGAGGACGAATTTCTGGAGTGGTATGAAATCGATATTGCCAAAGGCTGGAATGAAGCAGGAAACCGCGTTGGAATTAAAATTTTTATGCCTTTTGAAGTGGATGATTATAAATCAGCAACCGCCGTTGTAAATGAAGAGAAACTAGAATACGATGACTTTATTGTGGATGGCGACAATAAATATGCTTTATTTCAACCTCTTGTGAGCGAGGAAAACAACAATATTTCAATAAAAATCAAGTGGGAAGACTCGGCCAATGAACAAGTTTATAACATAGTAATTAGACGTGGGACAAACTTTTTAAAGGGTGTATAGTGTTGAAAAAAGTTTGACATTTTATTGACATACAACAGAAAAAATGGTATACTCAAATTAAATAAATGCTTTTTTTGGCATGCTAAGGAGAAAATTATGAGAAGATGTATCAACGTATTGTCGCTTAAAAGAGAAAAACAAAATGCAAGAATGATTTGTATTAAGAAAGGACTGAAAACAGTAAAAGATAAAAATGAGCCAGGGGAGTTTGAAGTAGATTTGGCTACGGCTGTTGCAGTCAAACGTGCACAACAAACTGGTTTATATATTATTGAAAATACAGACAAACAAAGAGAGGCAATCGTATTTGATTCTGGAAAAGAGCAAGTTGTGCTTGGGTCTTATGACTATTATAAAACACACAAAGATAATTATGCTCCTGGAGACTGGTTTATTAAATTGTGTGCGGGAGAGATTAATCTGGCTTCTGTTGATGAAACGACAAAAACTTGTATAACGGTAGTAAGAGATGCTATTTTGCGTGAAGTGGTAAAGGATCCCGAAGTATTAAAGTATATTCCTGCATGCATCTTTAAGAAAGTTGAGAAAATAGGTTTTTCTAAACTTATTATTGATGCTTATGAGGAAGAGACTCTTAGAAAACTTGATAGTCTTACATCTTCATCTGAAATTGAAAAACTGGTTGCTAATACTCAGAAAAACCTTGCATGGATGAAAAAACATATTGCCGACATGCAAGAACAAATTGCTGCAGCCGATAAGGTTTTAGTTAAGAAAAAATCGTCTATCGCTATTGATGATACAGAAGTAGAAAATGAAAACCAATAGGGGGCGTGTATGACAAAAAAAGAAGCGTTGGAAAAAATTGAAAAAATGTTTGCTGAAGCTAGAGAGTATCTTGAGACTCGTAAAGCTCAAATCAAATAGAAGATTATTACGACTAATCAAATAAAAGCGCGCCGCTGCTGCTCGCTTTTATTTGATAATATTAATTTTGTCAAATCCTTTAATGATATGCTTTGGCTTGCTGTTGCTGTTTTATTTATACTTTTATAGCAGCGGTTTCAAATGCATATTGCTAAGAAAATTATAATTATATAATGGTTGCTTTTTCCTTTAATTTATAATAAAAAACACCTTGCTTCCGCAATGCGCTTTTCTTTGGTAGAGCATAGGCAGTGTAAATCGAAAAATTTGAAAATCTTTAAAAAAACTATTCAAATTTAACATTGAATGTGTTATACTAATATAGAGGTATAATTATGAATAAAAATTTATTTAATTCTTTTGTTGTATTTTGTTTATTATTAACTGGTTTTGCTTTTGTAGCTTGTTCGCCAAGTAGGGAAGTATATACAATTAGTTTTAGTGTGAACAATCAAATTGTAGAAACAATAGAAACAAGCGGTAATGAACAATTAGATTTTCCAACACCTGAGTTTGATGGTTTTGAATTTAAGGGTTGGTACGCTGACGAAGAATTCTCTAATCAAATAACTGAAAATTACTATATAAACAGAGCTTTGACACAAGATATTATGCTTTATGGGAAATTGACTGAAATCAATGTAGAAACTAAGTGCACAATTGGTTTTAGTGTCAACGGTCAAGTTATAGATACTTTAGAAACAAGCGGTAATGAGCAATTAGAGTTTCCAATACCTGAAGTTGATGGTTTTGAATTTAAAGGATGGTACTCTGATGAAAAATTTGCTAATCAAATAACTCAAGATTACTATTTAAATACAACCTTGATTCAAGATATAACTTTATATGCAAAACTAATCAATGCTTCTTATACGAGTGGGTTATCGTTTGAATTGCAAACTGATGATACTTATGCTATCAAAAAATATGAAGGAACAAGTACCGAAATTGTAATCCCAGAAACATATCTAAACAAGAAAGTTACAAAAGTGCTTGCTGATTCTTTCAAAAACAACAAATCAATTACACGTGTTAATATCGGAAATAATGTTTTAGTAATAGAAGATTATGCGTTCTATTATTGTAGTAATTTAGCAGAAATTAAATTATCTAATAACCTTTCTAGTATAGGTACCTATGCCTTTAAGTGGACTGGTTTAGCTAGTTTAATTCTGCCAAGAACATTACAAACAATTGGAGTCAAAGCTTTTGAAGGGTGTAACGACTTATTAAGCGTTACTTTTGCAAATAATTCCACACTTAAGAGTATTGACAATTATGCTTTTCACGGATGTCAATATCTTGATAGCATTACTATTCCAAACTCAGTTGAAAAAATAGGAGAATATGCTTTTGATAGTTGTAAGAGACTTACTAGTATTACTTTTGAAGAAAATTGTTTATTAGAAAGCATTGAAAATAATGTATTTCAATATTGTAGCAATTTGTCTGCTATTACTATTCCAAGTAAAGTTAAATCTATAGGGGATTATTCTTTTGGGTATTGTAGTTTATTGGAAACAATTGTACTTCCTGATAGCATTACCAATATTGAAATGGCATTTTATTCATGCAAAACTTTAACCACTATAAATCTTCCTAAAAATTTAGAAACAATTAAAGCTTATGCTTTTCAGTATTGTTCTAAACTATCGACAATAACCATTCCTGCAAGTGTGACAAGTATAGGTATAAATCCATTTTCCGGTTGTACTTCATTAACCAGCATTGTTGTTGAAACTGGCAACACGATCTATGACAGCAGAAATAATTGTAATGCAATTATTAAAAAATCTAATAATACTTTGATTGCAGGATGTAAAAATACAACTATTCAAAATAGCGTAACAAGTATAGGAAGATATGCATTCCAAGCATGTGGATTGACAAGTCTATCTATTCCAGAAAGCGTTCAAAATATTGGAGACTCTGCATTTATTGGTTGCGCTACATTAACCGAAATAATAATATCAAAAAGCGTGACAAATATAAGTCAATATGCGTTTTCTGGTTGCAGTAATTTATCGAGTGTTTATTATTTAGGCACAGAGGAAGAATGGTCTTCAATTACTAAAGGATCAAACTACTTGTGGCAATCAACACCAACTATTTATTATTATTCTGAAACAGTACCAAATGGAACTGGAAATTACTGGCATTATGTAAATAATGTTCCAATAATATATTAAAAAAGAAAACAATTTGTTTAGTTATTCTTGTTGTTGAGTAGAGAATCTATAAAGAATAAAACGAACCTTGAATGATCTTGGTTCGTTTTATTCTTATTTGGTAGTCCCAAGGGGAACCATACCCCAAAAATAGCAAGCATTTTTAGGGACCCCAGTCGAACCCCACGGGCTTCGATTCCCATTATTAAATAACTTCAACATGGGTGTCTTTCTCGTAAATTTATAATAAAAAAGCACATTGCTGCTGCAAGGTGCTTTTATTTGGTAGCCTCAAGGGGAATCGAACCCCTGATTCCGCCGTGAAAGGGCGATGTCTTAACCGCTTGACCATGAGGCCATATATCAAAAATTAGGGAGTACTTTTTGATACTCCCTAATTATAGATTATCGAAAATTCTTTGTCAAGCATTTTTGCGAAAAATTTTCATAATTTTCTTAAAATTGTTAAAAATTGTCATTAAAGTGATCTTCTTGCAATGGCGCAGGCATAAATTTCACTTGCTTTGTGCATCAAAAGTGCACATGCATTCACTGTTGCTGCGGTTGTGATGATGTCATCGATGATTAAAACCTTTTTGCCTTTGACAAAATTTGCGTCAGTTATTGTCATCGAGTTTTCAAGATTTGTTTGTCTTTCATTGAAGTTTAACAGCTTTTGATTCTTGGTCTGTACTGTTTTAATCAAAATGTCAGCTACAGGCTTTCCTGTCAATAGCGAAAGCTCGTCAGCAAGTACTCTGGCAGGATTGTATCCACGTTTTCGAATTGTTTTCTTGTGTGATGGGACGGGGACGATGATGTCAAATTGAATATCATCTGTCGTTAGCCTATCAAAAATAAGTTTTGCAAAGGGCTTTGCCAGATATTTTGCCCCGTCGCTTTTAAACTTTAGAATGCTTGAGCGAATTTCATTTTCATATAGTAGTGGGCAGCTTACACTTTTAAAGGCGCGTTTATGTGATTTGCAGTGGTCGCAAACGATATTTCCTTCCTTGATAGGTGTGTCACAAAGTTGGCAGCGATTGCCAGTGTTGAAAATGTTCTTTTCGGTGCAGCGGTCGCATATATCTCCTTGTGGAATTTCGCGGCCGCAAAAAATACAAGAAAAACCATTTGGAAATATGATGTCCAAAACTTTATTTTTGAATTTTGTCAAATTTTGTCTTATGTTCATAACGTCCTTTTAACCAAAAAGCTGTTTAATTTTGGCGTCAGTAGCAGTAAGCATACTTTTAAGAAGGGTAAAGCGTTGTACTGTATAATTGTTTGCCACCATGCGTTTAAGATTTTTCTGCTCTCCCACAATAACAACCATTTTCTTGGCCCGAGTGACAGCGGTGTAAATAAGGTTGCGTGTAAGAATCATGCTGGCTCCCGCAATTGCTGGAATGATAACAACATCAAACTCAGATCCTTGGCTTTTATGAATGGTGATTGCATAGGCAAGTGACAGCTGGTTGATTTCAGTTCTTGGGTACAGGCATCTTCTGCCGTCTTCAAAGCAGACAACCATCTCGTTTGTCTGGAAGTCGATAAGTTCAATTGTGCCAATATCGCCATTAAAGACGCCTTCGCCTTCCTCTTCGATAAAGCCGTTCATTTTTTTCCATACAAGCCCATAGTTGTTGGTTGTTTGCATAACTTTATCGCCAACACGGAAGATTGTCTCGCCGATTGGGAGCTCCATTTTATTGATCGCAGGAGGGTTGATTGCCTCTTGCAGCGAGCGGTTGAGATTATCAATTCCGCACACGCCAGCTTTAAGAGGGGCAAGCACCTGAATTTGCGCGGCCTCAAGCCCTGTGAATTTTGGCAGCCTGCGTACAACCATATCAACAATGGCGTTTTTGATTTTACCAAGATCTGCATGCTCTTCAAAAAAGAAATCTTTTGACGAGTTGTCAATATGCGGCATTTTGCCGCAGTTTATAAGGTGAGCGTTTGTAATAATAAGGCTATCATCGCTTTGTCGATAGATTTTTGTAAGCATTGAAACGGTGATGATTCCGCTTTGAATGATGTCGTCCAAAACGTTTCCCGCGCCAACACTTGGCAGCTGGTCTTTGTCACCGACCAGTATAAGTTTGCAATCGCGTGGTAGTGCCTTGCAAAGGTGACTCATAAGCGCCACATCCACCATTGACACCTCGTCAACAATCACCACGTCTGTTTTGAATGTGTTGTTTTCGTTATACACAAACCTGCTGACATTTCCAAGTTCGCCCGACGCCACTTCAAGCGCTCTGTGAATTGTCTTTGCTTCCTCGCCAGTTGAGTCGCTCATACGCTTTGATGCACGTCCAGTAGGCGCAAGCAGCATAAAACGCTTATTATGGGCTTTTAAAATTTCAATAATACATTTAATAATGGTTGTTTTTCCTGTTCCAGGCCCGCCGGTGATGACTGAAACGCCGCAATTGATTGCGTTTGTGATTGCATTTTTTTGTTCTTCGTGAAAGGATATGTTAAATTTCTCTTCAAAGTGTGAAATTTCATCCTCGATTTTCAGTTTTTTGATTGCAACAGAGCTATTTAAAAGAGCAAGCTTTTGTGCAACGACATTTTCATAGTGATGATACTTACTTGGTGTAACGATTTCTGCGTTGTTGTGCCATAATAGTAGGGTAGTTTTGTCGAGCGTAAGGTTTTCAAGGGCTTCTTCAAAAAGGGAAATGTATGTGTCGAGGTCAATTTCAAGAAGTTTTGCTGCCTGCGCAAACAGTACACTTTTTGGAAGAAAGGTGTTTCCTGTTTTTTCAACAGAGGAATTTAGCGTGTAAATGATTCCTGCTCGCACTCTAAATTCGCTAGTTTCAGGGATGCCTAAACTTCCTGCAATTTTGTCCGCGGAGAGAAATCCAATTCCGTTTATGTCTTCAACAAGGCGGTAGGGGTTGGTTTTGACAATGTCAATAGTCTTTGCCCCATAAATATCATAAATTTTCAATGCCATGTTGGTTGAGATGTTGTATTTTTGCAAAAACATTACCGAGTTTTGCAGCTTTTTGAGATCTTTAAACTTTTCGCCAATCTCAAGCGCCTTTTTAAGAGAGATATTTTTTACTTCGGCGAGGCTGGTAGGGCTCATCTCAATTATGTCAAATGTCTGTTCTTTAAAGTGCTTGACAATGTTTCTTGCCGTTACAGGGCCAACGCCTTTGATAAGGCCGGACGAAAGATAACGCTCAATTCCTGCAAGAGAGGTGGGCAGTGTGATTTCATAAGAAGTAAAAGCAAACTGATAGCCATACTTTGCGTTGTTGACATATTCGCCTTCAAGCGCCAAGTTTTCGCCGATATTTGCGTTTAAAAGCTTTCCAACACAGACAACAGGGGTTGATTTAAAGTCTACAACAAACACAGAGTAGCCATTCTGCTCGTTACGGAATATAATCTCTTCAATAGGTCCTTCAATTCTCATATTTATATTTTAATAATAAATAAGACGAAAATCAACTAAAAATACTTGCTTTTCTAATTAATTTTTTATATACTAGAAGGGTATAAAGAGAAGAAGGACATGAAAACAGCAGAAAAAATCATAGAAATTGAATCATTGCTTGAAAATTTGATTAAGAAAAACAGAGAGGGCAGTATTTTGAGAATGAAAATACTCTTCTTTAGTGACCTCTATCAAGATCTTTCAATCAGCATGATTATTGAAAAACTAGGGATTAAAAAGACAAATTTCGCTCTTATGAGTGCCGCTCTTGAGAAGGAGGGCTGTCTTGTTATCAAAAAATCAAACATGGACAGACGATGTCGTGTCATTGAATTGACGCAAAAAGGCAGAGACGAGCTTAACAACTATCTTGGTGAGGTGTCTAAAAATTTAGGAGCAACACCTCTTGAAATCGAACAAAACCTTGATAGTTTAAGCAGATTTTTAAACAAGATTATTTAATAGGAGATTTTTTATGCTTAAAATTTATAATTCACTTACAAGAAAAAATGAAGAACTAAAAACAAAAGAGGCAGGCATTGTCAATATGTACAGCTGCGGGCCAACTGTTTACTATTTCCCTCATATAGGAAATTTTAGAGCATATCTTTTTATGGACAACATACGAAGAGTGCTTAAATATAATGGATACAAAATCAACGGCGTTATGAATATCACCGACGTTGGTCACCTTACAAGCGACGCGGATGAAGGCGACGATAAAATGCTTGTTGCCTCTCAAAGAGAAAACAAATCGCCTTGGGAGATTGCAAAATTTTATACTGATGTTTTTATGGTGGATGCAAAAAAACTTAACATCGACCTTCCAGAAAACATTGTTCCTGCAACAAGCGTAATAAATGAGATGATCGAGTTTGTTAAGGTGCTCATCGAAAAAGGCTATGCTTACGAAACAAGCAAAGGAATATATTTTGATATCGCACGCTTTCCAGCATATGGGGCACTCAGCGGAATGGATATTCGCGAGAAACTTGCCGGCGCAAGAATTGAAGTTGACGATGAAAAACGCTCTCCATATGACTTCGTTTTGTGGGTAAAAGCACCAAAGGAACATATTATGCAGTGGGAAAGCCCTTGGGGAATGGGGTATCCAGGCTGGCACATTGAATGCTCAGTTATTGGAGATAAATACTTAGGGGAGTATATCGATCTTCACACTGGTGGAATTGATCACAAACCAGTTCACCATGAGAATGAAATTGCCCAAAGCAACTGCTTTTATGGCCACCAAGTTGTCAGCGCTTGGATGCACCTAGAATTTTTGCAAATTGACGGTGGTAAGATGAGTAAAAGCCTTGGCAACCTCTATACAATTGCTGATTTAGAGAAAAAAGGCTACTCGGCAGAGGACTTTAGATTCTTCTATTTCCTTGCTCACTATTCAAAACAACAAAACTTCACTTTTGATTCACTTGATATGGCGAAAAACACACTTAAGTCAATCAAAAACCTTGCAAAAGAACATAAAAACGGAAACGCAAAAGTTGATACTTCGGCTTATCAACAAGAGTTTCTTGACAGTATAAATGACGACCTTAATATGCCTAAGGCGATTGCGGTTGTGCAAAAAATGCTGAAAGAGGAGCGCAGCAGCGATGTGTATCTGGCGCTTGAAAAATTCAACCAAGTTCTTGGATTAAATCTTGAGGAAGAAAATGATATTCCACAAGAAATCAAAGACCTTGCTGAAAAACGTTGGCAGGCAAAACTTGCAAAGGATTGGGCAGTGGCAGATCAGCTTCGCGGCGAAATTGACAGCAATGGCTATGTGATTAAAGACAAAAAAGACGGATACGATATTTTAAGAAAATAGAAACCTAAATGTTTCTTGATGATAAAAAAGACTAAGGGAAATCCTTAGTTTTTTTTTAATTCCAACAGTGAAATTCTAGAGTCCAATCTAGCAGTGAAATTCTAGAGTCCAATCAATAAGGGGAAAAATGTTGTTTTTGAATTTTAACAATGAAATTTTTAGAGCAAAATCTAAATTACAATAAGGCTCCCTTGTATAAGGGGGAAAAGGCTCACTAGTGCAAAGTAAAAAAAAGGCTCCCTTGTGTAAAGGGAGCTGTCAGCTTTGCTGACTGAGGGATTGTTTTTCCTTGATGTCGATAGTTATAAGTACAAAAGCGAACCCTTGTGCAAAGTAAAAAAAGGCTCCATTGTGTAAAGGGAGCTGTCAGCTTGGCTGACTGAGGGATTGTTTTACCTTGATGTCAAAATCTATAAGTACAAAAGGGCTTCCTTGTATAAAGGAGAAAAAGGCTCCCTTGTGCAAAGGGAGCTGTCAGCTTGGCTGACTGAGGGATTGTTTTACTTTAATATCAATATACTGACAAACGACGCTAAAATTGTTTGTAATCTCCGCATTTGTTATTCTCAAAACAGCGATGCCATATTGTTCCAGAAAGGTGGTGCGGGCTTCATCATGCCTTAATCCTTCTTCCATAAAGTGTTGTGAGCCGTCCAACTCGACGACAATCTTTGCTTTTGCACAATAAAAATCGGCAATGTACTTGCCTAAAATTTTTTGCCTCGTGAAACGAATAGGATAATCTTTTAGAAAGTCATACCATAAATGTTTTTCTTCTTTTGTCATGTTTTTTCGCAAGTATTTTGCGTTTGGCACGAGATTTTTGTTATGTTTTCGTTGCATGCTTGTTTGACAATCCCTCCGTCTCTTTCAGAGGCACCTCCCTTTACACAAAGGAGGCGATTTTTATTCTAATTCACAATTTTATATTTATTCTTTATAATCAATTCTTTGCTTGTTTCTTGTATTTATTTTTTATTATTAATCAATTCTTTGATTGCTTCTTGTATTTATTCTCTTTATTAATCAATTTTTTGATTGTTTCTTGTATTTATTTTTTATTATTAATCAATTCTTTGCTTGCTTCTTGTATTTATTTTTTATTATTAATCAATTCTTTGATTGCATCAAGTGTTTTTTGAAGCTCAATTGTGTCAAGTTTATTAAGTTCTTCAATCAATTCGCGATATTGCAGAGGATATTCCGTCTTGCTGTCAAAAAAGTCAGACAGAGAAATTTCAAAATAATCGCAGATAGCGGCTAAACCATCAGTAGAGATTTTGCTTTGTTTATTCTCTATGTTATTAATATAATTGCGTCCTTGTCCAAGATCTACACTTAATTTTCTTGCAGAAATACGTCTTGACAGCCTAAGACTTGCAATTCGTTGGGATATAAAGTCATTTATCATATTTAAATGATAAATCATATAGATAAAAATTATGCACTCCAACAGGGGTTATTTTGTTGACAAGAACGTTTTATTTTTTTATAATAATAAAGATAAAACTTAAGGAGGTGAAAAATGAAAGTTTTTGGAATAGAAGAGGAGGATTTGGATTTACGTATTTATGGAGTGCCGCAATATGTGATTGACTATGTTAGGGTGCTAAAAAATACATATCCAAATGTTGCAATCAGAGTCCCAATATATGAAAAAGCATTGAAAATACAACAGCAAACCTATGGCAAAAACTATTCGGTACGCTATTGCATTGAAAACTTACCAAAGGATTTTGATTTTGATAGTGAATATTATGCATATCTGAAAAGTTTAGGAAAAAAAATAATATAAAAAAACCACGACTTGTCGTGGCTTTTTTTCGCAATATTCATGTTTTTATTTGACTTATTTAAGTTTAACAGTTGCGCCAGCTTCTTTAAGTTTTGCTTCGATAGCTTTAGCTTCTTCTGCTGGAACGTTTTCTTTGATAGCCTTTGGAGCTGACTCAACGAGAGCTTTAGCTTCTCCAAGTCCAAGTCCAGTGATTTCTCTAACAACTTTGATAACGTTGATTTTGTTTGCTCCGATTTCAGCAAGTTCAACTGTGAATTCAGTTTTCTCTTCTGCAGCAGCGGCAGCACCAGCTGCAGGGCCAGCAACTACTGCAGCAGCAGCGCTAACGCCAAATTCTTCTTCTAACATTTTAACAAGTTCGTT
>JAGAKV010000017.1 GCA_017625505.1 Clostridia bacterium | reverse complement strand
TCTGACCCAAACTCTAACCCACGTCTTAGGGATGTTATTGCAAAAGCAAAACAAAGCAATATGCCAAACGATACAATCGAAAGAAGCATCAAAAAGGCATCAGGTGAGCTTGCTGGTGTCAACTACGAAAGCTGTACTTATGAAGGCTATGGAATGGGCGGCTCTGCTGTTATTGTTGAATGCTTAACAGACAACAAAAATAGAACTGCAGGTGATGTTCGCCATGCATTTGATAAATTTGGCGGAGCTCTTGGAGCAAATGGCTGCGTAAGCTATCTTTTCAACAACAAAGGCCTTGTAGAAGTTGAAAAAACTGAAGGTCTTGATGTTGACGAGCTTATGCTTGCAGCACTTGATCTTGGCGCTGTTGACATTGTTGACTATGACGACTATTGCGAAGTTATCACAGAACCAAACAAACACACAGAGGTGAGCGAAGGCTTGCAAGGAGCTGGGTACAGCGTTTTAAGCAGCGAAACAACACTGGTTCCAGATAACTATGTTGAACTCGATGCAGAAAAGGTTGTTAAGTTTACTAGAATGATTGAAACTCTTGAAGACCTTGATGATGTTCAACAAGTATATCACAACGTAGAACTTCCAGATGAAGATTAATATAGCATCAATATATGCACTCAAACAAATAAAATTTGAGTGTTTTTTATTGGCTTTTATAGTATAATGTTTGACTATTAAATTAATTTGTTGTAAAATAAACACATGGTTATATTAGGAATAGACCCTGGGTATGGGATTGTAGGATTTGGAGTGATAGATACAAGCAAAAAGGACATATTAGTTGATTATGGCGTGATTACAACGCCAAAAGAAGACAGTATGCCTGTGCGACTAGAAACAATTGACGGCAGTTTAAAGTATCTTTTCGAGAAGTATAAACCTGACGTTGCAGCGGTAGAAGAGTTATTCTATTTTAAAAATCAAACAACTGTTATTCCTGTGGCACAAGCTAGAGGTGTGATTTTGCTGGCCTGCCAAAAATACTGCGGCAATATTTACGAATACACGCCACTTCAAATTAAACAGGCCCTCACAGGCAACGGAAGGGCAGAAAAAGCACAGGTGCAGTATATGGTTAAAGCAATTCTCGGACTTAGCGCTATACCAAAACCTGATGATGCGGCTGACGCTTTAGCAGTTGCCATTTGCCATAGCCAAACAAGCCCAATGTTAAACCTAAATAAAGTTTAAAAGATAAGGAGAACAAAATGATTTCATTCCTTGTAGGAACTATAGAAGAAAAAAGAGAAAACTTATTATATTTGGATGTGAATGGTGTAGGGTTTGAGCTTAATGTCTCAAACGCGACTAATGCCTCTCTGCCAATGCAGGGAAGTAGTGTAAAAGTGTATACGCATATGGCAGTTCGAGAGGATGACATAAGCCTATATGGTTTTTCGTCGATTGAAGAACGCAATCTCTTTTATCATCTTATATCTGTCAGCGGAATTGGCCCTAAAATGGCAATCACAATACTTTCTGGGCTTAATACGTCCGACCTTATAGTTGCGATTATAAACCACGATTATAAGATGCTCTCACAAGTTAAGGGGCTTGGGAAGAAAACAGCTGAAAGATTGTGCCTTGAACTTAAGGGCAAGCTTTCACCAATCTCAGGTGCTATGATACAAGTTTCAATCGACAACAACTATGACGAAGACGCAGTACAAATGGCTACAGATACGCTTATCAGCCTTGGAATCAATAAAAATGATGCCTATATGCTTGCACGGTCAAACGCCGTAAATAATGCATCTGCCGAGGAAATTATATCTAAAGCATTAAGGGGGTATAAAGGATGATTGAAGATCACGAAAGATTTATTACTAGTACAAAAAATTTAACTGACGCCGAAATTGAAAACTCACTACGTCCAACCTCCATGGATTCATACATAGGACAAACTAAAGTCAAAGACGCACTTTCAATCTATATTCAAGCAGCAAAAGAAAGAAAAGAAAGTCTTGACCATGTACTTTTATACGGTCCTCCTGGACTTGGAAAAACAACACTGTCTCATATTATAGCAAATGAAATGGGTAGTCAAATTAAAATCACGTCAGGGCCTGCCATTGAGCACGCAGCCGATCTTGCGGCAATTCTGACAAACCTCAATCAAAATGATGTTTTGTTTATTGATGAAATTCATAGACTCAACAAAACTGTAGAAGAAATTTTATATCCAGCAATGGAAGACTTTGCGCTCGACTTTATCGTAGGAAAAGGCCCATCAGCCCGCAATATGCGCCTTAAAATCAAGCCATTCACTCTAATTGGAGCAACAACTAGGGCAGGTATGCTGACTAATCCTCTTAGAGACAGATTTGGTGTTCTTTGTAGACTTGAACTATATTCACCAGAGGAGTTGCAAGTAATTATCAATCGTTCTGCAAGTATTCTCGGCGTGCGTATGGACAACGAAGCCAGCCTTGAAATTGCAAAGCGTTCTCGCGGTACACCTCGTCTTGCCAACAGACTGCTCAAACGCGTTCGTGACTATGCGCAAGTTATAGGAGAAGGGCACGTGACAAAAGATATCGCCGAGAAAACGCTCAAAGTGATGGAAATTGATGAGCTTGGACTTGACACAATCGACAGAAAGATTATGCTTTCAATCATCAAAAAGTTTGGCGGTGGGCCTGTTGGTCTTGACACTTTGGCTGCAACAATCAGTGAAGATGCAACAACAATTGAAGACGTGTATGAGCCTTATCTACTACAACTCGGGTTTATTTCAAGAACGCCAAGAGGAAGAATTGCTCTTGAACCGGCTTATAAACATTTCGGCATTGACATGCCAAATCAAAATTAAAAGTGAAGAATATGGAAAACAATATTAACAATAAAGATTTACTTCTAAAAAGCAGCTACTTCTACAATTTACCAGAAGAGCTTATTGCGCAAACACCAGTAGAACCTAGGGATCACTCTAGGCTTTTGGTGTTTAATAAGCAAGATAACACAATCAATCACAAGCATTTTTACGACATTACAGATTATCTCAAAAAAGGTGATGTGCTTGTAGTAAACAACACACGTGTTTTGCCTGCTAGGCTGTTTGGCTATAAAGACACAGGAGCAAAAATTGAAATTTTACTGCAAAAACGTATAAACCTCACTGATTGGGAAGTAATTGCAAAGCCTTTTAAACGATTAAAAGAAGGAACTATTGTCACGTTCAGTGAAAACCTTGCCTGTGAAATTCTCGAAAAAGGTGAATATGGCGGCTGCAAAATCAAATTTATCTTTGATGGTGTGTTTGAAAACAGACTCAGCGAAGTTGGGCAGGTCCCACTTCCACCTTATATTCACGAAAAATTAAAGAATAAAGAGCGTTATCAAACAGTCTATTCCAAAGTTGAAGGCTCATCTGCGGCGCCAACTGCTGGACTTCACTTTACGAAAGAACTGCTTGCCAAACTTAAAGAAAAGGGCGTTCAACTCGTCGAAGTTCTACTGCATGTGGGGCTTGGAACCTTTAGGCCTGTTAAAGAAGATAACATCTTAAATCATGAGATGCACAGTGAGTACATTGAAATGAGCGCAGAGAATGCAGCAATCCTCAATCAAGCAAAGAAGGAAGGGCGCAGAATTATTGCTGTTGGAACAACATCTGTGCGCGTTCTTGAAAGTTGCGCAGACGAAAATGGAAAAATCACTCCTCAAAGAAGAGAAACTCAAATATTTATCTATCCTTCTTATAAATTTAGGGTGGTTGATGCACTTATAACAAACTTCCATCTTCCTGAAAGCACACTCATAATGCTTGTCTCTGCTTTTGCGGGATATGATCAAACCATGAATATCTATAACACTGCAGTAAAAGAAAACTATAGATTTTTCTCTTTCGGCGATGCAATGTTGATACAATAAATACAATAGACTGTAGTATGTATGATAAACATCACACAATATATTGAATACGGAGAACAAAATGACTGAAAAATTTAGTTTTGAACTTATCAAAGAATGTCCCGACACAGGTGCGCGTGCCGGCATTTTACACACTCCACATGGCGATATTGAAACACCAATCTTTATGCCTGTTGGCACACAAGCCACAGTAAAGGGGCTGAAACCAGAGGAGCTTAAACAGCTAGGCGCCCAAATAATACTTTCCAATACATATCATCTATATCTTCGTCCAGGACATGAGCTGGTCAAACAAGCAGGTGGTCTTCATAAATTTATGAATTGGGATAAACCAATTTTGACGGATAGCGGCGGTTTTCAAGTCTTTTCGCTATCAAAACTTCGTAAAGTCTCTGATGATGGCGTGGAATTTCGATCGCATATCAACGGATCTAAACATTTTATAACACCTGAAAAAGATATGGAAATACAAGAAGCGCTTGGAGCTGATATAATTATGGCGTTTGATCAATGCACTGAGGCAGGCTGCAGTTATCAAGAAGCGGTTGAAGCACGCAGAAAAACAAAGCTTTGGCTAGAACGCTGCTATAATGCTCATAAAAACGATAATCAAATGCTTTTCCCAATTGTTCAAGGCAATGTATTTAAGGACTTACGAACACAATGTGTAGAAGACTGTCTGCCTTACGCTAAATGCGGCATAGCCATTGGAGGATTGTCTGTCGGCGAAGAGAAGTCTGTAATGTATGACATATTAGACCATCTCAATCCATTGTTACCAAAAAATCAGCCTCGTTATTTAATGGGAGTGGGCTCTCCAGATTGCCTTGTTGAAGGGTTTGCGCGTGGGGTAGACATGATGGATTGTGTACTTCCTACAAGAATCGCAAGAAATGGCACCGCCTTCACGAAAAAGGGTAAAATCGTGGTGAAAAATGCTCAATACAAAGATGATTTCCGCCCAATTGAAGAAGGCTGCGGTTGCTACACCTGTCAGCACTTCACTCGGGCATATATTAGGCACCTAATCAATGCTGATGAAATGCTGGGAGCAGAACTTCTTTCTATTCATAATCTTTACAATCTCGTTCAACTATCAAAAGAGTGTAGACAGGCAATTATAGATGGAAGATTTAAAGAATTTAAAGAAGAATACATGTCAAATTATGATTTATCTAAATCAAGATTTTAACAATTTGACGATATAAAAACATCATCAATTGAATAATGTGTTTAACAATACAACATAAAAACATAAAAGGCTTTTAACAAAAAAGTCTTTTTTATTGTGGGAAATCAATTGACATTTATATGCGTTATGGTTTATACTTTTTGTGATGGGCTGAGCCTATCATTAAAAGGGGAAATTATGAGCAGTATAGGAATTTTATGCAATGCTGCTGTAATCGCCGGAGTAGTAAGTGGAGTTATTGCACTTGTAGCAGGACTTGTTGTAGGTGCATTCGTTTATAAAATACTCTTAAACAAAAAAATTGGAAACAGCAAGTCAAATGCTGTAAAGATTATTGAAGAGGCGTACGCAGAGGCAAAAAGCATTAAAAAAGAATCCGTTCTTGAAGCTAAAGAAGAAGCCCAAAAAATTAAAGATGAGGCAAATAGCGAAGCAAGAGAACGCAGAGGCGAACTTCAAAAACAAGAAGAACGTCTTGACCAAAGAGAGGAATATCTTACTAAAAAAGAGACTCTTTTGGATGCAAAAGCTGGACAACTTGAAAACGACAAGACTCAGCTTGAAAATGAAAAAACAAAAATTACAGAACAATTAAAAGAGCAAAATGAGATTAGAGAGCAAATGCTTGAAAAACTCGAAAAACTCTCAGGCTTATCTAAAAAAGAAGCAAAAGACATTTTAATTGAAAGCGTAACCGAAGAAGCAAAAAAGGATGCAGGAATCCTAATTAAACAAATTGAGGATGATGCAAAAGAAAGGGCCGACAAAATTGCAACAGATATTGTTGTTGGGGCAATTCAAAAATGCGCAACCGACCTTTCTTCTGAAATGACAATCACAACAGTAGCCCTTCCTAATGACGAAATGAAAGGTAGAATCATCGGAAGAGAAGGCCGTAACATTCGTTCGATTGAAGCGGCAACAGGTGTTGAACTTATCGTTGATGATACACCTGAAGCTATCACAGTTTCAAGTTTTGATCCAATCCGAAGAGAGATTGCAAGACTAAGTCTTGAAAAGCTTATTGTAGACGGAAGAATTCATCCAGCAAGAATTGAAGAAATCGTTGAAAAAGCAACTCGTGACGTTGACAAAATTATTAAAGAGGCGGGGGAAAGCGCTTGCAACGATGTTGGAATTTACAACCTTAATCCAGAGTTAGTTAAGATTATGGGGCGACTTAAATACCGTACAAGCTATGGCCAGAACTGCTTAAAGCACAGTATTGAAACATCGATCATCGCAGGGCTTCTTGCCACAGAACTTGGCGCAAATGTTCAAGTTGCAAAACGCGGCGGTTTCTTACATGACATCGGTAAGGCGCTCGATCATGAAATCGAAGGGACGCACGTTGCGATTGGTATCGATCTTGCAAAAAAATATAAAGAATCCGAGGCAGTTATTCATTGCATTCATGCTCACCACGGCGAAGTGCCATTTAATTCGGTTGAAGCAATTATCGTGCAGGTAGCTGATGCAATCTCAAGCTCAAGACCAGGGGCAAGACGCGAAAACCTTGAGAACTATATCAAACGTCTTGAGCAGCTTGAAACAATCTGTAATGGATTTAAGGGCGTAGAAAAGTCCTACGCAATTCAAGCGGGTAGAGAAGTTCGTATTATTGTAAAACCAGACCAAATCAACGACAGCGATGCCGTATTCCTTGTTAAAGATATTGCAAAGAAGATTGAACAAGAAATGCAATATCCAGGTCAAATTAAGGTCGTGGTTATTCGCGAAAATCGTTTTACAGATACAGCAAAATAACAGGCAAACGCCTGTTATTTTTTGTCATAAATTATTATCTTCAATTATATATTTATACCATGAATGGTATAATCGATTTTTTTGCACATAATTTTGAATCATGCGTGTGGCTAGCCGTGCTTATCGTTGCAATGATTCCAACACTAGAAAGTAAAATTGCAATCCCGCTAGCAATGAATTCAGCCATTTGGGGAGCAAATGCGATCTCCCCAATATCCGCGTTTCTTCTGGCTTTTCTTGGCAGCATTTTACCTTGCTACTTTGCCATGTTGCTTAGCCGCAGGATAAAGAAACATACAGCTTTGGTATTACATTCTAAATTCCTCCAAAAATACGCTATAAGGGGGGCTCAAATGGAGAATCAAGGAGAGTTGAAGAAATATGTAGCCCTTGCAGGTTTTGTCTCAATTCCTCTTCCTTTAACGGGCGTTTGGTCGGGGAGTTTAATTGGTGGGTTATCAAATCTCAAGATACACTATTGTTTCCTATCAATCGCGGTTGGCGCCTTTATCTCAGCAGGGGCAATAACACTTCTATGCAGCCTTTTCAACAATTCGATCTCCGCAATTTTTATGATATCACTCATCCTCATTATTATATTTATGCTGATTGACTTAATCTCTCACTACATCAAGCCACAAAAAAACATGAGATAATCTCATGTTTTTCTTTATTTCCAGTGTCGTATGATTGCGATTCTGTTTGAATAAAATCTGCATGGAAATACAATAAAAACAAATATTATAGGCAGAATCAACGTATTCATATATGGGATAAAATTATCAAGAGTGCACCCAAAAGCGAAATTTAAGCCAACAACAGCCCCAGTTGATAGAAGATATAGTAGCCACATCAACCACTGCGGCATAATGCTTCTTGGCAACCAACCGCTTGACTGTTTATATTTAAAAATCATAACAATCATATCGATAAGCAGCAGTGCAGGTAGTAGTATATAAAGAAAGCTAGTGGAATTTTTTACATAGTCAAAACTTTTTAATATAAAATATGTTCCCACTGAGAAAGCGGCCTCAACGAGAAAGAGGATAATGCTTACAATCATGTAAAGCTTGTTGGTGTTATGCTTAAGCTTGTGAGCTGGCTTTTGATAGATACTAAATGATATCTCCTGATTTTTATAATAATCCTGCAAATCATTATAGTCATAAAGCGCATCTTCCCGCTCCTCACATATCGAATCCTTTGTTTTGCAGTAAAGATTACTCAAAATCTCTTTATGAGATGGATCTACTGTTGCATCACGTTTTGGTGCAGGAAGTTTGGTCTCTTTGCTGTTTTGTGAGACAATCTTAAGTTGAGGAGGTGTTATTTTTCGAGGCTTTTCAATATCTTCCGAATTAAGATGCCCTGTAATATACACGGCATCGTTCTTAATTTCTTCAACAGCTTGTTCTTGTTGTGGGGTTTCTTTCAGTGAATTTCTGTCATATCTATAAGTCATATGCCTATCAAATTCGTCTTTATTAAAACGTTGATCTTGATATTTTTCCTTATTTTGAAGAAGAGCATTTTTAAAATCATCAATGTTGGTTTGCATTTTCTCTTTAGATGCAACAAGAGCGTCAGCCGTTGCCATTGAAATTTGATCTTCTGCAAAACTTCTCTTTTTTCTATACCTATTGATATCTTTTGAAATGTCATATATCCTTTTATTGTATTCATCTGCGCTTTCTTGACTTAAAAACACACCACCATCGGTAGTTGGCTGTTCACCAGGCTTATCCTCATGGTGCAATAGGGCTTGCCTGATTGAATATTTATTTACATCAGCAGTAGCCTCTTGTTGTGGAGCAGGGGATACATGCTCAAATGTCGCTGATTGTTGAGCAGGGGATTCTGTGATTGCAGTAACTTTGTCATCATCCTGCTGTTCTTCAGCAGGGGACTCATCTTCAATGTCAGATGTAAACTCGTCTTCATCTTCCTCAGCAATAATCTCATTTTCCGACGCAAAAGAGAAATCAAAGAAATCCTCATCAGAAGAGCCATTTAGCTTTATATCAACTTCCTCTTCGGCAACATCCTCAATTTCTTCCTCCTGACCAGATGATGACAAAATCTGCGATGGAGCAATATCCATTGTATCTCCATCATTGAAATCCTTAAAAACATCAATATTGTTTCGGTCAAAATAGTCTTTCAATTCTTGATAAAATTCCCTTCCTGCATCAGTAAGTGAATAGTATTTTCTATTTGGACCAAAATCGCTATTTTGTAAATAGGAAGAAATATAGCCCTGTTTTTCCATTCTAGTCAGATTGGAATATACACTAGGCTTCTTTAAGTTGATTCTACCATTGCTTCTCTCAGCAATCTCGCTT
>JAGAKV010000016.1 GCA_017625505.1 Clostridia bacterium | reverse complement strand
TAGAGGGTGACTGGAGTTCAGACGTGTGCTCTTCCGATCTAAATATAAAACTACTTGGTTTATCCCACCATCTTGATTATGAAATTATTATAACCGCTTTTGTCAACATTGTCAATAATTTTTATGTTTTTGTTTGCACTTTTCTGCGGCAATGGGTAAAATAACCTTATGGAGGAAAATTTATGAGTTGTCCAATTAATATGGAAGGTTTTGGCCCATCTCCTATTCCAGAAGAAGCAAAATGGGTGCAATTAAAAGATATTAAACAAGTTTGCGGGTTTTCTCATGGTTGCGGAAAGTGCGCACCACAGCAAGGCACTTGCAAACTAACATTAAATGTAAAAGACGGAATCATCAAAGAGGCGCTCGTCGAGACAATTGGTTGCTCTGGCATGACACACTCTGCGGCTATGGCTGCCGAGATTCTGCCCGGCAAAACGCTTCTTGAAGCACTCAACACCGATCTTGTATGCGACGCCATCAATGATGCAATGAAACAAATTTTCTTGCAACTTGTTTATGGAAGAAGTCAATCAGCATTCTCAGAAAACGGGCTTGCCGTAGGCTCTGCCCTTGAAGACCTTGGAAAAACCCTCAACAGCAATGTGGGAACTGTGTATTCAAACAAGGAAATCGGAACAAGATATTTAAACCTCGCTGAAGGCTACATCACAAAAGAAGCTCTTGACGATAAAGGCGAAATTATCGGTTATCAATACGTTTCAACCGGCTCTTTAATGAAAATGCTTAGAGAAGGCGTAGATCTTAAAGACGCCGTTGAAAAGACCACCAAAACTTATGGAAGATTTAGTGAAGGCGTAAGTTTTATCGATCCTAGGGAGGTGAAATAATGGAAGAAACAACAAAAATCACTTCAATTGCAGCAACGCTTGCAAAATATGGAATATCATCTCTTGCAGAAGCTGAAAAACTTTGCCTTTCAAAAGGTATCGATGTTGAAAAAATTGTTAAAGGAATTCAACCTATTTGTTTCGACAATGCTGTCAAGGCATATCAGCTTGGCGTTGCAATTGCAATCAAAACAAACACAACAGCTGCTAAAGAAATTTCACTGTGCCTTGGCGAAGGCCTGCAAGCGTATTGCATCAAAGGATCGGTGGCTGACGAACGTCAAATCGGGCTTGGGCATGGCCGTCTTGGCAGCATGCTTCTCGATGAGAAAAACAAATGTTTCTGTTTCCTTGCAGGACATGAGAGTTTTGCCGCTGCAGAAGGCGCAATCGGAATTGCTACAAGCGCAAACAAGGTAAGAAAAACACCTCTTAATGTTATTCTCAACGGTCTTGGCAAAGATGCCGCTTACATTATCTCAAGAATCAATGGATTTACCTATGTAAACACAAAATATGATCACAACAGTGGCAAGTTGAAAATTATAGAAGAAAAGGCCTTTTCTAGCGGCGACAGAGCAAAAGTAAGATGCTATGGCTCCTACGATGTGCCAGAAGGTGTGGCTATTATGAAGCATGAAAATGTTGACCTTTCAATCACAGGAAACTCAACCAACCCAACACGCTTCCAACACCCTGTTGCCGGGATTTATAAAAAATGGTGCATGGAAAATGGCAAAACATACTTCTCTGTTGCATCAGGCGGTGGCACGGGTAGAACACTTCACCCAGACAATATGGCTGCAGGCCCTGCAAGCTATGGGCTGACAGACACAATGGGAAGAATGCACTGCGACGCGCAATTTGCTGGCTCTTCATCAGTGCCAGCGCACGTCGAAATGATGGGATTTATCGGCATGGGCAACAACCCTATTGTTGGCGCCACAGTTGCGCTAGCCGTGGCAACAAGCCTTGCTTTAAAATAATTTACCTTGACAATAAGAAAAGAACTCTATCAAAAACGATAAAGTTCTTTTTTAATATGTTAGTTTCAGCATAACTTGTTTTTATACGCTCACAGCCATAACCGCAGAAAAAAATGTGTTTTATTTTAATCTATATTGCTTTCTGTGTCCCCTATTTCTAAATCACTTAAGCTGTGTAATTGCAAGTCATCAACGCCATCCCTTCCATTTTTTATCAATGTTGGAATGTCATCATAACTTAATCCCAAGCAGGCAAGGTATTTTTCCACAAAAGCAGCCCTTTCCATGACGTAGGTTTCTTCATCAAAATCATTTTTTCCAATCCTATTCATATACCCTACATTCTCACGTAATGCGATTCCGTATAAGGTAACATAATCAAAATGTTCAAAGCGCTCGCTCATAAAGGTATAGTATAAAATAGTAAGAGCCGGATCAAAACCAATTTCTTTATGGTTGACCGATATTCTAGCGTTGTTTTTATAAAAATAAAATTTCACTTCAGGATAAGTTGCATCCTTAGAGCCTGCATTTAATGTGACTACCATGCAATCTTTTTTCTTAAAAATGCTTGTTTGCAAAGCGCCCTTATCATCTCGTTTAAACTGGTATTTTGAAAACATGGCAATTCGCTGATTTACTACACTAATCAGCTCATTCGTTGGGATTTTTACATTTTTGATGCATTCGCTGTAATCAGTAATCGCATTTTTCTCATAATCCTTACCAAGCTGAATATCCTTTTTCGGTAAATCTTGAAGCAAGCAAGTTTTTCCCATCTGCGGTGAATAGCACTTGATTTTTTCTTCAAACTTTGCAATAAGATACATATAAGCTTCATCTGAAACTTCGCCAAGCTTACTTTCAAATCTTTCTGAAGAAACCACCTTTATCACATTGAGTACGGTTGTATGATTTGAATCTAAAACCTGCGCTTGTTTCTCTTCTGAACTGGCATGAGTAAGTGGCATAACATAATAAAGTGGATCTTTATCCTTTTCAACAGTCTCAAACATTACCACACAAGGTCTTTTCCCGCCGAATTCACCATCATAGATGGGGTTTAAATCCACAATGTAGATATCTTTTAATTTAATCTTTTGCGGTTTAAACTTATTTTTTTGAACTGGCACAATCCTTTGATAATGCCCGCCACAATCAATCAAGACCTTTTGCGCGTTATATGACATTGCCTTTCCATAAAGTTTGTTTGTTTTAAGCGTTTTCATCGGATCAACATATCTAAAACCACCGTCTTCATCATAAAGCCTTGAAAGCAGTGACGTAACATATGCTTCACGCTGCAAGTTTTCTGCTTGTTTCACAAAAGGCTCGATGGCGTCCAACGTATCTTGAAACTTTACAACATCAGCCGCCACATCCTGCATTGCTCGCATTAATGCTTCCACAAGTTTTATTTTGATATAGTGATCTTTGAAATGAACATACAGCTTGTTTTTGCTAAAATGTATATGAATTGTGCTCTCTGGTTTTTCTTTTGATTGAAACACAAGATTAGCACCAATCAACGATTCAGGATCTTGTTTGGTAATTTCCTTCAACCAAAATGTCTCTTTATCGTTGTTGACAATCGAATACACAATTGCTTCAACTTGGCTTATAGAAAGTGGCACTTTTTTTCTTTCCATTTGTCTCTCCTTATATTTTCATTATATCATATCTTGCATTATTTTTCAATAGAATAGCTAATTCTTTTATAATTTCAGCCCACATCATAATATTCCTTGACTTTTTTTTCGCAAAAGTTTATATTAACTGCATAAGGAGTCTTTTTATGAGTGACAGAACCCTACAAGTAAAAAATCTATACAAAATGCTGCTTGATTTATACAACGATCAGTCCACCGAAATCACGGATGGATATCTTGACAAAGTGGAACTTGCATTTAATCTTTTTCGCGATTTATACACCAAACCGCAACTTAAAGGCCTTGACACCTTGCCAGATATGATATTTGACAGATCGGAGCAAGAAGACTTAATTTTCGGCGCACAAGAGGAAGAACGAGTACAAATCAACATTGGAATGCTTTACAGCACAGCTCAATATGCAGCCAAGTTTTCTATGCCGGGCAGAAGAAAACTAGATCCAAACGCTTATACAGGCAATCTAAACAACCTCTTAAAAAGCGATCCTAAAACCTTCAGATATTTAAAGATGCTTGAATATAAAGACAAGTTTGACAAAGCTTCATTTATCGAAACTCGAAACAGCATTCTTACCACCCTACTTCAAACTGTTGCACATGAAAACCAACACTTACTTCAATATCGCTTTAGTCAGTATCAACAAAAGCTTTTAACCGATCAACAAAAGTCCCAGCTTTATAGCAGTTTATTTCAAGGAAAAGAGCAAGAGATTGTAAACAACTTAACTAGCGAAAATACAAGTGCGGACTATGAAGAAACCTTCGCCTACATTGATCTTTTTACAAAAAACGACAAAGCTAAGCTTGATATTTTTCAATATCTTGAAGATGAAAATATTAAAAACATTTTCTACCTGCGCAGCGCTCACGAAGAGGATGCAAGAAAAGCATCGCTTAAATGTATGATAAATTTTAGGAAAGAACTTCGTGAAATTTTACACCAAGAAAGCAAACTTCAAGAAGAGAAGCTACTCAAAAACGAAATTAACGTTTATGGAATTGGGGATCAAAAAACATTTTTGCATAATATTTTCCAATTTAACAGTTGCAGCGTCATACAAGAATTTCATAACAGCAAAATAGCCGACGACTATCTTGATAAACTAAGGCAAGAAGCAAGCACGCTCAGCGGAAAAGACATCGCCAAAGCAGTTCAATGGGCGTTAAAAACAAGCAAAAATGCTGATATAGAACGCGCTCTTTACGACAGCATTTCCCTATTCAAAAGGGGCAAATATTTGCAGCATGTATTTAGAGACGAAAAAGAAAGCGCACGGCTGTATAAATTCTTTAAAAAGCACCATCTATACTATCTTTGTGACGCCCTTGACAACCTGCCTTTTAAGGAAGATGAGCATTACAACGCCTAACAAACAAAAACCAAAAACTATACCACAATAATTTTTCAACAGCATGACAAATTATTTTGCTTTTTCAGGTTTTTTTTGCTATACTTTAGTCATGATACAGATAAGAAAAAGTTGGTATGACATTTTAAAACCAGAATTCGAGAAAGAATATTTTAAAAACCTGCAGGCGTTTTTAGATCAAGAATACGCCCGCTTTACAATATACCCACCTCAAGATAAGATTTTCAACGCACTCAACCACGTTCCGCTTGATAAAATCAAGGTGGTCATTATTGGACAAGACCCATATCACGAACCAGAGCAGGCTCAAGGACTATCTTTTTCAGTGCCAGAAAATGTGCAAATTCCTCCTTCTCTGGTAAATATCATGAAGGAAATAGAATCAGATCTGGGGATACTTTGTCAAAAGCATGGTAATTTGCAGCGCTGGGCAAAACAGGGAGTTCTATTATTAAACACCGTTCTTACAGTACGCCGAGGACAAGCAAACTCTCATAAAGATAGAGGCTGGGAAACACTTACCCGCAAGATTATCGAGATTGTCGGAAAAAGACAGGAGCCGATCGTCTTCTTACTTTGGGGCTCTTATGCACAAAGCTATCAATCATTGATTGGCCCTCAACACCTTGTACTTAAAGCACCTCATCCAAGCCCACTCTCCTCTTATCGCGGGTTCTTTGGATGCAAACACTTTTCAAAATGCAACGACTTTCTTATTAAAAACGGGCAATCTCCTATCGATTGGAGGTAAAATAAGACTCACCCGTCCTACCATCTCATTATTTTCATCAATAGCAAAGCGATTGTTGAAAGTACGTAATTGCAAGCACTGCCACCTTCCTCTATATTGAATAAGCCGCAGCAAATTAAACAAACAAAAAAGCCACAAGTTTTCTTGTGACTTTTCTTTTTAGTTTTTATTCTTCGTCAGACTTTTTTCCTGAGATTGCTTCTTGCAATTTTTTCACTTCTTCTTTAAGCTCTGTATTTTTGCTTACGAGAAGGTTGTAAATTTGCTCGAGAAGTGGATATCTTTCTTTGTTGTTTTCCATAACTTCCTGACAATGTTGAACAGAAAGCTTAAGTCCGTCGAGAAGATCAAGATCTTCAGCCAGTTTCTTTGCTTTCTCTTCGTCGATATCAGCATAGTTGTTTACGCCATAAAGAACTACTTTTTGTTTTGCAACAAGCGCTTCTTTTCTGCGAAGTTTGTTTTCGTCTTTCACTAATGTATTTTTTACTTTTCTGAGTGGAATATACTCTTTCTTGCACTTACGAAGCTCTTTTTCATTTGCTTTTAATTTTTCTTGAGCTTCTGCAAGTCTTGCTTGAAGCTCGTCAATGTTTTCAACTACAACAGCAGTTTCAATCTTTTCTTCTGTTGCAGCGTTTTCTTCTTCAGCC